>JASHOY010000027.1 GCA_030038435.1 Acidobacteriaceae bacterium | reverse complement strand
TGGTTACCTCTATTTTAGACACCGCGGGGACGATGAATGTTCCCGCAGCCGGAAGTTGTCCTATAGAAGCGAATCCACCTTATCAGAACGGTGGTCTACATGCAAAATTTGCTGCAAAAACGGTGCAGGTCGAGTATGCGCTCTGCCTTCAGCCTGCACGCAATCAGCCGCTCCTCAAAACCGAATCGGAAGCCGGCAAAAGTACCCCCCATACCATGGATGCAGGAAAACGCCAGCGTGAAAACGAAGTCATGCTCCTTTACCCGCGTGCGCGCCTTGCCGACGGCAGCGCCGTGGACTTTCCTTTTTTGGCCCGCCATTCCTGGTACGCCACCAGCATCGGGGACGCCACAGCAATGGATGAATAAGTACCTATCAGAATTCCCACCACTAAGGCAAACGAAAAACCCCTCAGCACCTGCCCGCCGAAGACAAAAAGCGAGAGGACGGTGAGAAATGTCAGGCCCGAGGTAAGCACCGTCCGGCTCAGCGTCTGATTGATGCTGCGGTTGACCAGGTCCGGCAGCGGCTCCCGCCGCGTAATGCGGAGATTCTCGCGGATGCGGTCGAAGACGACGATGGTATCGTTCATCGAGTAGCCGATCAGCGTGAGAATAGCGGCGATGACAGTGAGGCTTAGCTCCAGACCGCTGAAACCGAATGAGCTTGCCAGCGAAAAGGCGCCGACGGTAATCAGCGTGTCGTGGAAGCAGGCCACCACCGCAGCCACGCCATAAATCAACTGAAAACGGAACCAGAGATAGACCAGCATGCCCAGCATCGAGTAAAGGGTAGCCAGCGCTGCCTGCCGTTCGAGCTGGCGCCCTACCGTGGGACCCACAACCTGTACGCTGCGCACGATAAAGTTGCTGGAGTAGCGCTGACGCAGCGCGCTTTCGATCTCCGCGCGGCCCACGTCCAGGGCGTTTTCGTTGATTTCTTCAGGCAGGCTGATCAGCACCTGATTCGGCCCACCGCCAACGGTTGAAATCGAGGCCTTCGTCAGTCCGGCGGTGTCCACCGCCTGGCGAATCCTGGTCAAATTCGGCTCCTGCGGAAACTCCACCGTCACCTGCGTGCCACCGCTGAAGTCCACGCCCAAGGGAACCGGACTGCCGATGTGCACCCAATGCCAGCTCATAGAGATGACGCCTGCGACGCTGAAAATTAAAGAGAAGGCGAGAAAATACCACTTTTTCCCGAGCCAGTCTATGTTGACGCTGTGAAAGAATTCCACTGATTCTCTTCCCTTTCGCTGGGAGCCACGCTCCCAACCCGTTTCGTGGTCCCTTTTTCTGGTCCCTCGGTCCCTAGATCGAGACCATCTCACCGGTCTTCAAGTTGTTCAGGTGCGCCTCGAAGATGACGCGCGAGACGTACACCGACGTAAAGAGGTTCGCGGTAAGACCAAAGGTGAGCGTAGTCGCAAAACCTCTCACCGGCCCGGTTCCGAAGATGAACAGGAACGCGGCCGAAACAATGGTCGTCACGTGCGTATCCAGAATCGTGGTCCACGCATGGGCGAAGCCCTGATCCACGGCGGCGACAGCCGCCTTGCCGGCGCGAATTTCCTCGCGGATGCGCTCGAAGATCAGCACGTTGGAATCGACGCCCATGCCGATGGTAAGGATGACGCCGGCGATGCCGGGCAATGTGAGCGTGGCGCCCGTGAAGCCCATGAACCCGAGCAGGATGACGAGGTTCAGGAACAGAGCGAGGTCGGCATTGACGCCCGATCCCTTGTAATAAACGAGCATGAAGATCCACACCAGCAGCATGCCGACGATGGCCGCCGTCACGCCCTCGCGGATGGAATCGGCGCCCAGCGTGGCGCCCACCGTGTTCTCGTCGATATAGGTAAGCGACGCCGGCAGCGAGCCGCTGCGCAGAAGCTTGGAGAGCGCCATCACCTCGTCGGGGCTGAAGCTGCCGGTGATCTCGCCGCTGTCGCGGATGCCGCTCTGGATGGTGGCCACCTCGCGCACGGTGCCGCCCATGACCACGGCCATGCTCTTGCCCACGTTGGCGCTGGTGTAATTCCAGAACTTATCGCCGGCTTCGTCGGTGAGTGTAAAGTCGACCTCGCGCTGGCCGGTATTGGGGTTGGTGCCGGGGGTCGCGGAGCGGAAATCGCTCCCTGCCACAACGGCCGCGCTCTGAAGGACGTAATAGCTGCCGCTGCCGCCGGCGCCGGCCAGCTCGCCCTCGGCAGGCAGAATCTCCTCATCGGGAGGAAGCGCGCCACCCACGCTGGCCTGGGCCGCCGCCTGCGTGGGGAACGGTCCCCCGATCACGGGGTGAATCTCAAGCCGCAGCGTGGACTTGATCATCTGCTTCACCTGGTTCATGTCGCTCACCCCGGGCAGCTCCACCAGAATCTGGTTGGCTCCCAGACCGTAGGGCGCGATCTGCGGCTCGGTGACGCCCAGAGAATTCACGCGGTCCGTGATGGTGGAGATAGCCTGCTGAACGGTGCGCTTATCCAGGTCGCTCTCGAAGTTGGGCTTCATGGTCAGCGTCCAGGAGTTGTTGTCGCCCTGCGAGACGTCATACTCATTGGAGTAACTGACGCCATCGAGCAGCGAGCTTATGGCGGCAGCCTGCGCGCCCGACGTGCCGTCGATGCGGATGACGTCGGGCTTCTTCGGATCGGGCTTGTAAACCTGAGAGAAGGTCAGGTTGTTTTTCCGGAAATCGGTTTCGATGTCCTGGATGGTGTTGGTGGTCTCGTCATTGACCGCGTCTGAGACCTGCACCTGGAGAATAAGGTGCGCGCCGCCCTTCAGGTCGAGGCCCAGATGGATATGTTGGGTGATCGCCTGCAGCAGGTCCTGGCCGCTCAGACCGGAAGGCATGCGGAAGATGCCGTAGAGAAAGACCAGCAGAACGGCGACGATCAAGGCAATCTGATTTCTGAGATTCTTCTTCATGGTTTCGTATCTCTGCTTCAATCCTTACGAGCCTGATGCCCCCTCCTGCGCGGTCACGGAGGCAATGGCCGATTTGGCGATCTCGAGCTTAAGGTTGTCGGGGGCGACGCGGATCACGATCGCGTCATCCTTGATGGAGAGAATCACGCCGCGCAGGCCGCCGGCTGTGGTTACGCGGTCGCCGGTCTTGATGCTGCCCAGCATCTGCTGCCACTGCTTCTGCCGCTTTTGCTGCGGACGGATGAGCAACAGATAGAAGATGGGGATGAACAGCAGGATGGGCAGAAGCAATGAGAAGCCGCTACCTGCCCCCGCGGCGGGCGCAGCCGCCAACAATGCCAAACTTGTCGTCACGCTCTTCCTTTGCTCGCCCTGGGGCTATCGCCGGCCGCCCATCAGGACACAGGCGCGCGGCGATAAAGCTGGCGCGGCCTCACAGATTTTGTCTCCGGGAACTGCCTGGGGCAAGTCAGCTTGAGGCCCAGGCTTCAAGCGAAGGAGCCGGACGGCGTATCCGGGGCTGTGTTGCTCACGATCCCCCCAGCGGATACGGGCCTGGTTCCTGCCTTCTGCTTCCTGTTCGACACGGCCTTCTCCGGAAACTGGTGTGAAACCGCCTGGACAAACCAACCGCAGCCGCGGATTCACCCTCCGGCTTCCAAAAAGAATGCCTAAAAAGATAAGATACGCGCGCCCTCTTGCGTGTCAAGACGGGCGGCAAAAACGCGGCAGCCTGGGCGTTGCGATGGCTCTTTATAAAGTTCTTATGGGTTGCCTAGCGAATCCTTAGCCGCGGCGCATTCTTCTGGAGACAGACTGCTTTCGGTTGGCCAATCCACAAGAATGCCGGTGGGGCGAACGCGGCCGCCGCGCACGCTTCCGGCTGGGAGGACGACGGTGCGGAGACCGGGCAGCGGGACAAGGAACCGGCTCCATGCATGGATCGCTCCGGGGATGGCTGCTGCTGATCCCCGACATTCTCGCCGTGGCTTTTATGGTCTGGCTGCTTTGGCGCTTGTGGAAGGATGAGCACCATTAGAGCGGTTCCACAGTACTTGTAGCCTTTTCTGACATCAATCAGGGTGGCTTTTACTTCCACCCCAGCGGCGAAAAACCTGTCGCTGGGGACCCCGGAGATGAAAAAGCCACTTAGCATCCTTGCTTCGGGAAACAGCTACTGTGGAACCGCTGTAGCTTGCATTCGGCTATTTTTGAGGCTTCGATGCCGGGGCCGCCTGCGTGGCCGGCGACGATGGTGCGGCCGTGGACGGCTGTGCAGCCGGCGCGCGGGCGGGAGTCTCATCCTCGTCGTCGGAGTCCTCCACCAGCACGGCCGAGCCGGGAACGATGCCGTAGCTGACGGCGTCCTTGCCGGCTGGATTAAATGTTATGCGCATGGGATCGCGCTGCCACACCGGCGGCGCGCAGGCCGGCTCAGGGTGGTTGTCCTCGTCGAAGGCCGAGAGCTTTTTAGCCAGCACCGGCTTGCGCACGGCGAGCTGCGATACCACCGCATAAAGGCTTTTGCCGCTTGGGGTTACGCCGCAGTAGGCGGCGTAGTCGCGGAACCAGACCACCTGGCTCACGCCGGGGTTGTAATCGGGGAGCCTGAGCGGCGTAATGTGGCCGGTCACGCGGTCGATGAGCAGCCACGGGCCGCGCTGCCAGACCCAATGCTCTTTGGTGTCGGTGGGCAGCGCGTCGTTCATGCGGATGACGCGGCGGACCACGAAGCTGCGGTCGGTTACGTCGTGAGCCTCGCCGGTGGTCCACTCCTTGAGCACGCCATCGACGAGTAAGGCGCGGATTTCAAGCGAAGTTTCGCCGGGCTGCGCGCCGGAGGGATCGCCTTCTTTGGAATACGGTACGTGGCGTACCGCGCCCAGAATTACGCTGTGGCCTTTGCGGGGCGCCGCGTGGGTTTGTGGAATTGAGAACAACAAGACCAGAAGAAAAACAATACCGGAAGTGTGCCGAGCCCGAAGATGGATCACCCGTGAACTCCTTATACGCTGGTTACTTCAGTTTGCCGAAATTCTCTGGAAAACCGGAATCATAGCAGCGGGAAGGCTTCATCCATAGTGAGACA
>JASHOY010000200.1 GCA_030038435.1 Acidobacteriaceae bacterium | reverse complement strand
GGCGACCGTGCAAAAGGTGCTGACCGCATTGGGATGCGGCCTTCAGCAAGTCGGCATGTCAGCGCATCAGCGAGTCAGCGGGACGCTCCTGCCCGATGAGGCGTGGCCGGTGACGCTGCCTAGCTGGCGTCTGGATCTGGAGCGCGAGATCGATCTCATCGAAGAGGTCGCGCGCGTCTATGGCTACAACCGCTTTGCCAATACCCTGCCTGCGTATGGCCAAGGTGTGCGGGCGCGACCCTGGGCCGACCAGGAAGCGGCGGTGCGCGCCGCGCTGCTGGCCGCAGGATTTCATGAGGCGATTTCCAGCACCTTCTGTTCCGCAATCGACGCTGCACTGACAGCCCCGCAGCCGGCGCTGGTGGTGCCACTCGGTAATCCCTTGAGTGAAGAAGCCGGCGTGATGCGGCCGTCATTGGTTCCGGGAATGCTCAGCATGGTTGCCGGCAATCTTCACCGCGATGTCAGCGATGTGCGGCTCTTCGAGCTCGGCGCGGTGTTCAGCGGAGGCACAGAAAAGGTCGCGGAACGGCCCGCTGTTTCTTTTGGTGCGGTGGGTGCAATGCCCGAGCGAAGCGCCTTGCATCCAATGCGGGCAATTGAGTTTCACGATCTGAAAGGGGTCGTGGAGCAGCTCCTGGCGCGGTTCGAAGCGGGATCGATCTACTTCGATCGCTTTCCGCCCGAAGCCGCGCTCACGCCGGATTGGCTGCATCCATACCGGGCTGCGCGCGTGGTAGCCGACGGTGTCACGATGGGATGGTTTGGCCAATTGCATCCCCGAGAGGCGGCGGCGCGCAAATTGAAAGAGCCGGTGTTGCTCGGCGAGCTCTATCTCGACCGGCTGTACAAGCTGCCATTGCGCAAGCGCGCAGCGCGGGAGATTTCGCGATTCCAGCCCGTGCGGCGCGACTTTTCCCTGGTGCTCGACCGTAGCATTTCATGGGAAATGATCGAGGAAGCCCTTGCCGGCTTGAACATTCCCGAACTTACCGAGTGGCGGGTGCGCGAGGTCTTTCAGAACGCGCGCCTCGGCGAGCGCGAATACTCACTGCTGCTGGGCACAACCTTCCAGGCCGCCGACCGCACCCTGCGCGAAGAGGAACTGCAGGATTTTCAAGCACAGGTGACGGCGGCCGTTGGCAAAGCTGGTGCGCGGCTGCGAATGTAGCCCGGAAATGCAATGGCCATCGGCGCTATACTGACCGGGCAGAGTGCAAGTGCGCGGAGGAGTTTATTTGATGTCGCAGTCATTTCCGGAGTTTGAAACCGTTGCTGAGGCGCAGGAAAATCATGAAACACACGGCGAAGGGACCGCGCTGGCGGTGAGCGCGGACGATTTTTCAGCGCTGGAAGAGCGGATTTTGCGGGCCGTGGAGGTGGTCAAGCACGAACGTTCGGCGCGCGCCGCCGCCGAAGATCGGGCCGCAAAAGCAGAAGCGCAGGCGCGAGAGGAGAAAGAGCTTGCCGACCAGTTGCATAAGGATCTCGACGCGCTTCGCGCCGAGCGCGATCATATCCGGCAACGCGTGGAACGGCTGCTGACGCAGCTTGACGCAATCGAAATTTGAGACAGTGCATGGCCGACCAGCACGACAAGCCGATGGAATATGTGACCGTGGAGATTTACGACCAGACCTATCATCTCTACGGGCAGAACTCTGAACACATCCGCGAGCTGGCTGCGACGGTCGACGCCAAGATGCGCGCCGTAGCATCGGAGGGGCGCACCGTGGATTCGCTGCGTGTGGCTGTGCTGGCCGCCCTGAACCTGGCCGATGAGTTGTCGATGGCCGGCTCTGCAGATACCACGATCGGACGGTTACGCACCGCCAGCCTCCGCGGACTGCTCGACGAAGTGCTGGAGGAGAAGCGGAAGACCGCCTCGTAGCCTGTTTTTTCCACCGGAGTTCCATTCCGGGAGCGGTTTCAAAACCGGGGCAAAGAACGTAGCACATCCCACCTTCGTTGCACAAGACTTGTATTTCCGCGGGGAACACCCTACTATCCGCAATAGGAACCGGCCTGCAAAGCAGGTGGGTGATAAAAGCTGGTTGAACCTACATTCATTGAACAGGGGCTCGACTCGACAATCGGTTCTGTGTGCCGTGTCCGCCAGTCCGGAATGCCTAACGAACCGCGGGGAGCTCCACCGTCTTAGGACGGGTTCACCAGCCCATCGCCCACGGCCCCGTGGGCCGGATTCTTCTTGCTCCGGCCTGCGGTCTTATGGCGATTTCTCCCCGCTGAAGCTGGGCCGCTGCGGCTGATCCACGAATGCCGTATGCTGATCTGAGTGCATCCCGTACTTTTCCACATTGGCGCCGTTTTGATCCCCTCCTATGGCGCGGTAACGGCCTTGGGAGTGGTGCTGGCCCTGCTGCTGGCGCAGCACACGGCACGTCTCTTGCGCCTCAACCCGGGCCACGTCTGGAATCTCTGCGTCATCTCCCTCTTTGCGGCCATGCTTGGTTCGCGGCTCTTCCTGCTGCTTTTGAACTGGCGTGTGCTGTTGCGCCATCCCTCCTGGATCTTCATGCTGGCCATGATCCACCATCCCCTGGTGGGCGCAGCCGGCGCCGCTGCGGGCATCGCCTGCGCCTGGATCTACGCGCGCTGGCAGAAGCTGCCGGTGATCGCTGCGGCCGACGCGGTCACCGCCCCGCTGGCGCTGGGTTTGGCTTTCGAACAGATCGGTGAATTGCTCTCCGGATCGGGCTACGGAGTGGAAGCAAGCGCAAAACTTCCCTGGGCGGTGACCTACACAGATCCCCTTGCTGCCCGATGGAGCGGCACCCCGCTTGGCGTCCCGCTGCACCCCGTGCAGGCTTACGCAGCGCTGGGTTTCCTCACCCTCGCCATTCTGCTGGTCGTGACCGTGCCCTGGTTGAAGCAGCGAGGCGACGCCGCCGGTCTGTGGATGATAGGAACCGGCGTCACCGTATTCCTGTCCGAGCTCTGGCGTGATCGCGACGGGCGTGGCTCGGTTTTTGGCGGGGTGCTCGATGGACCGCAGATTGCCGCGATTGTGCTGGTATTGGCTTCGGCGCTGCTGCTGCGTCAACGCGGCCGCACGCCTCGGCCGGCTGATGCGCGCGCAGCCTGTGCGGGGAACTCTGAACCGGGCATAACCACCGGCGCGGCGCGCGAAGCCCCAAATGAGTGACTCCCGGGAAAGCGCGCCGCCACGCATCCTTGAAACGCCGCAAGAAGCGGCGGGACAGCGGCTCGATCAATTCCTGACTGCGCAGCTTGAGGGCATCAGCCGCTCGCGTGTGCAGTTGCTGCTCGATCAAGGCGCGGTTACGGTGGATGGCCGCGGCGAAAAGGCATCCTGGAGGCTGCACGGCGGTGAACGGATCACCATCATTGGAGATCCCCGCCCCGCGCCGCTAAAGGCGGTTCCCGAAGATATTCCGCTGCACGTTGTTTATGAAGACGCGGATATTGCGGTGGTGAACAAGCCCGCGGGAATGATGGTCCATGCGGGCTCCGGGTCCACCGAGGACGCGCGCAGCCGTGGGACACTGGTCAATGCTCTGCTCTATCGCTTCAATGCGCTCTCTTCGGCAGGTGGCGAGCTGAGGCCCGGCATCGTACACCGTCTCGACAAAGACACCAGTGGTCTGATCGTGGTGGCAAAAAACGACCGCGCGCACGCT
>JASHOY010000199.1 GCA_030038435.1 Acidobacteriaceae bacterium | reverse complement strand
CATCGCCGCGGCGGAAACAGGATCGAGTTACAGCACGCGGATCACTTACGCACCGGCCGGCAAGGCCAATAACGCACCCGATTACTGGACGCCGCAAAAGGCAAATTTTGCGCCGCGCTTTGCAGTTGCGTGGTCGCCAAACGGAAAGTATTCGGTGCGCGCCGGATATGGAATCTCTTACAGTCACTTCGGCGATTCGATCATTGATGCGTTCGACTCGTCCGGCGGATTCAAGCTCAATTCGTCAACGGTGAATTCCTACGGGAGTATTGATAACTCGCCGCGATTTACCAGCTATAACAATGTGCCGACGACCACGGGAAGCACAGGAACGCTTACTCTCCCATATACGCCGCCGGATAACAGCTTCAATTTTACTTCGAATATCAATCGCACACAGAAGACCCCTTACGCGCAGACCATCGACCTGACGGTGGAGAGTAGCCTGAGTCACGGGCTTGACCTGAGCGTGGGCTATGTGGGCCGGTTGGGACGGCACCTGTTGGCAAGCTGGGATGCTTCGCAGCCAAACAACCTCTATGATCCGGGCAGCGGGCAGACCTATTTCCAGGCCATGGGCCAGATCGCCAGGATGGCCGACCAGGGTATTAGTCCAGCGAATGTGCCGAACATGCAGTACTGGCAGGATGTGTTCCCGAATGCGACCTACACCTATAAAGGGACGACTTACAAAGGCACACAGGCCGTATATGCCAAAGAGCTTTATGGAGACATAGGAAACGAAACCGACATTCTTTATCAATATGATGTTTTAACATCGGGGTGGGCGGATGGATCGACTTATCATTTTTTCTTCCCGCAATACGGATCGATGTTTGCGCAATCGACAATCGGCACGAGCAACTACAACGCCGGACAAATCAGCCTGCGGCAGTCGCTTCACTATGGAGTGCAATATGACTTCAATTACACCTATGCGAAGTCGATGGACCTTGGATCTTCGCCGGAGCGCGCGGGAACGAGTTATAACCGCATCAGCAATACCCTCAATCCAGCCGGGAATTATGGGCCGTCAGACTTCGATGTGCGGCATAACATCACCGCCGATTATCTGGTGAACTCCCCGTTTGGAAGAGGTGGTCATTTCCTGACCGGGGCGAGCGGACTCCTGGAAGAATTTGTCGGCGGGTGGCAGCTCACGGGAGTGCTGCACTTCAGCACGGCGCTGCCGTGGACAGTGACCTCGAGCGTCTACGGCACCAACTTTGCGGCCTCATCGCAGATGATTGCGACCGAGCCGATTGCGACTACCGGTCATCACCGTTATGTGACGAGCGGAAATACCGGCTATGAGACGGTTTTTGCCAATGACACGCCTTCCTCCGCTGCGGCCAAACTTCGCTTTGTCTATCCCGGCGAGGCCGGACAACGCAATAATTTCCGCGCCGACGGCTACTTTGACATGGACAACGGGCTGGCAAAGGACTTCAAGACCTTTGAGGGGCAGACCCTGCGCGTATCGGTGGAGGCATTTAACGTGCTTAACTCAGTCCGCTTCAACGCGCTCACTACCAATTTCTCTTCCGGAAGTTTTGGCAAATTCAATTCCCTGCTGGTGAATCCGCGGCAGTTGCAGTTTACGGCGAAGTACTCGTTCTGAATTGGAGTCTCTCCTGTTGCCCGGGAGCGGATGCGCCGAACGGTTGAAGGGGACCGGCGCGTCCGCCTTTTCTGTTTTCATGCCGGCGGGGATGAGTCTTTTAGACTAAATACATGGAAGTTTTGTACGGCCTGCACCCGGTGACGGAGGCTCTGCGCGCGGGGAAGCGGCGCATCGACCAGGTGCTAATGGCGCAGGAACGCCACGACGAGCGGCTGGAGCGCCTGGCTGCGCAATGCCGTGAGGCTGGAATTCAGGTGAGGCGCGAGCCACGCGAGGAGTTGACACTGGCTGCGAATACGGATGCGCACCAGGGAGTAGTGGCGATGGTGCGGACGCAGGAATTTCTTTCCATCGAGGACCTGTTCGAGCACAAGCCGGGAACCAAAATATCTGAGACGCGGCTGGTTCTTGCCCTGGACGGGGTTGAAGATCCGCAGAATCTGGGGGCATTGCTGCGCGTGGCGGATGGGGCCGGGGTTGACGGTGTGATCCTGACCGAGCGGCGCGCAGCCCCTTTGAGCCCCGCGGCGGTCAAGGCGAGCGCGGGAGCGGCCGAGCACCTGCGCATTGCGCGGGTGGTGAACCTAGTGCAGGCCCTGGAGAAATTGAAGCGGCGCAATCTGTGGATTGTCGGCCTCGATGAGCGCGGCGAGACCGACTACGATCGCTTCGACCTGAGCGGCGATTGCGTGCTGGTTCTGGGACGGGAAGGTGCTGGCCTGCACGAACTTGTGCGGCGAACGTGCGATTATCTGCTGCGCATTCCCATGGCCGGAGGAGTGAGTTCGTTGAACGTGTCGGCGGCCGGCGCGGTAGTGCTGTATGAGGCGGCACGGCAGCGCCGGCACGCCCTGGCCGCTCTCCCAAGTCCGGCTGCCGCGTCAAAATCAGCAATGCAGAAAGGCTTAGGTTCATGAAGGTTTTATTGGCCGGTGTCACCGCAATCGCGGCCGGTTTGGCAGTCTTGCCCTGCGGGGCGCAATCGAACAATTCATCGCAAGGCGCGCAGCAGCCGGCTCAGGCAGCGCCGCAAATGCCGGGGAAGATCGTCTTTTCGCGATCGACGGATGAGAACGGACAGACAACGGTTGCCGGTCCTGCTGCAGTGGCTGCTGCGCAATCCGGCGATGCGCCTGTCGCCACGGATGCAGAACGACAGGCAGTGCGCTTTACATCGTATGACCTGGATGTGCACCTGGATGTGGCGCAGCGGCATATCGGAGTGCGCGCGCTGATTGCGGTGCGGAACGACGGCGCGACGCCCCTGAAAGAGATTCCGCTGCAAATCTCCTCGTCGCTAACCTGGGACGGGATCCGCGTGAATGGCCGCGACGCGAATTTTCCGGTGGCAACGCTGAATTCGGACGCCGACCACACCGGGCAGTTACACGAGGCGGCGGTTCCGCTGGCCACACCGCTTGCGCCGGGAGCGAACCTGCGGCTGGATGTAACTTATTCCGGTGAGATAGCACCGAACGCGAAACGGCTGACGGCCATAGGGGCGCCGAACCAGGTGGCGTTTCACTCGGATTGGGACGGGATCGGCGTGGATTTCACCGGACTGCGCGGCTTTGGCGACGTGGTGTGGTACCCGGTATCCAGCGTCCCGGCGCTGCTCGGCGACGGGGCCAAGCTCTTCAATGAGATTGGCAGGCAAAAGCTTCGTCTGACCGGTGCAACGTTCAACTTGCAGCTCACCGATGTGTTCCCTTACGGACAGACTCCTACGCTGGCGGTAATCGACGGACGGCCGGTTGCGCTGGATGTAACGAACCCCGGAAGTGCGGAGGTTTCCGGCGTGGCCACAACGAGCCTGACGGGCTCAACCCTGGGATTTGAAACGCCGAATCTGTTCGTTGCCGTGCGCGACCGGCACGCGGCAGGAGCAAACATGAATCTTTGGACGCTGCCGGAAGATGATTCCGCGGCGTACTCGTGGAATGCGGCCGATGAGGAAGTTACGCCGTTCATGATCAACTGGCTTGGCGACAAGCCGCGGACTGCGCTGACGGTGCTTGATTTGCCCGACGCGGACGATGCGCCCTTCGAAGACGGCGCCTTTCTGGCTACCGGGGTGAAACCGGCTGCAGCCACGCAGATCTCGAGAATACTGGCGCATGCGCTCACTCCGGCTTATATTCAGTCTCCCGAAGCCTGGCTGAGCGAGGGGCTGGCTGATTTCATCGGCACGCTTTGGATCGAGCGCCAGGATGGGCGGGTCAAGGCGCTCGACTCCCTGGCATCGTCGCGGCAGGCGCTGGCGCTGGTGGAACCGGCCAGCCCAGGTGTAAGCACGGGGCAACCGCTGGGCGAGGCGTACACTCCCATTTACTACCGCACCAAGGCGGCATACGTGCTGTGGATGTTGCGCGATTTGGTAGGTGATAAGGCGCTCGCCGGTGCCCTGCATGCATATGCTGCCGCACAGCAGGCAGGCGCCTCGGCAGGAAAACCGCCGTCGTCGCTGGAAGCATACCTTGAGCAGGCCGCTGCGGGGCGGGATCTGGGGTGGTTCTTTGCGCAGTGGGTGAAGGCGGATGATGGGCTTCCGGATCTGAACATCGATCATGTCTACCCCAGCGCGGCCGAAGGTGGCGAGTGGCTGGTCGCAGTGGATATGTCCAACTCGGGATATGCGGCGGCAGAGGTTCCGCTCACGGTGCGGTCGGGAGCTACGACGGTGACGCGAGAGGTGCTGATTCCGGCGCAGGGCAAAACCGTGCAGCGGATCCTGATCCAGGGCGAGCCCACGCAGGTGCAGCTCAATGACGGCTCGGTGCCCGAGGTCGAGGCCAGCGAGCACGTGACCAACCTGCACGACACTTCCGCGGCGAATGAGCCGATAGAACTGCAATAAAAAGGAAGGCGGTACGGTCTGAGGTGGAATTTCAGATCTTATCTGGGCAATTGCGTCACGTCCCAGCCGCCGCCGAGGGCGCGGACCAGGCCAACGCTGGCATCGAAGCGCCGTGTCTCGATGCTGATGGCCGTGCTCTGGTTTTGAAGGAGTGTGGCCTCAGCAGTGAGGACTTCAAGATAGCTGGTCACACCGCCTTTGTAGCGGGCATTGGAGATATTAAAGGAATTTTGCGCGGCAGCCACGGCTTGGTTTTCGACACCGGCCTCCTGCTCGAGGATCTGCAAGGCGGAAAGCTGGTCTTCGACGTCATTGAAGGCCTGAAAGACGGTGTTACGGTAGGCGTCGACCTGAGCCAGATACGTGTGTCGCGCTTCCGCGGTGAAGGCGTGGCGTTGGCCGGCATCGAAAAGCAGCTCGGTGGCCTGTGCACCGAGGCTCCATAGCGAGCTAGGCCCCTGAATCCAGGTGCCAGGGTGGGTGCTTTCAAAGCCTCCTGTCCCGTTGAGAGTGATGGTGGGATAGAAAGCGCTGACGGCCACGCCGATCTGGGCATTGGCGGCATCCGCGAGGCGCTCAGCGGCGGCGATGTCTGGCCGGCGCTCCAGCAGTTGCGACGGGACGCCGGTGGGAACTTTGGGCAAAGACAGGTCGAGGGGCGCCGGCGGAAGACTGAACGCGGTGATGTTGTAATTGGCGAGAGTGCCGATGGCGTGCTCGAACTGTGCTCGCGCCACACCGACGTCTACAAGCTGAGCGCGCGTGGTTTCAAGCTGCGTGCGGGCCAGCGCTACGTCCGATTGCGTGGCTACGCCGCCGCGAAGACGCTGTTCGGTCAGGTCGAGCTGGCTCTCCATATCCTGGACAGTTCGGGTAAGTAATTGCTGCTGCGAATCGAGGCCGCGCAGCTGGAAATAATCGCTGGCCATTTCGGCGTGGAGGGTAAGATCGATATTGGCGGCGTCGGCGGCGTCGGCTTGGGCATTGGCGTGAGCGGCTTCCGCGCTGCGGCGGATTCGGCCCCAGAAATCGGGCTCCCAGGATGCCTGGCCGCCGAGCACCAGGTCGTTGAACGTAGTGTTGCTGCTGGAGCCCGTCAATGCCAGCGGCCGGTTGGCGGAAACTCGCTCACGGCTGACAGAGGGCGCAAACGAGAGCGTCGGGTAGAGATTCGCCCGGACGGCGGCAACCTGGTCGCGGGCAGCCTGATAAATCTCATAAGCCTGCTGCAACTGAACGTTGTTGGTGGCGACGCGATCTTCGAGGCGGTCGAGCACCGGGTCGTCGTAGATCTGCCACCATTTGCCCTTGAGCATGCCGTCGGAGGGGCTGGCTGGCGACCAGCCGCCGCCCTGTGGATTCGGTGGAGGCGTAACCACCGAGGTAGCGCCTGTGTCCTTGTAGACGGCCGGCGCCTGGTAGCCGGGGCGGCTGTAGTTGGGGCCAACGGGCTTGCAGCCGTTGAGACCGCTTGCCGCGCCAAAAGCGATAAGGGCCGCGACACGCGCGAGCGCAGAACGTTGCGGGATGCGCACCGGCGCAGGCATCGCTAGAAGCCTCCCTGATCAGAGCCGCTACCGGGACGGACCACGGTAACCCGTTCACCTTCGATGAGTGAGTCGGGCGGGTCCTGGATCACACGGTCAGTGGCGCTGAGGCCGCTCACGACCTGGGCGGTGGCTCCGTCGTCTTGACCGATGACGATGGACACGAGATGGGCGACGGTGCCGCGGGGGCTGCTGACGACGGTGCCCACCTGCAAACCCTCGCGGCGGAAGATGAGCGCGGCGGTGGGAATGATGAAGGTGGGAGCGGTGGGCGTGCTGCGGAAGTGAACCTGGGCGAGCGCACCCGGCATCAGCTTGCCGTCGTGGTTGTTGAGGTCGATTTCGACGAGCAGAGTGCGGCTGACCGGGTCAATGGCGTCGGCGGTGCGGACCAGCGTGCCCTCAAAGGTCTTGCCCGGATATTGAGGGAAGGTAAGCGGGATCTTCATGCCCCGCCTGACGTTCTCCGAGTAAAGCTGGGGCACGTTGGTGTAGACACGCAGAGTTTGAATCGCCTGCATATGGAAGAGTTCGGTCCCCGCGGTGGCCCCTGCGCCGGCGTTGATGAGCTGGCCAACGTCTACATTGCGCGCGGTGATGACGCCGCTGAATGGCGCGTAGATTTTCTCGAAGGACTGCATGGCGCGGAGGCGGTCCATGTTGGCCTGGGCAGAGCGGACGGCAGAGGAAGTAGCGGCGGCCTGCGTGACGAAGGTATCTGTGTCGAGCCGGGAGACGGCATTCGATTTGACCAGGCTGGTGTAGCGTTGAGCCTGCACCTTGGCGTTTCTGGCGTTGGTCTGCGCGGTGGCCAGGTCGGCTTCGGCCTGAGCGAGCTGCTGGTCGACTTCGGGCGCGGAAATGACCGCAAGCAGCGCGCCTTTCTGCACGTGGGCGCCGATGTCGTAATACCAGTGCGTGAGGTATCCGTCGACGCGGGCATAGATGGGGGCGTCGGTGTAGGCAGTGACGTTACCGGGAAGCACAAAGCTATCGACAGGAACGCCAGGTTTGGGTGGGGCGACGCCAACGGTTGGCGGCGCAAATTCGCGAGTCTGCTGCGCTAATACCGTGTTGGCGTGTGCACGCTGCATGATTCCAATAGCGGCCAAAGCTCCGGCCACCAGGAAAACCACAGCTACACCGAGCAAAGCTGCGCGAGGCGAGATGGGTTCTTGTTCCGGCGCGTGATCGCGATGTTCTGCCAGCCGTGCATTACTCTCGGATTGGTCGCTCATAACTGCTCCATTACTCGGTTGCCTGATCGAATTCGTCGAAGGCCCCTGTCCGGACACTGCTCGATTTCGAAATGCGCCGCCGCTCCAGCCATCCGTGCACGACCGAGAAGAAAACCGGCACAAAGAAGAGGGTAGCTACTGTGGCCAAGGTCAGGCCTCCAATGACCGCGCGCCCCAGCGGCGCGTTTTCTTCGCCTCCGTCGCCCAGGCCAAGAGCCATGGGTACCATCCCGATGATCATGGCCAGCGCCGTCATGACCACGGGGCGGAGACGCACATACCCGGCATTGAGCGCGGCGCGGCGCGCATCGCCGACCAGCGCCGACATCTGCTCGCGGGCAAAGCTCACCACCAGAATGGAGTTGGCCGTCGCCACGCCCATACACATGATGGCGCCGGTCAGCGCCGGCACACTCAGGCGCGTACCGGTCAGGAAAAGAAACCATACGATCCCCGCCAGTGCCGCCGGAAGCGCGGAGATGATCAGGAACGGATCGAGCCAGGACTGAAAATTCACGACGATGAGCAGATACACGAGCAGAATGGAGAACGCCAGTCCGGTCAGCAACCCGGCATACGACCTGTCCATGGTCTGACTCTGCCCGCGCAGCACCAGGTGCGAGCCGGGAGGCAGATATTTTTGATTGCGGGCGATAATGCGCTGCATGGCTCGAGTGACAGTGCCCAGGTCCATGCCTTCGACGTTAGCGTAGATGTCGATCACAGGCATGATGTCATAGTGGGTGATCTCGCCCGTTTCGGCTCCGGGAACAAGTGTGGCCACGTCACTGAGAACCTGTTCCGGCGGCGGCGCACCCGGCGCGCCTGTGGAAGCAGCTCCAGCTCCGCCGCTGGCGGGCACTGTACCCGGCGCGCCCGTTGCAGTTGCCAGTGCCGCCGACGATGAGGAAGTCACTGGCGCGCCTGATCCGCCGTTCTGGGAGGTATTCGGCGCTGTTAGCGGGAGGCCGTTCAGCTCCGCGAGCGTATCAATCCGGTACTGCGGTTCCTGAACCGCGATCTCGTAGGAAACCCCGTTTTTGGGGTCGAGATAGAACTGTGGAGAGGTCTGAAAACTGCCGCTCAGCGCCACCAGCAGGCTCTGGGCAACGTTTTGCTGCGAGAGGCCGACTTCTTCGGCGCGGGTGCGGTCCACATTGACCGTCCAGTCGGGGTAATTGAAGGGCTGCTGGATTCGAGCGTCCACGATGCCGGGCTGGTAGCGGATCTGATTGACCAGGCGCTCTGCCAGTTCGCGATTTGCGTAGAGATTGGGGCCTGACACCTGAACATCAACGGGAGAAGGGGTTCCGAAATCGAGAATCTGGGTGACGATGTCTACGGGAAGCTCGTAAAACTGAACCCCGGGATACTTTGCTGCCAACACGCGGCGCAACTTCTGCACATATTCTTCGGTGGGGTGGTGGTGGGCAGCCAATTGCACCTGGATGTCGGCGTCGGAAGGTCCGATGGGGTTGGAGTTGGAGTAGGACATGTTGAGTGACGAGTAAGGAAGTCCTATGTTGTCGAGGATGGTCACCAGTTCGTCACTGGGAATCACGCTGCGGATCGTTGACTCGATGTGGTCGCAGAGGGCGGCCGTCTCTTCAATGCGCGTGCCGGTATGCGCGCGAATGTGAATCTTGAACTGACCCGAGTCAACCGAAGGAAAGAAGTCCTGGCCCAAATGGGGAGTGAGCAAGGCTATGGATCCCAGCATGAAAAAGAGAAATAGACCCATGAAAACCGCGGCGTGGTCCACGCACAGGGCCAGAAGCCGCACATAGAAGTGGCGCAAGCTCTCGAACGAATCTTCGAAGGCCACCTGAAACCGCACCAGCGGATTGCGGCTTTGGTGCCTGCGTGCTGCCTCGGCATCGTCGTGTTCACGCAGCATGTAGCGCGCCATGGTCGGCACCACGGTCCGCGAGAGCAGGTAGCTGGCCAACATGGCAAAGACCACGGCTTCGGCGAGCGGGACGAAGAGATATCGCGCGACACCGCTTAAAAGAAACATGGGCACAAAAACGATGCAGATGGAGAGGGTGGAAACCAGGGCAGGGGTAGCGATCTGAGCGGCGCCGTCCAAGATCGCCTGTTCGATCTCCTTGCCGGCCTCGAGATTGCGGTTGATGTTCTCGATTTCGACGGTCGCGTCATCCACCAGGATGCCCACCGCCAGTGCGAAACCGCCGAGAGTCATGATATTGACTGTCTGCCCCAGCGCGTAAAGCACCACCAGCGAGGAGAGAATCGACAGCGGAATGGACACGGCAATGATGAGCGTAGAGCGCCAGCTTCCCAGAAAAATGAGAATCATCAAAGCCGTCAGGCAGGCCGCGATGATGGCTTCGTGAACCACCCCATCGACAGCGGCGCGGACGAAGATCGACTGATCCGAGACGGGCTTGATCTGAAGGGTCGGCGGCAAGATGCCTTTGATGTAGGCGAGCTTCTGGCGCACCGCCTTGATGATGTCGAGTGTGGAGGCTTTACCGGTCTTCAGGATGTTCACCAGCACCGCCCGGTGACCATCCACGCGCACGATGTTGGTTTGCGGAGGGTTTCCATCGCGCACATGCGCCACGTCATGCATGTACACGACCGTCCCGTTCACAGACCTGATGGGAAGGTTGTTCAGGCCGGCTATGGTGAGCGGGGCGGAATTGGTCTCCACATTGTACTCGAAGCGGTTGACCTTGATGGTTCCTGAGGGGGCAATCACGTTCTGGTCGGTGATCGCATTCACGATATCGGCCGGCGAGAGGTCGCGCGCCTCCAGGGCCTGTTGGTTCAGGTCAACCATGATCTCGCGCTGTTTGCCGCCGTAAGGATACGGCTCCTGCGCGCCCTCGATGGTGGCCAGTTGTACGCGCAGAGAATTGGTTGCGAGATCGTTGAGTTGCTGCTCGTCGAGCCCTTGTCCGGATAGCCCCAACTGCAGAATGGGCACGCTGGAGGCGTTGTATTGGATGATGAAAGGCGGCACCGTGCCCGGAGGCAGAGACCGCACCTCTGACTGGCAGATGGCGGTAATCTGTGCCACCGCCTCACCAATGTCCACTCCTGTGTGGAAATAGACTTTGATGATGCCCCTGCCCACCACCGACTCGGACTCGATGTGGTCGATGTCGTTGACGGTGACGGTCATGCCGCGTTCGGCATTGGTCACAATACGGTCGGCCATCTGCTCCGCGGACAGGCCGTCATAGTTCCACACCACTGTGACCACGGGGATGTCAATGTTGGGGAAGATGTCGACGGGCATCGACGTGATGCTGAAGACGCCCAGGATGAGGATCAGCAGCGCAAAGACGATGAATGTATAAGGCCGCCGCAGCGCAAGCCGGACAATCCACATCATAGGGCTGGTACTCGCTCCCGAACCGGATTCATGGTGGCGATCTCGCCCGCAGCCGGCATCCGCATAGCTCAGCCGACGGACCGGAGGTCAACAACGGAGTTTGTCCGGAGTGAACCGGTTTTTCGGGCCTTGAGAACGGAAAGAGCGTTCGAGCCAGAACCCGATCCGGCGTGCGTTGAAGTTAAAACAATGGTAATTGAAAGAAATGACGAAATACTGCTGTTTAAGTTAATGACGACCGAGCCAGCCGAAAAGATACAAATTGAGCCCTCGGGGAATCCCGCGATGTGAGTCGCCCTAGGATTTGGCGAGCAGGCGCTCGATGGCGGGCGCCAGCGCTTTGGGGTCCGTCGACGGGGCGTAGCGGGCGACAACTTTGCCGTCGCGCGCCACCAGAAATTTGGTGAAGTTCCACGGGATGCGCCCGGCGCCAAGGAAACCGAGAAGGCCCGGCTGCTGCTTCTTCAAAAATCGATAAAGAGGATGGGCATGGGCGCCGTTGACGTCAATTTTGGAGAAGACAGGGAAGCTTACCCCGTAATTTTTGCTGCAGAAGGCGCCGATCTCCTGGGCGGTGCCCGGCTCCTGATGACCAAATTGGTTTGAGGGAAAGGCGAGCACTTCGAAACCGCGGTCTCTATGCGCTCGGTAGAGCGCTTCAAGGCCGGAATATTGAGGCGTGAAGCCGCATTGGCTGGCCGTGTTGACGATAAGCAGAACACGCCCTGCGAAGTGGTCGAGACCAATCTGCGTGCCGTCGAGGAGCGAGGCGGAAAAGTCGTAAAGGGACACCCGTGATTCAGCCATCAGATAGAAAACCTCTGCTTCGAGCGGGTGTCCTGTGCGCGCGACCCGCGTCTAAGAAGAATGCCGCAACACGCCAGGCATAGACAAGAACGGCATAGGCCGTTTCGTTCCGATAGACTGTGGAATGAGCAGCCGATCAGGCGAGCCGATGCCGGAGCGTGGAAGGGAAGACCCGGTTTCCGGGCCGAGCGCGAATCCCGAGGTTTGGGCGGGGTGGGTGCGGTCCAATATAATCATCTTTCCTCGAGGCAGGAGCAGATTTTCAGCAGTGAGGGTGTGCATATTCTTCCCGTGAAGCCGAACTATGGACCGCACCAGAACCTGTGCTCGCCGCGGGGCTCCAGCCCGGTGAAGGTCAAGCACACTTCCATCGCCCGCTTTAATTCCCTGGCGAGCGCCATACTTGTTGTGCTGATGCTGACGCAGGCATTCGGCGTCCGGCCGGCGCGCGCGCAAGAAACTCCGGCGGCAACCGCACCGGCGCAGACCGGCACCCCGCAGACCATTTACGACATCCGGGTGATCGGCAACCGGCGCATTCCCAGAGAGACCATTCTTGCGCGGCTGTTTACTCACGTGGGCGACACCTGGGACCAGGAGCAGATCGAGCGCGACTTCAACTCCCTATGGAATACCGGCTACTTTCAGAACCTCTATTTCACCCGGGAAGACACGGTGCGGGGCATCATCCTGAATATTTTTGTGAAGGAAAACCCCACCATCCGGGACATTACATATAAAGGATTGAACTCGGTCACGCAGTCGGATCTGCTGGCGCGCTACAAGAAGGATAAGGTAGACCTGACAGAAGAGAGTCAGTATGACAACGGCAAAGTGGCGCACGCCGCGGCGGTAATCAAGGAAATGGAGGCCGAACACGGTCACCAGTTTGCCACCGTGAAGGCTGACGTCAAGAACATCCCACCGGCCTCGGTGCAGATCGTCTTCAATGTCAAGGAAGGCCCGGTGGTCAAGGTGGGCAAGATCAAATTCACCGGGAATGTGCACATCAGCTCGCGGAAGCTGCGCCGGGCGATGCGCGGATTGAAGCCCATCGGCATTCCATACTCGATCATCTTTGAAGATCTCTTCCCGCAGACCTATGACTCATCGAAGCTGGAGATGGACACCGAGCTGGTGCGCCAGGTCTACCGCGATAAGGGCTACGTGAATGCGGCGGTGGAGCAGCCGCAGACGCAGATCCGCGATGAAGCCGGATTGAATTGGTTCACCTTCCGTCCCCGCACCGGCAAGCGCATTGACATTCTGCTGCCCATTGAAGAAGGCGCCCGCTACCGGATGGGGACGATCACTTTCACCGGTGTCGATCCGCACTTTAACCCCAAGGCGCTGCGGGCGCTCATACCCATCAAGGATGGCGATTGGTTCAACGCCACGGAAATGGGCAAGGGCCTGGACAACCTGAAGAAGGCCTACGGCTCTGACGGCTACATTAACTTCGGCGCCATACCCACGCCACACTTCAATGACCAGAAAAAAGTCGTCTCCTGGACCATCGATATCGACCAGGGCAAGCAGTTTTATGTATCGCGCATCGAGTTCCAGGGCAATACCATCACGCGCGACCGCGTGATCCGGCGCGAATTGCTGCTTCAGGAAGGGCAGGTTTACAACTCCCAATTGTGGCAATACAGCCTGATGCGGCTGAACCAGCTCCAGTACTTCGATCCGCTGAAGGTAGACCAGGACACGGAGGCAATTCAGGACGCCGACAACGGCACCGTCACCCTCCTGCTCAAAGTTAAGGAAAAGGGCAAAAACTCCATTGGCATGAACGGCGGCGTCAGTGGACAGTCGGGCGCATTTCTCGGCGTCAATTATCAGACCAACAACTTCCTGGGTCTGGGCGAAACACTCAGCTTGCAGGCCAACCTGGGCAACCTGCAGCGGCAGTTCCTGTTCGGATTTACGCAGCCCTATATTCGCAACAAACCTGTACAGCTCGGCTTCCAGATCTTCAACCAGAAGACCGATTACAACGCGGCAAAGAACTACCAGGCGACCACGGGACAGGCGGTCAATCTGACCTCCGCCGAGCAGTCGTTGATTCAGAACTACAATCAAGGCTCTAAGGGCTTCAACTTTTCGATCAATTATCCGCTGCGAAGGCACTCCTTCCAGCGCATAGGGTTTACCTATTCGTGGACGAACTCGACGATCAGCGCCTTCAGCGCGGCCTCGCAGTCGTTCTTCCAGACCATTGCCTTCCGTTCCGGTGTACAGGGCAACAATCCGTTGACCGGCATCATCAACAGCCTGGCATCGTTGAGCTACACATACAACACGGTGAGCGATCCGCTGCGGCCGCGGACAGGAACGGAGCTCTCGGCGGTCTTCCAGGCGTCGGGCATCTGGGGCGACGTGCGCTATATCGAGCCGGTTGTCTCCATGGTTCACTACCAGCCCATTCACCTCTTGCGGTTTACGCCGACCGGACGAAACGTGCTGGCGTTCAAAGCCCAGCTTGGTTATGTGCAGGGATACGGCGGCGATGTCGCGCCTCCACAAAACCGCTGGTACTCCGGCGGCGAGGACGATCTGCGCGGCTTTGATATTCGCGGCGCCACGCCGTACGGGTATGTGCCCACGCGAGTGTATGTGCAGCTCACCAATCCTGACGGAAGCTGCGTTCCACGCGACGTGAACAACCCGGAAGAGAACCAGTGCATCGAGGTTCCCCTGCCAATTTATGGCATAGCCTCCATCGGTGGCGACACCAACCTCACGACGAACACGGAATACCGTATTCCTATCGTGGGGCCGTTTACCTTCGAATTCTTCGACGATTTTGGCATCGACACGGCCCTGAGCAAGGGCCAGTTGGAGCAGAGCCCCGAGGGCTTTGCGTCGTTGGAGGCGCCGCTCTATGGCTGCACGGTCTTCAATAACGGCGCCTGCCAGGGAGGGATTCCCGGTTCGCAGGTCGGTTTCCTGAGGAACATCCATCCTATTTCGGGCACGAATTTTGTGCCGCGCATGTCGGTGGGCGCGCAGCTCGCGGTGGTGGTGCCCATTATCAACGCGCCGTTCAGGATCTACTATGCGTACAACCCACTTCGCCTCTACGAGCAGCCTTACTGCAATCTTGGCGGCGATCATCAGGGAAGCTGCTCCGCTGTCCTGATCACGCGCGATATGTTTCCGCCAGGGGGCGCGGGAGATTACACTTACAATCAGGCCATACAGGCTTATGGCGCGCGTTACCAATTCCACGAACCGCGCAAGACGTTCCGGCTGACGATTTCGACAACGTTCTAAGCGGGTTTCCCAATCTGCGTCAGGCCCGGGCCGCTCCTGCCGAGCGGTCCGGGTCTTTTTGTTGATGGGGAGGACAGCGTGCTGCATTCTGGCAGCGATTACCATTGATGCGGCCGCGGCTCGCGGCAATTGACGCTGTTACCATGCGCCCTTATATAATCCCCTTGGGTTCCCGGCGATGTCTTCGTTCGCGCCCGCATCACGTTCGGCATTTCAAGACGCTGAACGCGAAGGAACTGCCGTGGGTATTTTCGGCTAGGTGCCGAAAGGCATTGACGCCGGAATTTAAACAGCCGCACGGATGATCCGAAGGAGTCATTCCAACCATATGAAGCGCACTTTTGCACTTGCAGTTACATCGGCCATGCTATGTGCCTTGGCCGTTCACGCCCAGACGACGGCCGGCGCGGCCAAGGTAGCAGTGATTCAGTTTCAGTTGGCGGTCACTCAAACCAACGAGTTTCAGCGCGATTATGCCGACCTGCAGAAGAAATACGATCCCAAGCGCCAGGAACTTCAAACTCTCACCGCACAGATCGATAACATGACCAAAGACCTGCAAGCGCAGGCTTCGACGCTCTCGCCGGCCGAGCAAGAGGCGCGCTCCGAGGCGATCAACGACAAAAAGCGGCACGCCCAGGAGCTGCAGCAGGACGACCAGAGCGACTACCAGTCGGACATGCAAAACATGATCAACGACATGGCGCAGAAGGTGGGAGCCGAGCTGCAAACCTACGCGCGCGCGCATGGCTACACCGTGGTGCTGGATGCGTCGCAGTCGCAGAACCAGGCCCCCAGCGTGCTCTATTGGAACCCGGGCACCGATATAACCAAGGCCGTGGTCGACGCCTACAATACGAAGTCGGGAATTCCGGCACCTCCGCCGTCCGCCCCGGCGCCTACATCGGCACCAAGTCCCGCGACGCACTAAACCACGAAAGCGCAAAACGGCCTCGACCGAAATGGTGGGGCCGTTCACTTTTGGGTTGCGCAGGCAGCGCAGATTTGCCGGAGACCCCAATTGACGGCGCAATGTCGCAACCATATAATCCCTCCTAGTTCCTGCTGAAGTCACCATTCATAGCTTTTCTTGTATCCGCTCCATCCGGAGCGGAGTTCCCGAAGAATAGGGATGGCGAGAAAATCAGGAGGCACGACTCGTTCGTCGCCGCTCCCATGGAGCAGAGGAATGGAGATGAATGCGGGGCCGGATGGCGTTTGCCGAAGGCCTAAACCAGCACAAAAACTGCGGGAATACGTCTAATACGGACAACCGCCCGGCAAAGCCGAAGGAGTTCTGGATTCAAAATGAAGCGCTTGCTAACAGTTACAGTAATGGTAGCCGCGGCAATGACGCCGCTGGCCAAAGCCCAGGCGCCCAGCGCCAGGGCCGCCGCCCCGTCAACCAAGGCCGCCCCACCGACAAAGATTGCTGTGATCGCCTTCCAGGCGGCCGTGGCCAAGACCAACGAGGGACAGCGCAACTTCGCCGATATCGAGAAAAAATATGAGCCCCAGCAGCAGGAGATCAATACTCTCAAGACGCAGGTCGACTCGCTGACCAAACAGCTTCAGACCGACGGCCCCAAGCTGACCGATGAAGAGCGCGCCGCGCGGGCCAAGGTGATCGATGACAAGACCAAACAATTGGACCGCACCGCTCAGGATGCGCGGACGGACTTTCAGCAGGATGTAAGCCAGGCTTATGGCTCATTGGCGCAGAAAGTCTACGGCGTGTTGCAGAGCTACGCACAGCAGAATGGCTACACGCTGGTTCTTGACTATTCCGGCCAGCAGTCGCCGGTGCTCTTTGCGGGACAGACCACGGACATTACGGACGCGATTATCGAGGCATATAACACCAAGTCCGGAGTGGCGGCTCCTGCTCCCGCAGCGCAGGGTGGGGTGCCGGATGCGCCCGCTCCGGCTGCCGCGCCTTCGGCGGGCCATTAGAAGCCTGAAAAAAGCCCCGGGGAACCGGGGCTTCTGCTCATCTCTCGCTAAGAGGCGGCCCGGCTCAGATAGGTTGCCAGAGCGTTGGTGCAAATCGGGACTGCAACTCGTGTCGCTTGTGGAAAAAAATGTGGATTACTCCCCGAAAGCTGAGAACAAAAGTCCTGATTTTCTCCTTGCCAAATTGCAAGCCATTCTGATAGAAGACACAAGTCTTTTATTTTCAAAGATAAACAGATACATCTCCGCGCATACTCCGGCGCACGCTATGGAAGCGGATTTGCTGCACGCCAAGCAAGCTTTCCACAAAACCGCATAAAAATTTGGTGACTAAAGTTTCCGTTACGGGCCTGGCAGAAGCTACTTCTGCTGATCTTCCCCTACTCGCAGAACAGCCAGAAAGGCCTCCTGCGGGATGTCGACCTTGCCAATGCGCTTCATACGTTTTTTGCCCTCCTTCTGTTTTTCCAGCAACTTGCGCTTGCGCGTGATATCGCCGCCATAACATTTGGCGAGTACATTCTTGCGCAGGGCGCTGACGGTTTCGCGGGCAATCACCTTGGCGCCAACCGCGGCCTGGATGGCTACCTCGAATTGCTGGCGGGGGATGAGTTCGCGCATTTTGGAAACCAGGGCGCGGCCGCGTTCATACGCATAGTCGCGGTGGACGATCACCGACAGGGCATCCACGGGATCGCCGGAGACCAATATATCGAGCTTGACCATGGGCGACTCCCACTCGCCGGCTAGCTGGTAATCAAGCGAGGCGTAGCCGCGGGAGATGGATTTGAGGCGGTCGTAGAAGTCGAGCACGATCTCATTCAGGGGCAGCTCGTAAGTGAGCATCACGCGCGTGGGAGTCAGGTACTCGAAGTTGATCTGCCTGCCTCGCTTTTCTTCCACCAGCTTGAGAATGCCGCCCACATATTCTTCGTTGGTGATGATCTTGGCGGCGATCACGGGCTCGCGCACGCTGACGATGTTGGTGGGTTCGGGCCAGCGGGACGGGTTGTCGACTTCAACAATGCTGCCATCGGTGAGGCCGATATGGTATCTCACGCTGGGCGCGGTGGTGATCAGATCGAGTTCGTATTCTCGCTCCAGGCGCTCCTGAATGATCTCCATGTGCAGGAGTCCAAGGAATCCGCAGCGGAAGCCGAAGCCCAGTGCAACCGAGCTTTCCGGTTCGAAGAAGAACGAGGAGTCATTGAGGCGCAGTTTTTCCAGAGCGTCGCGCAGCAGGGTGTGTTCGTGCGCGTCTACCGTGTAAAGGCCGCTGAAGACCATAGGCTTGATGTCTTCAAAGCCCGGCAGCGCAAACGCGGCGGGAAGCTGGTCGTCAGTTACGGTGTCGCCGATCTTGGTGTCGCCGACGTTTTTGATGGTGGCGGCGAAAAAGCCAACCTCACCGGCACAGAGCTGTCCGATTTCCACGGGCTTGGGCATGAGCACGCCCATGGAGTCGATCTCATAGGCCTTGCCGTTGGACATGAAGCGGATGCGCTGGCCTTTGCGCATGGTTCCCTGCATGACGCGGACGAGGACGATGACGCCGCGGTAAGCGTCGAACCAGGAATCGAAGATGAGCGCCTGCAGCGGCGCCGCGGCATCACCCTTCGGCGGAGGCAGGCGATTCACGACGGCTTCCAGGACTTCGTCGACCCCCTGACCGGTCTTGGCGCTCACGGGGATAGCGTCGGTTGCGTCCAACCCCACAGCCTGTTCAATGGCTTCCTGCGTGCGCGTGATATCCGCCGAGGGCAGGTCGATCTTATTTATAACGGGAATGATTTCCAGGCCGTGATTGATTGCCAGGTATGCATTGGCCAGCGTCTGCGCTTCCACACCCTGGCTGGCGTCCACCACCAGCAGCGCACCCTCGCACGACGCCAGGGAACGGGAGACTTCGTAACTGAAGTCCACGTGACCTGGGGTGTCGATGAGATTGAGCTGGTAGGTGTTGCCGTCGTGGGCCTTGTACATCATGCGCACGGCATGGGCCTTGATGGTGATGCCGCGCTCGCGCTCCAGGTCCATGTCGTCAAGGATCTGGGCCTGCATCTCGCGCCCGGTCACCGACCCCGTAAGCTCCAGCAAACGGTCGCTGAGAGTCGACTTGCCGTGGTCGATGTGCGCGATGATGGCGAAGTTGCGGAGAAAACGGGCTTCCATGCAGACAGTGACGTTGGAGTGGGAAACTTGTACTCTTCCCGCGTCCGCCGCGGCGGACCTCCATGGCATAGCTTATCATCGACAATAGTGTCCTCCCCGAACCGGCGCCGGCGCAGCACGCGAGGCGCGTACGTTGTCCCGACTGCGACCGGGACGGTAAGCAGTGGAATACGGGATGGTTTCGCGGGGAAGCGGCCCAACATTCAGGAGAGCAATAGCATCCTTAGATGAATATGCGCGGGAAGTGGTTGGTGTTTTCGGGTTGTGCGACGCTCGCCGTGGTGCTGGCCGGGTGCGGTCCGTCGCAACCGGTGAAGTCGCCGGTGGCTGCGAACCCGCAGGCGACCGCGCCGCCGCTCGAGCCGACCGCGCCCGTCAGGACTGCCGCATCCGCCAAACCACAGCCTTCGGCCACCGAGGAACAGCGTGTCTCCCAACTTATCCAGCAGGTTGAAGTCGCCTATGCGGCAGGCGACGCGGATTACAAGCGTGGCGACCTGCCTGCGGCCAAGGTCCAGTTCGATCACGCCGTCGACATGATGCTGATGAGCGGCATTGACATGAACGGCACCCCACGGCTGCATGATGAATTCGAGCGCGTCGTCGACGACGTGAACGCGCTGGAGATGCAGGCGCTCAAAGAGGGGAACGGATTTGTGGCCCCGGTGGAACCTTCGCCGGCCGACGTAGCCAACGACGTTACCTTCAAGGTGGATCCCAACTTTGAAGCCAAAGCGCGGGCCGATCTGGCCACTACGAAATCCGACCTGCCGCTGGTGATGAATGATTACGTGGCCAGCTTCATCAACTTTTTTGCCAACACCCAGCGCGGGCACAACACTCTATTGCATGCCTTCGAACGCGCCGGGCGCTACAAGGCGATGATCGAACACGATCTAACTGAGGAGGGCGTGCCGCAGGACCTGATCTACCTCGCGGTAGCCGAATCGGGCTTTCAGCCGCGGGCGGTCGATCGCCGATCCGGCGCTGGTGGGATGTGGCAGTTCATGCCTTACGGGAACTACGGTCTGGAACGCAATCGCTGGATCGACCAGCGTTTCGATCCAGACAAGTCCACGCTCGCCTACGCCCGCTACATGAAGTACCTCTACGACCAGCTCGGCGACTGGTACCTGGCCATGGCCGCCTATGACCATGGCGCCGGCAATATCCAACGCGCTGTTGCCCGCACGGGGTATGCCAGCTTCTGGGAGCTCTACAAGCGTGGCGAGCTGCCCGCCGAAACCAAAAACTACGTACCGGAAATCCTCGCCGCGATTATTATCGCCAACCATCCCAGGCAGTACGGCTTTGACGACATCACACTTGATCCGCCGCTCGTGACCGACAATGTGACGGTGGATTACTCGGTGAGCCTGCGCCTGGTCTCCGACATTGTCGATGCACCGGTCGAGGAGTTGGAAGCACTGAATCCCAGCCTCCTTCACAGCGAAACGCCGCCCGATTCCACTTTCGATCTGCATCTTCCGGCCGGCACCGCAAGCATCTTCGAGCAGAGGATTGCCGAGGTCCCGGTGGCGCGGCGCGACTCATGGCGCTACCACGTTGTGAGCGAGGGCGACACGCTGGAATCGGTGGCGCGCGAGTATCACGTTTCTGTGGCGGACCTGGCCGCGGCCAACGAACTTGGCGACGACGCGAGCATCGACGGCATGGAAGCTCTGGTGGTCCCGGAAAGGCGCGCGCCGCAGTACCTCGGCAGCGGAGAATTCTACCTGGTGCGGCGCGGCGACACTCTGCTTACCATCGCTGACCGCTTCGGAGTTTCACTGGCCGATCTCCGCCGGTGGAACCATTTGCGGGGCAACCTCATTGACGCCGGGCATCGACTGCGGGTCGCCGCGCCGGCCGAGGCGCACACCGAATACGCCAGCAACCGCCGCACCCGCTCGAGTTCGGGAAGCCGCGGAGCAAGTCGGACAGGAGATCCGCCGAGGTCATCGAGAAGCCGATCGTCGGAAGCAGTGAGGAGACGGCGTACGACGCACTCGAGCAGTACGCACGCACACACCGGATCGCATGCGATCACAGCCAGACACACCAAAACCAAGAACTCCTCGCGGAAAAGTTCCACCAAGCGGCAACTGGACGCAAAAAAATAGAAAAAAAGTGCGAACTTGATTCCGAACTTGTGTTTTGATGGTGTTGACGTGCAAGGTATTGCTACAATGGCTTCCGCAAGCGGAAGAGAATTTCCGTGGTGCGCAATACGAAACCATCAACGCAACGCAGGCGCGCTGGAGGCATTCAGATGGATGACGTGGTCAGGATGTACGCCATGAGTGACGGTTCTCCTGAGGGAGAGCCGAGAGAACTGGACCCAGATCAGGTTGACGAGTTTGAAGACGACGAAGAGCCGCAGGTGGCGGGGATTGTCACTACCTCTGACGACGATGAGCCCCTTATTGAAGAAGCAGGCATAATCGTAGTAGAAGCCGAGCCGGTAGCGGTACCGGTTGCGAATGCGGCAAAGCCGAAAGCCCGCGCGAAGAAGGCTGCTAAGAAGGCACCGGTGAAGAAGGCCGCCGCGAAAAAGGCTCCGGCCAAAAAGGCCGCCAAGAAATCCGCCGCCAAGAAAGGCACTGCCGGCGCAAAAGGCGGAAAGGCCGTGGCGAAGAAGGCCGCGGCCGGCAAGAAGGCCGGCAAATCAAATAAACGAGGTAAAACTTTGGCAGTTAAGAAAGCAGCAAAGAAGGCGCCGGCCAAGAAGGCAGCGAAGAAAGCAGCCAAGAAGGCTCCGGCAAAGAAGGCAGCCAAGAAAGCGGCAAAGAAGGCTGCAAAGAAAAACTAGCTACATTAACCAGGCAACGTAAGGCAAGCAAAAGAGCCCGGCTTAGGCGCCGGGCTTTTTTGCGCGCGCGCATCGGCGATTTTCCTCAAAGGCGCCATCGCCAACCAGTCAGTCACTGCCCCTTGGACCAGCGATCACAATGGATCATTGCGGCCGCGGCGTGCCAGCAATGGCAATCCCGGCCTGGGCAGCGCGGCGGAGGAGCGCCTCGCGGTCGAAGAGCAGTGTCCGTCCTGCCTCGACGGAAAGACAGGAGGCGCCGGCGTGGACCATGGCATCGATAGTGGCTACACCGATCACGGGCACATCAAAGCGCATATCCTGGTTCGGCTTCGCCACCTTGACTACGGTGAGGCTGCGCTCCAGGGTTGAGGCGTCTCCTTCGAGAGTGCGCATCAGCGCGCCGGCTCGCTCGATGGTAGCGTCAGTGCCTTCCATGGCTTCCACAGCTATGCAGGCCTGTGCTGCGACGGCCACCGTCTGGCCGATATCGAAGCCGGCCAGCCTATGGGCGACCTGAAGCCCGTAGGCGATGTTCTTCCGCTCTTCTTCATTGGGCGCGCGCTCGGTGAGCGGACCTTCCTGGGCGAGCAGAGGTTCGAGAAATGCCGTGGAGCTGACTAGTTCGACGCCTTCATCCGCAAGCACCTTCGCGACCGCGCCGAGCAGCGCATCCGTGGACCGCATGCGCAAATTGAGCAGCAGTTTTGCGAGTCGCCAGTCCGGGCGGATGCTGGAAAAAATCTGCTTGTGCTTGACCTGCCCGGCCATCACCGCTTTTACGACCCCCGCAGCACGGAAGGTTTCGAGAAGCCGCGACAGTTCGCCCAGGGAAAGCCAATGCACCGTGATTCCGGAGTCGGCTGCCGCGCGCTGGTCGATTTCCGTATCCGTCTCCTCGCGGATAGCCGCCACAACCACCGGAAGACCCTGCGCTCGCGCCGCATCGAGCAGCAGGAACGGGAAACGACCGTTGCCGGCGATCAGGCCGAGGGGCACGCGAGACTCCAGTGGGGTGGTTGGATAGAGATCGTTTCCGCGGGCCGCTGCAAGCCGTTCACGGGCTTTGCGTTGGGACTTGGCTGCATCATCCTTCTCACACACTATTGATGTCGCAGTTTCAATGCAACTATGTCGCTGAGGATCAGCGTGAAACTACCATCCCTGGGATCACAGGCTTGCTGCGGCGATGGTAACAGCTTGTGCTGATGCAGCGGGACGTCTCAAATGAGATGTTCAAAGGTAGCGGCGACGGCAAGCGTCTTGCTCTTCAGTTTGCCCAAAGCTTTCTCAGGGCAGGTTGATTCCTCAATTTGCGCAATCCCGGACGGGCATCCGGGCGAAACCGGGGGTGTTGGAACCTGCCGCTGCAAGCGGGTGAAGTCACCGAGCCAGGGCGAATCAACAAGGTTGTCCGATCATCGCAGGCGAGCGCGCCGCCGTCCGCGATTTATAATCCGGCAGGAACGTGGCGCACCCCGAAACCGCCGAACGAGGAATCGATGCCGACTGATGTCGTGATGCCGCAGATGGGCGAATCCATTACCGAGGGCACTATTGCCAAGTGGCTCAAGAAGGTGGGCGACTCGGTGGCCGAAGACGAGCCGCTGCTGGAGATCTCCACGGACAAGGTGGACGCGGAGATTCCCGCGCCGGTGGCCGGGATTTTGAGCGAAATCCGCTTCGCTGAGGGCGAAACCGTGGAAGTGAACAAGGTGATCGCGGTGATCGGCGGAGAGGTTGCGGTAAGGACAACGGTGGGAGGAACTGTTGCGCCGGATGCGGCATCGCAAGCGCCGCAAGCGCAGGTCGCGAATGTATCCGCTGAATCTGCGCCGGCTGAGCAGGAGCCTGAGCCGGGACGGAAGATTCGGTCCTCGCCGCTGGTGCGGCGCATCGCGCGCGAGCACCTGGTGGATCTCACGCTCCTTCGCGGCACGGGTTCGGCCGGCCGCATTACCAAAGAAGACATCCTCGCGTATCTGAAGAGGCCGCCCGCGCCGGCAACCGCGCCGAAGCCGACCGTGGCGATCCCGCCGTTGCGGGGCGAGCTGGTTCCCATGACGCGGATGCGCGCCATCATCGCCGAGCGCATGGCGGAGAGCATGCGCATCGCGCCGCACGTGCACTCCATTTACAAGATCGATATGACCCGCATCGTGCGCCTGCGCGAGCGGGTTCGCGGCCAATTTGAACAGCGCCATGGCGTAAGGCTCACATTTATGCCTTTCATCGCCGCGGCTGCCGTAGAAGCGTTGCGGCGCCATCCGATCATCAATGCCTCGCTGGAAGGCTCGTCGATCCGTTACCACGCCGACATCAACCTGGGCATCGCGGTGGCGCTGGAGTGGGGACTGATTGTGCCGGTGATCCGCCAGGCCGAGCAGCGCAGCTTCTCTGATATCGCGCGCATGGTCGCCGACCTGGCAACGCGCGCGCGAACTAAAAAGCTGCAGCCCGATGAAGCCGGCGGGTCAACCTTTACGCTTACCAACTCAGGGCTGTTTGGGGACGAGTTTGGCACGCCGGTGATCAACCAGCCGGAGTCAGCCATCCTGGCGATTGGCGCGCTTAAGAAGGAGCCGGTAGTGCTGACGGATGCTGAGGGCAACGACACTATCGCCATCCGGTCGATGCAGCACTATTGCCTGGGATTCGATCACCGGCTGATCGATGGCGCCGATGCCGGCAAATTCATGATGGACTTCAAGAAGGCTCTAGAGGGGTGGCACCGGGAAATTGGCTGACCTGTGCGCAAAAGCGTCTCCGCTCGCCCATGCGGATAAGAATTACCCTTCTAACGCAAGCATTGGATGATGGAAAAGCGTGACGGATCAGGCGCGCATCCAGTCCGGCAGACCCGACGCAATGGCAACGCGAACGGCTTCCATGAGGTCCTCGCGGGTGGCGAAGTTGCGCGGGTAGAGCGGCGCATGGAAGGAGATATGCACCGTGCCGGGGCGAATGCTGAAACTGCCTTTCGGCATCCTGCGTTCTGAGCCGTGGATGGAGACGGGAACGCAGGGGGCGCCGGATTCCATCGCCAGATAGAACGGCCCTTTTTTGAAGGGCAGCATGCGGCCATCGCGCGAACGCGTGCCTTCAACGAAAGTAGTGATGTGGATGCCCTTTTCGAGGACGCGCCGCGCCACGGCGACGCTTTCCTGCGCGCTTTCCACTCGGCCGTCGCGGTCGACGGGCACGAACTCGCCGAGTTTGAAGCCGTAGCCAAGAATGGGAATGCGCATGAGCGAGCGCTTGAGAAATGCCGATGTGCGGCCGGGAATGCGCGGAATGAGCGCCGGCGGATCGAGGTTGGAGAGATGGTTGGACATGAAGATGCAGGCCAGGCCGGCGGGAACGCGTTCGCGCCCTGCGACCTCTACGCGAATTGCGGCGGCGGCGAAGGCTGCGCGGGAGATGAGCTGTGAGATGTTGTATAGCGGCTCGACATTTCCGGTAATCATGGCCCAGGGAATGAAGAGGATGGCCGCGGGGACGGCGAGGATGGCGTAGACGGCGACCAGGACGAGCGTGGTGATCACGGACGCCCGCTTCCTTTGCCTCCATCGGAATCAGGGAAGCGCTCGCGGAGATGCGCAGGAAGCCTTTCGTAAATGCCGTCGAAGCCTCCATTGGAGAGGATGGCGACCACATCGCCGGAGGCAAGCTGGGGCGTGATGGCAGCGACGATGGCGTCAGCATTAGCCAGGAGCTGGGCGTGGGTGCCGTTCTCATTGAGCGCCCGAACGACTTCTTCGGGATGGAGGCGCTCGGCCTCGGGGATGCGGTGCTGCTGGTAGACGTCGGCGAGCACCACCCGGTCGGCCTGGCGGAGGCTTTCGATAAGATCCGTGGCGAGGATCTTGCGGCGCAAGGTGTTGGAGCGCGGCTCGAGGACGGCCCAGAGGCGCGATTGCGGATAGACCGAACGGAGCGCGCGGAGGGTTTCGCGGATGGCGGTGGGGTGGTGGGCGAAATCCTCAATGACGCTGATGCCGGCGATCTGAGCGCGGAGTTCGAGGCGGCGCTTTACGGATTTGAAAGCGGCGAAAGCGGTGCGGATCGATTCGACGCTGATTCCCTGCCCGGCAGCCAGAGCCGCGGCCGCGGTGGCGTTAAGGGCATTGTGTTCGCCGGCCATGCGCAGCTCGATGCCGGTCCAGGGGACGCCGTCGCGGAGGATCTCCCAGCGCATGAGGCCGTTTTCATAGCGCAGATTGCGGATGCGCCACTGTGCTTGCTCACTGAAGCCGTAGCGTTCGACGCGGCAAAGGGCGTGCGCGATGCAGTCGGTCACGTTGTCACTGGCGTCAAAGGCCACAATCGCGCCGCGGCGCGGGATGAGGTTGACGAGGCGTTTGAAGGCGGTTTTGACGGCGTCGAGATCGGCGTAAATGTCGGCGTGGTCGAATTCCACGTGGGTGAGAATGAGCGCGTCGGGGAAGTAGTGGAGAAATTTGGCGCCCTTATCGAAAAAGGCGGTGTCGTATTCGTCGCCTTCGACGATGAAGTTGGGTGTGGGGCGCAACTGAAAGCTGGAGCCGAAGTTTTCCGCAACGCCTCCAATGAGGAAGGACGGTTCGAAGGCGGGGTTTTCGCGCGCGGCGGTCTGGTAGATCCAGGCGAGCATGCTGGTGGTGGTGGTTTTGCCGTGCGTCCCGGCGATCACCAGCGAGGTGCGTCCCTGGAGAAATTCGTCGCGCAGCAGTGCGGCCATGGAGGTGAAGGGGATGCGATCGTCGAGGACCCGCTCCACTTCAGGATTGCCTCGCGAGAGAGCGTTGCCGATGACGACGAGATCGGGCGAAGGCTCGAGATTCGATTCGGCGTAGGGCTCAAGGATGGGAATGCCGAGGGCGCCGAGCAGGTCGCTCATGGGAGGATATGCGGCGCTGTCAGAACCGGTGATGCGATGGCCCTGCAACTGGAGAAGGCCGGCGAGCGACGCCATAGCTGTGCCGCAGATGCCGCTGAGATGGATGTGGCGGAGTGAGGCGCTCATGAATCCGCCGCCGGATTGGGAAAAAGCATGTCTCAAGTTTCCATGATCGCGCACTTACCCCGGGATGAGCGAGGCGGAAGATGGATGACTCGCGATTTGGTTTACTGACGCTTGCCGCTGCTTTTTGAACGGCGCAACTTTTACCAGAGCCAGCGGGAACATTCTTGGCCTTGGCGGTGTCGGATTGAAATAGGCGCGGGCGAAGCGGCGCCTTGGGGCAGCCCAAGGCGAATCCCGTGTAGGCTATTAATAGAGCTTTTCTCGATGCGTTCGATCGCAACTCTCGTCTGTTCGGTGGCGCTACTGGCTGCCTCCGCTGTTTGCCAGGGGCAGGGTGAACCCATCCCCCAAAATGCCACCAAGCTCTTCCTGCCGCCCGCGCCGCTCTCCTTGCCGAGTGTCTTTGACGGGTGGGTCGAGACCGGGCAGCCGCAAATCACTACCGAGGCGTCGCAGGCCGACGCCGCAAATGCCGCGGCGCTCAAAGAATACGGATTTGCGCGCGGTGTAGAAGCGAACTATAAGCGTGACGGCGACACGCTGACACTGCGCGCGCTGCGCTTTGCGGACGTGAGCGGGGCGTTTGGCGCATATTCCTACTATCGCCAGAACGGCTGGCCGCAGGTGGATATCGGAACCGGAGCCGCTTCAGATAACAACAAGGTCTTGTTCTGGAAAGGGGCGACGGTGGTGGAGGCGACTTTCTCGCATGTCGGTCCAATGTCGGCCGGAGAAATGCGCGAAATTGCCAACCGAATGCCGATTCCTCACGGCAACAAGGGATTGCTGCCACCGATTCTGGCTGACTTGCCCACGGGCTCGCTCGACGGGCAGACCACACATTACGCGGAAGGACCGGCCGGCTATGCGGGCTCTGGCGGAGTGCTTCCGCCACAGCTTGTGGGGTTTGATCAGGACGCAGAGACGGTAACGGCGAACTATGGTCTGGCTTCAGGCACCGCGACACTGACGATCATTAATTACCCTGAGCCGCAGATTGCAGAGGCGCAGGAGCAAAAGATTCGGAAATACCTTAAAGCCGACGGAAAAGCGCAGCCCCCATTTACCAAAGCGCTTCAAAGCTCGGACCTGGCCTCGCTGGAAGTGCGGCGCAGTGGGCCGCTGGTGGCGATCGTTAGCGGCGACGCCATTCCCGACGAGAGTCACCGGCTGCTCGAGATGGTGCATTATTCCGCCGCGCTTACATCAATTCCGGGTGGAGGGCTGTCGCAAATTCAGATGACCAGCGAATTGCTGATGGGGATTGCCGGCCTGGTGCTGATCGGAGGAGGCGCCGCGATACTGCTCGGCTTCTTCCTGGGTGGTGGACGGGTGCTCTACCGGGTGCTGCGAGGCAAGCCGGTCTCGTCAGTTTATGAAGAGGAGTTCATTCACCTGGACCTGAGCGAGAAATGGGAAGAACCGCAGGTGGCGGTGAACGGGCCGCATCCGAAGGGTTAACGGGTACGTTAACCTGTGGAAAAATGGGCATAAATCATAGAAAACACCCATAAAAAGCGGAAAAGAACGGCAGGAAAAAGGCGAATATCGAGCGAAGAATTGCCCAGCGGTATAGCTAGGAGACTTCGCATAAAGTATTGATAATAAATCATTTATTTAATCAACGTTTTCTCCTTGACACTCCCCTCCCCCGCCCCTACTATGCAACCCAGAAAGTTCTGATGGTTTTGCCTCCGTTGGAACTATTCTCCCTGAGGGAAGAGCTGCCCTGTTGCCGGGCGGCTCTTTCCGTTTTTAGAGCGCTTTCCGGCCTAATTGCTTCCCGGTTGGGGGTCGCAGTCTTCTCCGGCAGCTTCGCTCCATTGACGGCCGCAAATGTCGCATTTCCATGAGTTGGCTGGGGCAACACCCTCGAGCAACGGGTCAGGCGCACCGCAGGCGGGGCAGACGGGAGGCTGGTACTCGACCTGTTCGGCCCGCGATTGTTCGACGATGTCCTGGGGAATGGGTTGAGCCAGAATGGCGAGGGCGGCGTCGAGTTGATCGGAGGCGACGAGCACACGAAGACGTCGGCCGCTCATGTCCATCTCAGGGAGGGGCGTGTAGTACGACGGTGCTCCATCGATCCAGCTTTCGATGCCGACGCGACGCAGGACCTCGGTGATCTGCCATGCCTCTTCGCGATTGCTGCACGCGCAGAGCATGTTTTTCCAGACGAAGCCGCCAGTGCGATGGTGGTGGGCGGCGCCGTTGGCAGCGAGAGGTCCGCTGCCGGAGTTCCAATCCACACCTGCGGCACCGGGCTGATCGGCCGCGTAGGATCGCGGGTCACTGAGTCCGCGCTTGCGCATTTCGTCGCGGAGCACCTGGCGGGCCATGTCGGTGAGATGGTGATAATCCGCAGCGAGATTAAGCAATTCGCCTTCGCTCATCCCGGCGTAGTGCGTGGTGAGGCGACGCCAGGTTTCCATGGGATCAACTTGCATGAGCAGCAGTATAGACGGGAGGGAGTTCGATGGATTTGGCGCGTGGGGCTTACCGCGGGGTGCGGATATCGAGAACCATGGCGCGGATAACGACCATGCAGGTGACGGTGAGGGCGGCCAGCAGGCAGGTCCAGAAGCCGAGCCGGCTGAAAGGGATGAAGGTTGGATCATGAGTCGGGAAGGTGATTCCTGCCTTGTCAGGCAGAGCGGCGCGAACGACCACTGCGATGAGGAAGCCCGCCGCCCACACGAAGGCGATTTTGAAGGCGAGCTGAAGGGTTTGGCCGAGTATGGTCATCGATTTGTCTGGTCTGTTTGCGGTCCGTGAAACGGCCACCCGTCAACTTTACCTTCCCTCACCGTGACGATACAATCGGAGCAGCAAGCCGACGTAGCTCAGCTGGTAGAGCAGCTGATTCGTAATCAGCAGGTCGTCAGTTCAAGTCTGACCGTCGGCTCCAGCCGCTTGGCCACAGCGATCCTGCCGCGTTCTGAATTCTAAGGCGGGCGCCAAAGCAAATTCCAGACTCGTTTCCTTCGACAAGCCTGCAGCCGGCCGCGAGTCACCCCACTGGGAATCAAATCGTGCACCGGTTATCCACGCTTTTTTCATGGCGGCGTAATTTCGTTACGTCTTATTCACGAGTAGTCTTGGCATAATCGTGGACGAGAGCGGTTCCTCGATGAATGTACGAGCAAGGCTCAGAGGACGAGCGCAACCCAAGCAGGGAGCATTCAAGAGTGAGCAGCTATAGCCGCCGCGACGTGCTGCGCATCCTGCAGATCAGCATCCACCAGTTGCAGGGGTGGGAGCGCGCAGAGCTTATTCCCCACCAGGAGACATACAGCTTTCAGGACCTCGGGCAACTGAGGACGCTGCGCGGGCTGCGCGCCGAGGCGATTTCAGTGGCGTCGATCCGCCATTCAATCATGGCCATGAAAGCGGTGGCGGGGATGGCGAATCCGCTGCTGGAGGCGCGGGTGGTGCGCACCGGAACGAGAATTGTGTTCCGGCACGAGGGCGCTATGGTGGATCCCATCAGCCGGCAGTTGCTGTTCGACTTCGACCGAGCCGGCGGAGACGAGCGGCCGACGCCGGCTCGCGCACTGATGGTGCGGCGGAGTTCCGGCTCCGCCTCGCAGCGCGGGGTACAGGACCGGTTTTTTTCTGCAGTGCAGGCCGAAGAGACGGGCGATAAGGAACGTGCGATTGCCCTGTACGAGGAGATTCTGGAGCTGGAGCCGCATTATGCGGCGGCATATATCAACCTGGGGACGATGCAGTTTCATTTGCACCAATTCGAGCGTGCGGAGGAGCTTTACCGGAAAGCGACGGAGGCCGATCCGGCATACGTGCTTGCTTATTTCGATCTGGGCAACGTGCTGGACGAACTGGAGCGGCTCGATGAATCGATTGCGGCTTACCAGAAGGCGGTGACGCTGTCGCCGCGATATGCAGACGCGCACTATAACCTGGCGCTGGCTTACGAACGCAGCGGCAGGCACCGCTCCGCTCTGAAACACTGGCGGGCATATCTGAAGATTGACAACAGCGGACCCTGGGCGGATCACGCGCGGGGCCAGATTGGCAAGCTGTTGAGCCGCGAGACCCTGGCGATTGCCTGGCGGGCGGACCGGTTTATCGCCCCGCGGAGAGAACGCGCAGCGTTGAAGCTGGTGTAGAGCCAGCTTGCGCACGATTTCTTTCGCGCGTTCTCAAACCTGACGCTTTTTCAATCCCGGTTCCGAGATTCGGGTCCCGGGCCATCCATCTGAAGGACGGATTCCATCACCTGACGAATATGTGCCGGGCGAGTGCGGCAGCAGCCGCCGACGATTTGTGCTCCGGCAGCGAACCAGCCAGCCGCCATGGCGCCGAATTGTGCGGGATCGCTGCTGCCTGTCCAACAGCGATGCTCGGCGTCCCAGCCTTCACCAGAATTCGGATAAACCAGGATGGGTTTGCCTGATCCGGCACGGAGCTGGGCAATAAGTTGCGGAATCCAGGATGGAGGCACGCAATTAACGCCTACAGCGACGCTTTGCGGAAGGGTTGCCACAAAGGCGGCGCATTCGGTTACCGGCTCGCCATGGGAGACCTGTTGGGGGTCGCGGCAAGAGAAGCTGATCCACAGAGGCAGTTCGGGACAGGATGCGAGGGCTTCGGCGATGGCGCGAGCTTCTTCGAGTGAAGGGATGGTTTCGAAGGCGAGGAGATCGGGGGACTCGGATGGGGTGATTCGGGCCAGCACTTCGATGCGTTCGTGGTGAAACTGGACGAGGTCACGATAAGAGCAGTTGTAGATGCCGTGGTATTCGGCACCATTGTGCAGGGCTGCGCCGTAAGAACCGAGCGAGGCGGCAATAACGATCCGGTGTGAAGGGAATTCGGCGGCGACGGCGCGGGCGATAGAGACGGATTTAAGGAGCGCGGCATCGGCGCGTTCGGCGGGAAAGCCGCATTCGGCATAGCCCATGCGCGAGACCTGGTAGCTGCAGGTAGCAATGCATTGAGCGCCGGCTTCGATGTAGGCGCGATGCACGGCGGCGACCTTTTCGGGTTCGTTTTCGAGTACATGTGCGGACCACAGCGGGCCATCGATGCTCGCGCCCAGAAACTCGAGCTCCGTGGCCAGTCCGCCGTCAATAATCCGCACGCCGTGGAGGATCGAATTGTGTTCTGCAACGTGGCCGGTCATGCTTCCATGTGGATCCGAATGCTAGGACGCCTAATCGGTCGTCTGGTTTTTCTGTGTCTCGTCGCTGGAATCCGGAGGATCATCGAAGACCACATCGAAGTAGAATTTTACATTTTCATCGTCAGCAGGCCGCTTAAAGAACTCCGAATCCGCATCTGCCGTGATCTTCATTTCTTCCTTAGAAACTTGTGGATCCGCAAACGCTATGGAGGTTTCAGGTTGCTGCGCTTCAGGATTCACCTTCTCGCCCTCCGCCAGGAGAGGCGATGCCAAAGATGCTTCTTCGCGTGCGCCTTCCTCCGCGGCAACCCAGAGGGATTCGCCTTGCGACCAGAGGAACTTGTCGATCTCCTTGAAGGTGAACGAACTGAGGCCGAACTGGCCGCGGAATGCGGTCATGATGTTACAAAAAATGGAATAGTCATACAGGTCCTGGTGATGAGAAAAAGATTCGCAGCAAAACGCCCCCTTTTTTTTGAGCAACCACAAATACTTGTCGACGCGCGAATCATAGATGGGGAAGAGATTGGGTTGATGCCAGTTGCAGTACTTCGTTGCGAAGGAATAGAAGGCGAAATCCTTCTCGCCGATTTTAATTCGGGCGATGGAATCGACAGCTTCAGCGGAACCGGCGGCGAGGGCTGGATCGAGCGTAGCGCCTTGTCCTGAAATGTGGTCGGCGAGTTTGAGAACCGCGAGGACGCGGGTGGAGTAAAGGCTATTGAGCGCTACGACCTTCAAAAGAACGTGGCTGGGATTATCGTTGGCAGGGTATGCGGAGAATAAATCGGCGAGGGCTTTTTCGATGATGCCGTTTTCGCGATCGAATTGTTCACAGGCTTCGCGGACCAACGCCGCGTTGGGGACCGCCAGAGCTGCCTCCATGAGCTATCCTCCAGCCGGTTCATCCAGCTGCCGAGAGTATACCTCCGGCAACGGCGCCGGGTCCGGGTTTCTGGTTGGGATTTTGCGGTGCAAATTCCCGCATGTCAAGGCGTCGTTTGCGGCGCATTCGGGTTGCGCAGTTCACCAGCTTGTCGGTTTTGCCGGCCGTAGGGAATACACGCCCGGCTCAGTAGATGATCTTCAATGAAAACTGAATCTGCCGCGAAGTGCCAGCGGTCTTGCTGATGAAGCCGAAGCCCGATCCCTTGATGGTGTTGGCGGGCAGGCCCATGTTGACCACGTTGAAGAGGTTGAAGAACTCGGCGCGAAACTGCAGGTCCGCGCTTTCCTGGCCGCTGCGCCGTCGGGCGATAGGAGTGGATTTAATCAGCGAGTAGTCGAAATCGTAGTAAGCCGGACCGCGGAAGGTGTTTCGGCCGAGGGTGCCGAACTGGCCCGAATTCGGCCCGCTGCCTCCGGGGACGTTGATCGGAATCGAGAAAAAGGACGTGTTCTGAGTGCCTTTTCCGAAGTAGTCATAACGCGGACGCACGCTGCTGTGCGCGGTGGAAAGATCCGGCTTTGCAATCTGGTCGGGCCGGTCCGCCCCGTTGGTGCCATAGCCGGTCTGCTGAATGCCGGAATAGATGGTGAATGGAGATCCGCTGGTGATGGTGGAAATGCTGAGCAACTCCCATCCCGCAGTCAACGCCCGGGCGGATTTGGGCAGAAAGCTTAGTTCCTCGATGTGTAATGCCTGTGCTGCGCTGAGCGCAAAGGCGTGAGTAACGTCGAAATTCGAGGGCCCTTTCTCCGGATGGGTGTTTACGGGATCCTGCGATATCGAGAGCGCAACCGCCCCCGTGGAGCCGGTTCCACCGCCCATTCCGCTTCCGCTGTCCAGCGATTTTGACCACGTATATCCCGCCTGCAAACTCGGACCGCCGTTCTTGATAGTCCCTGAAAGAGAAGTCTGGAGTGCGTTGTAAGAGGAGTGCGCAGTTGCCGCAACCACGGATTCGACGCCGAACCCTCCGGTAACCTGGCCTGCACTGTTGAACTGCGTGTAGGGTGCAAATCCCGACCCGGCGCCGGTATATCCATTGGGGAACCAGTCATACGGCAGACGCGAGGCCGCCGTTCCCACGTAGCCTGCATCGGCGGTGAGTCCGCCGAATTGCCGTTCGAGATTGAGGGTCCAGGTGTCGAGATAGGCGTCGCCAAAGCGACGATCGACGGCGCTGAGATTGAGCAACGTGAGCTGATGGCCCGGCACCAGCGCGGCCAGCTCTTGCTGGTAACGGTTCACATCCATCACGGTGTTTGGCGGCACCTTCTTCGGGTCGCCGCTTGCAAAGACGTTTTGCCCGGACGGCGTGTAGGTCAGCGGCAGTTCATCCGGCGTGATTTTGAAGCCGTAAGGAATCTCGGCATTCTGGGTTGCGTTAGCTCGCGGATAGACCGTAAATGGGGTCGAGCCGGTCAGATAGTTGTCCTGCCATAGGTTGGGAGGAATGACAGTGATTGCGCCACCGGCGCGCACGCGCACCGCCCAAGGCGCACTCCATTCCAGCTGCACGCGCGGCCCCCAGCCGTTCCATCCCGATCGATACGTAGGCCGCGGATTGATGACGTATTGCTGGGGAGTGCCGGGGGGCGGATGCACCTCGAGGAAGCTTGAGGTGCGATTGGCGCGTTCGGTGATGGGCGAATAGTACTCATAGCGCAAGCCGTAATCGAGCATCCAACGCGGATTGATCTTCCAGGTGTCCTGCAGATAAAAATTGAAGTCGTTCCTGTTGACAGCCGCCGGTCCGATGTGTGGGCCGTTGGAGAAGTAAGGCGGCGCCACCGCCACGGTGTATCCATAGGCATCGCCGAGGAGCAGGCTGGTCAGCGTGTCCGGCAGCGGTTCTCCGGGCACGATATTGTGCTGGCCACTTTCCGATGAGATCGCCGTCGGAGAGTAAACGGTGCCGCCGCCGAAATCGTATTCACCGTTGGGGCTGATTCCGAAGTAGGAGGTATCGCGGTTCAGCCTGGCTTCGGCGCCGGTCTTGATAGCGTGGCGCGAAAATGTCCAACTGAAGTTCTGCTGAAACTGGAACAGGTTTCCGAAGGACGACATAACCGATCCGGCCGCCGTATTGAAGCCTTCGAACAAGCCGTCTGTGAACTTCAGCGCCGGATCGGTCTGGTTGGGCGTGGGGAACGAAGGCGTCGAGCGGGTGATGCTCAATGCGGAGTCCCAGATGAAACGCGGCGAAACCGTGCGCGTATAGCGGAAGAGCACATTCCGCTGCCGGTCGACATATTGCACGCCAAAGCTCGGATCGAGAATGGTCTGGTCCGGATTGGTGGTGGGTCCGGTGAGATTGTCGTAAACGAAATGTCCGAGAAACTCGCCTTTCGCGCCGAGCTTCTGATCGATGCGGATCGAGAATTGATCTGCATCCGTCACCACATTCGACGGCGCGGCGTAGGTTCGATCTCCGTAAGCGCCGGTGGGATTGTTGGGCATCGGATAGCGCGCCAGCACCGCGGCGATGGCGGGATTCACAGGCACCACGAGTGTGTCGGTGCTGCCGTCAGGATAGGTGATCTGGTCGTAGCCCGCGCGTTCCGCCGCGGTGGGAACAGCCAGCACCTGCGTGGTTCCCAGCACCTGGCGGAATCCTTGATACTGGCCGAAGTAAAAGGTCTTTCCGCTGCCGTTATAGATATGAGGCAGAATTACCGCACCGCCGTTGGTAAAGCCGAATTCATTGCGACGGAATGGCGGGATTCGGCCCGGCTCGGCGATCGAGGGATGATCGAAAAAATTGCGTGCATCGAGCGCCGAGTTGCGCAGGAATTCGAAAAACGATCCGTGGAAGCCGCTTCTTCCCGAACGCGTAATGATGTTGGTGAATCCTGCCGCGCCGCGTCCAATCGATGCCGGCATCCAGCCGGAACTGGACTGAAGACCCTGGATTGCGTCCACGTTGAAGTTGGTAAAGGTGCTGCCTCCCATCTCGGGATCGACGATGTCGGCGCCATCCATGGCAAAGACAGCTTCTACGCCACGCTGCCCATTGATGGCAAACTGCTGAGTGAAATTGGTTGCGCCATTGACGTCCGTCATGGTGCCTGCGGCCAGCAGCAGCAGGGTGCTGAAATCGCGGCCATTGAGAGGCAGTTCGCTCACTGCGGCGCTGGAAAGCTTCTCGCCTCCGGTGGCGGAGTCGACATTGGCGGCCTGCGCAGCAGATTGCGCGGGCGCAACGGTAAGCGTGTTTCGGGGGGAAATGGTCAATGCTACGGACGCGCCGGTAACATCGACTTCGGCCGGGGTGGTAGCCGGCCGTCCGGTTAATTGCACGGTCACGGTATAGTGACCATTGACAATGCCCGTCATTGTGAAGCGGCCATCTGACTCGGTGACGGCGGTATGCCCGGGTGCTTGCTCTCCGGATGGG
>JASHOY010000198.1 GCA_030038435.1 Acidobacteriaceae bacterium | reverse complement strand
TAGCGCTGCTTGCCCTACGAGGCAGACTCCGCGCAACGCTGATTATGAGCCTGATTCTGTACACTGCTGTGACGCTCGTTGCCGCTGTCCTCTGATCGCGCCAGTCTATATCGAGACTGGCTTACTAACGAGGCGCGATCAGTTCCGCGATAGTCCAGACATGGCCGGAGATTCCGGCTTCCATCGCCGGGGTAACGCGCAAGGACTGATGCACCCGGCAGAAGTTGTAATAGGCGAACCAGAGCGCATAGGCCGCTTCCAGATGCTCCCATTTCTTGCTGAATGCGTTCGTAAGCCGGGTCATGCGGCGCATTCCCATGCGGATTGAAAGATTCTGCCGTTCGATGTGGGAAGTACAGATCCGCTCACGGCGAGGTAATCCGAGGATCGGGACTGGGACCGCCTCCACAACGTCGCCGGCCGAGTAGCGCTGTTCGCCCTCGCGCGGCGCCGTGTATATCTTCACCAGTTGCGCGAAGTCCACCAGACCGCGCAGGTACAGTTTCACAGCGCTGATGTACGGCTTGAATCCGTCCGTGGTGAACTGGTAGCGGCATCCGTCCGTCGCATAGCGCAGTTTGCATATAAAGGCATCTGTGGACCTCTGCTCCCGTTTGCCCAGGTGCCAAGCCAGAATCAGTTTGGTGTGCCGTTCGATGCCTACGAAGCAATAGGCGTCACCGATGCCGAAAACCTTCTTTTCCGATTCCTCTTTGTGGCCCTCTTTCTTGTAGACGAAGCCCCAAATCTCATCCGCCTGCACATCCCGAACCGGAAGCCTCACAATCTTCTCAACCATGACCGTATGGCAGCGGTCGCCAGCCTTCACCAGTAGGCTCATAATCGTGTTGCGGTCCAAGCCGGAAATGCGCTCAGTCGAGCGGATCGAATTGCCTTCAAGAAGCAACTGCAGCGCGAGCACGGCCTTTTCCTGCGAGATGTACATCGAGTCCAAAACCCGCCGGTGCGGTTCCGTGTAGGTCCGTTTGCACTTCGCGCAACGATAGCGGCGGAGCCCGTTGCGATGCCGTCCGAATCGGCAGCAATCGACTCCGCACGCCTCGCACCTTAACGGCTGTTCGGATTGGTTCACGTCTGTCATGATTAGAAAAAATACAGCGAGCGCTCGCTGTTGTCAAGGGAAATGTGCGTTGATGCCCCTTGGTGGGGCGCGGATTTGCGGTAATCGCCTCATGTTCGAGAGATTATCCGCTATCATGTTGCGCTACAATGACTTACAGGAGACTTATTGCTGACTTCTGATTATGACGTTTCCAAAATGTCACTGACGTTCTATGACTTTTTATGACGTTTGACTGACGTTTTAATTCTTACTGTCCGGCCTAGTTTCTCCGAGAACAGCCTTTCATACGCTGCGATATGACCACGGCGCGGGACCGCTTCTCCCGCAAGGTGCCGGAAGACTGAGCGCGGATCAATTTCAAGGGCATCCGCCAATACCTGCGCAGTAAGGTTGCACTCGTCCTGGAGCGTTCTGATCTGCTCTGCGATTGATGGCTTCCTGTCTTCGGCTGGAATGGGCGTTGGCGGCTGTACTGCCTGCGTCAGTTTCCTAGTTGATTTGTGCGCAGCATCGATCAGACGTGCGGCCACGTCGGCACCTGGAACGCTCCACCTGTAAGGGTTGGCCACCTCCCAGAGTGTCCCGCGCAGTTCATTTTCCATTCGGTGAGGAGCTAGCCCGTGAAATCCAAGAATAAGGTTCGGGTCTGCGCTTTCGATCTTCTCAACTGCCTTTAGCACCCGCTTTAGGATGCGCTCTTCCAGCGCTCCAATCCATGCAGGATAAGGACCGGCATTCACAAACTCGTGATAACTGTCCGCTTCGATCTTGAACAACTCGGCGGCATAAGAACGCAAGTAGGCGAGAAGCTGCTCGGGGGTCTGCGGCGGGACCGGCTGGGATGCAGGGATGAACCGGGGAACACGCATCGCGCAGAGGATGGCCCAGTACTTCTCTTCGATCTTGTGCAGCAATAGGGAAATCTGCTCCTGCACAATCGGATCCAAGGGTGGTTTTGCAGAGTCGCTCATGCTTGCAATTCAAGAGAGCGACCATTTTACCCGGTAGGGCTCTATTCGGCCTTCCGCGGCCTTCCCCCGCCGCGCGTCTTGCGCATTGCGGCAAGCTGCCGGAAATACTCGCTGCCCCGCTTTGCCGTCTGCGATCCGCCCCGCTGCCCGAGGATCGCGGCGGCCGGCATCTTGGCCTGGTTCGCAAGATCGTCGGTTACCGCCAGCGCAGAGCGCAGCAGTTCCCGGCAGCGCTCGGCCCGGTTCTCAGGCAGTTTCGTTGTAGAGAGAATGCTGTCAGCCTCAGCTAGAAGCCGCTTGAGGGTCCGCAGTTCGGTGCGCGGTGAAGGCATAACTCCACCTTACGGCGGATTGAGAGGAAAAGCAAGCGGTTGCTGTTTCTATGTTCAACGATAGGCAAGCGATATTATTTCCCTTTACCGGGTTTGCAGGACCAGCACGGATCAGTTAGGGGCTTACCCAGCGCTTTCCTGATAAACGGCGGCAGTGTAGCGAACGAACGGAAGGGGGGCATCCTAGTGATTTCATCGGATGACGCTGTCTTGGTGCTACGCAAATGGATAGATGAATCAACATCACTGCGATTTGACGGAGAAACCGCTTTGTATTCTTTCTCCGTCTTCGGAAAACTCGAATCTGAAGGTGAAGGATGGGTCACTTTTCGGCTTCCTGATGGGAGTTTCATTTCTGTATGCCTGCCACCTGACTGCGGCTTCGGGTATTGTGATCCTGATTCAATGCGCATTGACCCAACAGAGAGGACTGGAGAAAATGCGGAATCCAAGCCGCTGAAATATCATGCCGCCATCTATGCTCGCACAACTAACGGCGATTCTTTCCTATTCGTGGAGACCATTTAACGGCAGTCCAGAAAATCAACGCGGGCGCTCGCTGTTTACTATACACGCGCTTTTAAGACACCACCCGATTTCCGGCGCCCGGTTTCGGTTCGATAGACTCAAAGTAGCCGAAGTTACAAGGTCAGATTCGGTTCGGAGACATCTTGTCCATCGCCGCCCAGGAACACCTCATTCGCCCCGCCCGCAATGTCTACGGAAGCCTGCGCCTGCCCGGCGATAAGTCCATCAGCCATCGCTACGCCATGCTCGCCGCCTTCGCGGAAGGCGAATCGCACTTCACCAATTTCTCCACCGGCGCCGACTGCGCATCCACCCTCGCCTGCATGCAGGCCCTTGGCGCAAAGGTAAACCGCACCGCCGACGCCACCGAAATTACCGGCGTTGCCGGCCGCGTCACGCCCGCAGATCAGCCGCTCGACTGCGGCAACTCCGGCTCCACCATGCGCATGATCTCCGGCCTGCTCGCCGCGCAACCCGGCCGCTTCACGCTCATCGGCGACGAATCGCTTTCCCGCCGCCCCATGGAGCGCATCCGCAAGCCGCTCCAGGCCATGGGCGCGCGCCTCACCCTCACTGATGGTCACGCTCCTCTCACTATTGAAGGCGCCCCGCTCACCGCCATCGATTTCACGCCTCCTGTGGCCAGCGCGCAGGTGAAGACCTGCCTCCTGCTTGCCGGCCTGCAATGTGAGGGAACCACAACCGTGCGCGAAGCGGTTCGCACTCGCGATCACAGCGAGCTCGCTCTGCGTGCATTTGGCGCCAACCTAACCCGCAGCATCGGCTCGGTGTCCATAGCCGGACCGCAGTCGCTTCACGCCATCGACGCCGCCGTTCCCGGCGACATTTCCTCCGCCGCATTCTTCATGTGCGCCGCCGCGCTTTTTCCTGAGTCCAACCTGGTCTTTGACCACCTCGGCCTCAACCCCACGCGCGCCGGATTGCTCGATGTGCTCACCGCGTTAGGCGCCCACATCGCCGTGCTCAATCTTGAGGAGCGCAACGCGGAACTGGTGGGCACCGTGCGCGTCTCCGCGCCGCCCGAGGGCCTTCGCTCCACGGCGATCACAGGCGCTCTTGCCGCGCAGCTCATCGACGAGTTGCCCGTGCTCGCGGCCATCGGCCCTTACACCAGCGGCGGCATCCGCATCCGCGACGCGCGCGAGTTGCGGGTGAAAGAGTCGGACCGCATCGCGCTGGCAGTGAAGAATCTCCGCGCCATGGGCGCTGAAGTCGAGGAATTCGACGATGGCCTCGACGTGCCCGGCGGTCAGTCTCTGCACGGCGCGACCATCGACTCCGGCGGCGATCACCGCATCGCCATGGCCTTCGCCGTCGCCGCTCTACGCGCCCAGGGCGACACGCTCATACGAGGCGCGGAATCGGCGGCCATCAGCTTCCCTGAGTTCTTCGATCTCCTCGACCTGATCGCAGATCGCTAGCCGAAATGCCTCGCGTCTCCCTTCCATCAAGAAACCATGGCCGGAGCAAGACCGGGCCACATGAACAATTTCATTCCCGCCATTACGGCATCGGCTAGTTCGGATTTGCCTGCACATTCGGCGTCTGCATGGAAGGCTCATTCCCCGGCGGCGCAGCCTTCACTCCCGGCACCACCGGCGCCGTGGAAACATTTCCTGTCGCTGCGTCAGTCAAATTGATCCCATACTCCTGCAAAGTCGACGCCAGGATCTGATAGAGGCTGGCGCGATCCTTGGCGTACTGTGCATGGGCGACAATCAGGTTGTACTGCGCGGAGGCGAGGTTGCGCTCCTGCTGCATCACGTTTTCCTCGGTTGAAGCCCCCAGGTGCAGTTTCTTGATCTCGTCGCTCAGGCTCTGCTGGTCATAATTGGCCGCTGCCTGCGCCGCCTGCACCGCCGCCCGGTCGTTGGTCAGCGCAAACTTCGCGTTCACCACCTGCATGCGAATCTGCGTATAAAGCTGCTCCAGCCGCAATTCCGCCTGCCGGTATTCCATCAGCGAACGCGCCTGCGTGGCCTGTGCGGTTCGGTTCGTGAGGGGAATATTCAAAGTGAAGCCCATGCCCTTGTCCGATGCCGAGCTGTTAAACAGGTTCTGTGCTACGGTGCCGTAACCCACCGCCGGGAACGTTCCCGGCGGGCACGGAACAAGTCCCGTCCCTCCAGTGAACGAGCCGGTAAGGCAGTTCGGCCCCTGTGCGCCTCCCAAGGCCGCGCCGCCATAAAATCCGTAGACGTCCAGTGTCGGCAGCAGAGCATTGCGCGCGCCGCGCAGCGTGATCTCGTCGTTGCGCAGCGTCAGCACCGCTTCTTCCAGTTCCGGCCGCTGCCTGAACGCTTCCTGCACCAGCGCTTCTACCGGTTCACTCTCTTCAGCAAGAGGCTGCAGGCTCACGCGATCGGTCGGAATCACCGGGGCAGCGCTGAGCACCGGATCGTTGAGGTTGCGCGCAATCGCCTGCTTCATGATCTGCTGCTGATAATTCAGCTCGTTCTGCGAGCTGATCAGCGCCTGCTTGTCGCTGTCCACCTGCGATTCCGCATTGACCACGTCCAGGGGCGCCATGGTGCCGATGTTCAACTGCTTGCGATCGTCGCTGAGGACTTGCGAGCTCTGGTCCAGCGCGCGCTGTTTCGCCTGCACATCTTCGTAATCCTGCACCAGGCCCCAGTAAATATTTTCGACCTGGTTCACCGTATAAAGAATCT
>JASHOY010000197.1 GCA_030038435.1 Acidobacteriaceae bacterium | reverse complement strand
AGTGGGTTCGCGAGTATGCGATCAGGCGGTCGAGAACCTGGCTCAGCTCTTCTCTTCCCCGGCCTTGCACCCCCGCCAGACGCAGCTCGTTGAGCGTGTCCATCAGGATGCCATGCTGATCGTCCATAGCGCGCACGCCCACCGCGCACGTGTAGCCCCAGGTAAGCAACGTCACCTTTGCCTCCGAATCCGTTGCCTGGTTTATCGGCAAAAGGCGGGCCGGACTTTATGGGCGACCCGGTTGGCGCACAATGAAGCTGAGACTCATGATCGCTCCGCTCATCACTGCACCCAACCTGATTGCGGCGCTGCTTACGCTGCTTCCCTACCTGGCCGTGGCGTCTTTTCCGACCGAGGCAATTGGCCTGGTGCAGAAGCTGCCCCTCTGGGCGCAGCTCGCCTGCCCCACTCTGCTGTGCATTCCATACGTCCTGGTCACCGGAGCCGCGGGCAATTTCCGCTGGAGCTGGTTTGCGCTTTACGCGCTGTTGCCGGTTGCGATATCGGTTCTGCTCTGGCTGGCTCGCCGCGCAGACATTTCCAATCGCGGCGACTGGCGCGACTTTTTGGTGCTTGCCGTGCTTGGCCTGGCCGTCGATCTGCGCTGGTTTCAGGGCGCCTGGCCGGCGCGGCTTGACGTCTTCAACAAGATCCTGCTGCTCGACGCGGGAATTTACGCTTTTCTCGTCATTCGCCAGCTTGATGGCGTCGGCTTCGATCTGCGCCTGCGCCTGGCAGACCTGGGCATCGGATTGCGTGAAGCAGCCTTTTACACTCCCTTCGCGCTGGCCATCGGCCTGGGGTTGAGTTTCCTGCACATCCATTACCTCTGGCCGGGCGCGGGAGCGATGGCCCTTGCATGGATTTTCACGTTTTTCTTCGTCGCCGTGCCGGAAGAGCTGTTTTTCCGCGGGTGGCTGCAAAACCTGCTGGAGCGCCGCATGGGCCGCTACCCGGCGCTGCTTCTGACCGCCGCGCTCTTCGGGCTGGCCCACTTCAACAAGCACACCGTGGGCTTCAAGGTCCACTTCAATTGGCGCTATGTGCTGATGGCGGCCATCGCCGGCGTGTTTTATGGGCGAGCCTGGCGCGCGCGGCGGCGGGTCGGCGCCTCGGCCATTACCCACGCCACGGTCGACTCCATCTGGTCGCTATGGCTGCGGTGAGCGGTGCATCCAGAGCGGGTGATGCCGGTGATAGCGGGGATTGAATCTGAGGTAGCCGAGGCCTACCCGCATGTTGTGGTCCACGGCGCCGGGGATGGTGATGGCGATGGTGATGCCCAGGATGGCGTGGGCGATGGCCAGCGGATAAAGATTGCGGTAGCGGATGAAGAGCAGGCAGGCGGCGAATCCCCAGACGATGGTGGCGGGAATCAGGACTAAGCTGGGGATGTGCGCGGCGGAAAACATGGCCGCCGCGGCCAGGGCCGCCAGCCATTTGCGCGGGATCAGCCTCAATAGGCGGACGAGGAAAAAGCACTGCAGCAGGAATTGCTGCGCGAAGGACCAGATGGCATAGGCCCAGTAATTTTCCACCAGCCACACCGGACCGCCGTGCAAATAAAGTGTGCGCAGATGGCCGGCCAGGGCTACCGCCATGGTGGCTGCAACCATGGCCGCACCCACAATCCACAGCGAGCGCAGAAAATTTTTGCGGCGCAGGCCCACAGCATCCAGGCCGGGCCACGAAAAGACGGTGATGAGGACGACCACTACCGCAGCGATGATCCACAGCCAGGTCTGGATGGGCCGCGGCGTCCAGATCACCCCCAGGATCAGCGCGTAGGGAATAAAAATCTCAAGGAGATCGCGCCGCTTGCCCGGTGTGTGCCTCGACATCTTCGCGCCGACTCCCTCCACGGTTCAGCTCATGATCGTTTCGATGCTATCGCGGAGGCCGCAACTACTCCAGAATCACCGCCGGTTCCGGCTCGCGACCGCGAAGCGTAAGAGCCACGGCAGAGGCTAGAATCAGCGCGCCGCCCAACCACGCATAGGGTCCGAGTCGTTCGCCGAGCAATTCGACGCCCAACACTGAACCCAGCGCCGGCTCGATGTTGAGAAAAACTCCGGCGCGCGAAGCCGGCACCTGGTGGATACCCCAATTCCAAAGCAGCGTGGTGGTCGCGGTGCACATCAGGCCGCTGATCGCCAGTGCCGCCCAGGCCGCCACGCTCACGTGGGCAAAAGGCAGAGGGGCAACTTTGCGGTGGGTAAACGGCGAAAGCGCCCATGGCCCCAGCACCCACAGCGTCAACATGCCCGTGCCGGCAAGGATGGTGTAGGCGGTGACCACGGTGGGACGGTGGGCTTCCATCAGTTTTTTGCTGAGCAGGATCCAGGCCAGCGCCGTCACCAGGGAAGCCAGCACCAGCAGGTCGCCGTAGAGCGAGGGCTGCTCATAGCGGTTGCCGCTGCCGCCGCCCAGCACCACCAGCGCGGCGCCGATCGTTGAGACGAAGAGGGCGAGCCAGCCAAACCAGTCGAGCCGCTCGCCGGCAAACAGAGCCGCGGCGGCCGCCAGCAGCACCGGCATCGATCCCACCATCAGCGAGGCGTGGCTCACTGTGGTGTGCACCAGCCCCTCGAACTGCAGCAGGAATTGCACGGGGACGCCGAGAAAGGCGCAGAGCAGTAGAGTGCGCAATTCGGCAGGGTCAAACCGCACCCGGCTGCGCAGCGCGACGGGCAGCATGCCCAGGGTGGCGAACCAGAAGCGATAGAGCACCATGTGCCCCACGCTCATCTCATTCAAGGCGATCCTGCCGAAGTAAAAGCCGGTGCCCCACAGCGCACACGCCAGCGCGCAGGCGCCGTAGCCCAGCAAGGCGCACGAAGGGCTGCGGCCGTTGCTGGGGTCCTGTGTCATTCTCTTAACTGTCGCACACGCCCCGCCGGGCGATCTGTGATGCGGCCCCGGCAGCCGGCGTCAATGCGCCGAATGAGCCCGCCGCCCGGCAAACCAGTCGGCAAGAAACAACGCTGCAATCGTGAGCAGAGGAATCGAAATGATCGCCGCCCAGTCCGGATGCCCTGGCAATACCTGGTGCGCATAAAGCGCCGCGGCCACGGCAAAGAGCACCGCGCCCATCCATTCCCAGCGCCACGCCGCCGCCAGCATCAAAACCACCGTTGTCGCGGGAATCAGGTGAATAGCAAAAGCCAGCGCTATGTGCCAGAAGCCGTGCGCCTCATGGAAGACGTCGAGGGCAAAGATGCCGAGGAAAAGGGCGAAGAGAATGGCGAGAATCCGCGGCGACCAGAAAAAAAACCGCTTTCCCGTCCGGCTCATACGTTTCACCTCCTTGCATGGCGCAACGCAAATGCCGGCAACATTGTACAGCGGTTTTCCTCTCCACGGGTTCAACCGCCACGGAGATCCTGCCGGCCCCCTGCACAAAGCTGCGCTCGATCGGCGAAAATACTCTTCGATGGCGAATCGCGGCCTTCAATCGTGCCCTCGTACAACAACTCTCACGCCGCGCGCGATCCTCTGGCCCGCCATCGCGTGCGCGCTGCTCTACGTGTGCCCTTTGCTGGCGCAAAAGCTTGAATCGCTGCCCATGGATCCCTCCGCTGTACGCCCGCCGCAGCTTAAAGACCACTTCCTTGAAGATCGTCTGCCGCTAAAACCCACCGTTCCTCCCTTTGCCACTATCCCCCTCGATCCGCTCGATTTCGCCACGCCCAATCCCGTCTACATCGGCCATCGCTTCACCATGGCTTCGCTCGATTTCCTCGACGAAAACCATCTCCTGTTCACGTTTCGTGTCCCCGGGCTCATCCCCCGCACCCCGGCCAATCAAGGCGACCAGGACGAGCACAACATCCGCGCCGTTCTGCTCTCCATTCCCTCAGGCAATATCGAGGCCCAGGCGCAGTGGGTGCTGCACGGGCGCGACCGTTACATCTGGCCGCTCAAAAACGGCCAGTTTCTTCTCCGCGACGGTGCGCTGCTCTCCGTGGGCGACTCGCGCCTCGATCTCAAGCCTTTTCTGACGTTTCCCGGGCCGGTTCTGGCCGCAGCGATGGATCCCGACCAGAAATACCTCTTGACCTACAGCCGCGAGCCGGTCGCGGAGAAAGCGCAGAGCGGCGAGGGCGACGACTCCAGCGACGGCAACCCCAGTTCCGCGGTTCCCGACGTGGTTTTGCGCATCTTCCGCCGCGATTCGGGAGACATTCTCAATGTGACCCGGGTTCGCACCATGGTGGAACTGCCGATGAACAGCCAGGGAGTTCTCCAGGCCTTGCAGGGCTACAGCAATGAATGGAACATCAGGCTGAACAGCTTCACGGGCGATTCAAAGAAGGTGGCCCAGGTGGTCTCGCAGTGTATGCCCGCATTGAAATTCGTCTCCGGCGACGAATTGCTGGCCACCACCTGCAAGCCCGAAGGGGGTTATGGGCTCATCGGCATCGCCACCAACGGCCAGCTTCTCTGGCAGGACTCGACCTCCGGCTATTCTGTCTGGCCCATTCTGCGGCGCTCCGATACCGGGCTGCGGTTTCTGCGCGAGACTTTGGCCGTCACCCGCCAGATCGGCACCTTCTGGGCCCTGGACCGCACCGATGTGAAGGCCCAGCGGGTTCGCGTCTTCAATGCCGCCGATGGCAATGTGGCCCTGGAAGCCACCGTCGACCCCGTCCTCGACGCCGGCGGGAATGCCGCCATTTCCCCTTCGGGACGGCGCGTAGCCCTGCTCTCCAACGGCCAAATCCAGGTATTCAACCTGCCCGCGCCGCCTCCGCTGCCCGCAGCGGCACACCGTGCACCCGTGCAGTAGACGCCGCCGCGGGCCCCAAGCCATTTGGGTTAAATCTGTGTAAACTGGGCGATGGGAGATTGTCTTGGGGACTGCTCTGGTTCATTACACGGCGGCTGCAGCCAGTGATAAGGGCCGCAAACGTCCCTCCAATCAAGATGCTTTCGCCTATTCCGTAGAGCAGGGCTATTACATTCTTTGCGATGGGATGGGAGGAGCCGCCGCTGGTGAAGTCGCAAGTGCTACGGCGGTTGGCGAAATAAAACGCCGCCTCGGGAAACGCGACCACAATCTGTCTCTCCCTGAAGCCGCGGAAGCCGCGATCATCGCCGCCAATTGCGCTGTCTTTGAACGCTCGCAGCAGGAACACAAGCTCCGCGGCATGGGCACTACGCTGGTTGGCCTCGTTGTCGACGAACATCACGCCTGGGTGCTGAATATCGGCGACAGTCGCTGCTACCTGCTTCGCGGCGGTCATCTGCAGCAGGTGAGCCGCGATCACTCTCTGGTGGACGAGGAGGTTCGCCGCGGACGGATGAGCCCAGACGAAGCCAAGCATTCGCCCTTCCGCAACGTGATTACCCGCGCGCTGGGCACGCACAGTTCAGTCGACGTGGATATTTTCGAAGTGGAAACCGAACCCGGCGACCTCTTCCTGCTCTGCTCAGACGGTCTCACGCGCGAAATCGACGACCGCCTCATCGAATCAATTCTTCGCCTCGATCTTCCCCTCGACGTGCTTTGCCGGCGGCTTATCAAGGCCGCCAACGAAGCCGGGGGCCACGACAACATCACCTGCCTGCTGGCCCGCGCCGCGTAGCTGCCGCCCGCGCCTGCGGTATTTGATTTCGGCGTGGCCGTGCGCTGCGCCACCCGGGTTCCACTCGGCGTGCGGGCCGGGGAGCGGCCGCGGCGCCGTAAAATCTGCCTATGGCCGCACCAGCTTCGCTTGAAGCGCTCAATGCGCGCATCGTGAGCTGCAATCTCTGCCCGCGCCTGCGCGCCTATTGCGCGGAAGTGGCGCGGGTGCGGCGGCGCGCGTACGCCGACTGGGAATATTGGGGCAAGCCGGTGCCGTCCTTCGGCGACCCGAAAGCGCGGGTGCTGGCGCTGGGATTGGCGCCGGGGGCGCACGGCTCCAATCGCACCGGGCGGCCGTTCACCGGCGACGGGTCGGGAGATTTTCTCTACCCGGTGCTGCATGAGGCTGGTTTCGCCTCGCAGCCTGCGGCAGTGTCGCGGGATGATGGGATGAAGCTTCGCGGGCTGTGGATCAGCGCCGTGGCGCGCTGCGCACCGCCGGCAAATAAGCCCACGCCGCAGGAATTGCGCAACTGCGCGCCGTGGCTGGACCGGGAAATCGCTCTGTTGAAGGACCTGCGCGTGGTGGTTTGCCTGGGCCGGATCGCCTTTGACGGCCTGCTGGCTCATGTGCGTCGTTCCGACGCGGATGCTCTGCCGGCGCGGTCGGAGTATCCATTCGCGCACGGAGCGGAGTTTGCGTTGCCGAATGGATTGACGGCGATCGCCAGCTTCCATCCCTCGCTGCAGAACACGAATACGGGCAGATTGACGAAGGAAATGCTGCTGGCGGTATTCAGGCGGGCGCGGGAACGCGCGGAGCTATGAGGCACGCCCGCACGTTTGGCGGAGTCCCGCGCCGCTGAAGCTCGCGGTGAACCTCCACGGGAATCAGTACCCCGTCGAAGAGGGCGGAGAGCAGTTCGACTTCGGAAATGAGAACAAGGTAATTGAGGGGTGACGTGTCGGCGACGACAATCATCTCTTCAGGCGGCCCTCGGATTCAAGCTGCCGCAGGGTCTGTCGATCATCTTCGAGGTCCGCCAGATCGTATGTTCGCTCCCAGACGTTGCGCGCCTTCAAGAATCCGTCCAGTTCATAGCGGGTCTCAAATCCGAGCAAACGGCGAACCTGAAAGGCGGTAAGCGCCCCGGAGCGGTAGCCTTCGATAGCCACGGCTTCGAGCGTGGCACGGGCCGGATCCTGCCCTTGGGGGGCCAGGACCCGTGCGACATCGTCGGGAATCTCCACCGTCACCTGCATGGCTCAAGCGCAGTCAATCCCGAGGCGAAAGTCCACGACCAGTCTCTTCCGACACAAGATGATCCTGCAACGGACTCTCCGGTACCGGCCGTGCAGCACGAAAAGCAACCCGTCTACGCAGAAGATTCTCGCCCGAAAAAAGTCTCTACATCCGCGATATTTGTGGTCATGCGGTACGGCGGCAGGCTGGCCAGAAAGGCCTGTCCGTAGCGCTGGCGGCGGATGCGCGGATCGAGCAGCACCAGCACGCCGCGGTCTTCCAGCGACCGGATCAGCCGCCCGAAGCCTTGCTTGAGGGTGAGCACGGCTTCAGGAACCTGGTAGTCGAAGAAGGGCTTGCCTCCGGCTTCTTCGATGGCTTTCATGCGCGCCTGCACAATGGGGTCGCTGGGCACGGCGAAGGGCAGCCGGTCGATGATGACGCAACTGAGCGCTTCGCCCTGCACATCGACGCCCTGCCAGAAGCTGGCGGTGCCGAACAGGACCGCGTTGGGAGTAACGCGAAATTCTTCAAGCAGCGCTTTGCGCGGCGCGGTTCCATGCAGCAGGATGGGGAAATCGAGGACGGGCAGAAGGCGCTCGTAAAGGTCGCGCATCTGGCTGTAGCTGGTGAAGAGGCAGAAGGCGCGCCCGCGAGTGATGGCGAGGACCTGCTCGATGCACCCGGCCGCGGCTTCGGGAAATCCGGCATCGCGCGGGTCGGGCATCTCCGGCGGCAGATAAAGAATGGCCTGCTCGCCGTAACGGAAATGCGAGGGCACCACCAGCTCGCGGGCCTCGCTGAGGCCGAGGCGGCGGCGCAGATGCTCGAATCCGCCCTGCACGGTGAGCGTGGCGGAAGTGAGGACGACGGTGGGAATCTGCTCGAAGACCAGCTCGTGAAGCAGTTCGGAAACATCGATAGGTGTGGCTTGCAGGAAAGTGGTCCGGCTCTGAGAGTGAAATCCACCGCGCGCCGCCTGACGTTGTCCGGGTGGATTGCTCACGCCGCCGGCGCGCCGCTCCAGCCAGTAGACCATGTTGCTGGAGTTCGACTCGAGCAGGAATTCCAGCTCGCCGCGAAGACGCGCCACGCGCTTGCGCAATCCGGGAGCTTCGTCGATCTCGGTGAGATTCTCCATCTCCAATTCCAGCAGGCTCAATGTAGAGCGGACGCCGAGGTAGAGGTCGCCGGAAGATTCGAGGAAGGATTCGCGCTCGCTGAAGGGCTGCCGGCCGTCGCCGGCCATGGGCAGCGCGGCAAAAAACATACGCGCCCGGTCACGAAGCTGCTGCGTGGCGGCGGGAATGTTCTGCGTCCCCTCCTTGCCGCGAAGCAGGGCGTCGGCGTCGCGGGCCAGCTCTTCAAAACGCACATTGCTCACCGAAAGACCGAAATAATTCGAAGCCACTTCTTCAAGCTCATGGGCTTCGTCGAAGACCACGGCCGCGGCTTCGGGAAGAACGCCCGCGTCGGGCGCGCCGGCGGCTTCCTGCTTGACCGCCATATCGGCGAAAAACAAGTGGTGGTTGACGATGATCAGGTCCGATTCGAGTGCCTTGCGCCGCATCTCGGTGATGAAGCAGCGCCGGTAGTCGGGGCAGGTTGAGCCCAGGCAGGCATCGGAGCGCGCGTCGAGTTTTTGCCACAGCGCGCTCGACTCCGGGATGCCGGAGAGCTCGGCGCGGTCGCCGGTTTCGGTGATGCGCTCCCACTCGGCGATCTGCTGGTACTGATCCACTTCTTCCAGGCCGGAGAGGATGGGCTGGTCGCGCAGCGCCGCCAGTTTGCGCCGGCAGAGATAATTGGCGCGGCCTTTCATGTAGCAAACGCGCAGCTCGCCGAGCAGGGTTTCAAGAAACGGCACGTCGCGGAAGTAAAGCTGGTCCTGCAGGGCCTTGGTCCCGGTGGAGACAATGACGCGCTGGCCGGTGCGCAGCGCGGGCAGCAGATAGGCGAGGGTTTTGCCGGTCCCGGTGCCGGCCTCGACAATCAAATGCCGGCGCTCGCCGAGAGCGCGCTCCACGGCCTTGGCCATTTCCAGTTGCCCGGGCCGGTACTCGTAGGGCAACGGCGAGCGCGCCAGGATTCCGCCCGGCGAGAAAAACTCGTGGAGACTGGGAAAGGCGCGGGTTGTGGTGTCGGACGGCGACATAGAGGCCGGGTTGGTTCAACGGGTGCTCCTTCCATCATATTGATTCCGGAGTCAGGCTGTTCGCCGATCTCTGTCCCCTGCTCTCCGTTTTCTGCTGTTAATAGCGCCTGAGATCGAGAATGGTTTTGAGAATGCCTTCCGGTTGCGGCAGGATCGCATCTTCAAGGATCGGCTGGTAGGCGACAAAGGTGTCCATGGCGCCGATCCGCATCACCGGGGCATCGAGATCTTCAAAGAGCTCGGAAGCGATGCGCGCCGCGATTTCAGCGCCGTACCCCCAACTGAGCGTGTCTTCATACGCCACTACGACGCGGCTGGTCTTGCGGACGGATGTGGCGATGGCCTCCCAGTCATAAGGGCTGAGAGTGCGGAGGTCGAGAATTTCGGTTTCAATGCCGTGGTCGCGATGCGCCTGCTCGGCGGCCTGCAGGGCGCGCGGAACGAGGGCGCCGTAGGTGACGAGCGTGATATCGGCGCCGGGACGGACGATCCTGGCTTTGCCAAACGGGATCGCGAAATCGCGACCGGGATACGGGGCCCGGCCAT
>JASHOY010000196.1 GCA_030038435.1 Acidobacteriaceae bacterium | reverse complement strand
AGCCTGGGGATTCCACAGTTTGGTTTCGACCGTGTGCTCGAGGGTATCGGCTTTCTCCGCATACTCCGCGGCAACCGCGGTTTCTCCGGCCTGGCGGGCGATCTCCGAAATGGCGCGCGCATCGCCGACCATGTAGCTGTTCAGCGTGGGCCGGTATCCGTCGCCGCTGATGGATTTCTCCATGGCGTCGCGCGTGTCGATCGACCAGAAGAGGCCCACCGATGGATCGTATTGCGTTGCTACCCAGGCCTTGTAGTTGGCAATCAGCCCCGGCAACATGCCGATTCCCAGGCCGGAGTCGCCGGTGGCCAGCATCACATCGCGCACGCTGGCAGCCAGCGGAAAGCTGTACTCCCGCGGACGCGCGCCGGGGGAGATCCAGTAGCGCGCGTAGTCCTCGGCAATCTCGGGATTGCGCAGCCAGCGGGCTTCCCGCAGATGAAACGGCGCCGCGTCGGGCAGAACGCCGTAGTCGGCAAACTGGGGTCTGGGCAGCCACTCCGTGATCAGGTAGCCGAACTCTTTTGTGTGCACGACGTGCTTTTCCCAGGCAAACCAGCGGAAGTAGTACATGTTCTCAAAACTTTTGTTTGAGCAGTCGAAGAGCGGAATGTTTGCCTTGAGCCAGGGCCATTCGTCGGGGGCCTGTTCTTTTGTGGCCGCAAGCTCGGAAGCGTCAAACGTGGCGATGTAGTGGCGATAATCGGCTGGATGGAGCAGCAGGAAGACTTTATCCGATGGCTGATTCGAGGAGGCCTTCGGCGGGCGATTCTGGGCGACCAGCAGGGCCGGAAGAAGCAAGGCGGCAAGAAAGAGCGTATGACAGGATCTCATCTGCATAGCGAAGAGAAGTTTAACGGCCGGGGCTCGGGGAAGCAAGGATTTTATGAAAATAAATGACGATTTTTGAAAATAGAGCTGCCCGCCAGCCTCCTTCCTACGCCCCGGCGGATTTGCTCCACCCTCGTGCCGCGTAATCGCGCGCAAGGTGTTCCATATCAGCAGAGGTCAAGGCAGCGCTCAGCGGCGAACCGGGGAGTGCCCGATCTGATTTCCGATCTCCCCAGATCTCGCCGCCCCTGCCGTTTGCTTAAGGAAAAACCGCACTTCAGCGCTCGACGCTTACACACGGCCATTGGAGCGGGCCCTGGCTTCGCTCTCCGCTTCGGCTCTGCGCGCCAGAACCTCGCGGGCATTGCTCAGCAGCTCGCCCGCGGCATGTTTGAGGCAAGCGATGTCGTTGGTGCAGAAGAGCAGGTCAATGCCCAGACCGAGCCAGAAGTCGTACTCCTGCGGCGCACAGGCCGTGGCCACGCATTTTCCGTTGGCGCGCGCCACCCTGGCAATCTCGGAGGCCGCAGCGCGCACCCTGGAGTGGCTGGTCTGCGAGGGGACGCCGAGGCTTGCCGCCAGGTCTGCCGGCCCAATGAACAGGTCGACATCGGGCACCGCGGCCAGCTCTTCCAGGCGGGCCAGCGCCATCTCGCTCTCAATCTGCGCCATGAGGCAGAGATCGGTATTCAGGCTCTGCTGCTTGGCGACCACGCCGCCGGGGATGCCGTAGTTGATGGCGCGGGAGACGGAGAAAAAGCCGCGGCTTCCCTCGGGGGCGAAGCGGGCATAAGCGCGCAACTGCTGCATCTGCTCCGGCTGCTCGATCATGGGCACATCGATGATGTCAGGCCCGCACTCGGCGGCTTTGAGCACGTTGGCCCGCTGCACGTCGGGAATGCGAATCATGGTGAGCATCCCCGTGCCGGCGGCCATACGGCACAGATCGGCGGCCTCGGCAAAGGTGATGTGGCCGTGCTCCATCTCAATCCAGATGGCCTGGTAGCCGAGGTGGGCGCAGATCTCAAGAAAGACGGGATCGTAAAAATATACAGCCGCGCCCAGAAGGGGCATTCCGCCGTTGCCTTGCACAGCTTGCCGTAAACGGTTCATGGTGTGTCTCCCAATTGAATAGCATGAATGGGGGTTCGCCTGCTTTGGGCAAGCCAGTCCCAGAGAGTGTGGCGCGAAGCGGAAGCGCCGGCCGAGGTGGGGAAAAAGACCGCGCCGAGGAGCCCAACCAGCAGCAGCAGCACATTACCCACGGCGCCGATGGTGTACTCGTTCCAGGGATAGTTCCATGCACCCAGATTCACAATTTTGCCGCCGTTGACGGTCAGCGTGGCGTAGGCAGTGAATGCCAGGCTGGCGATAATTCCCGACCACGCAGCCGCACGCCCCGCGCGCGGCGAGAGAAACGCGAGCAGAAAAAGCCCGGCAAGCCCGCCGGCCACGATCGCCGTGGCGGTGTAGTAAAGCGCGAGCGCGGTGCCGCGCGTGCTGGAAAGCCGCAGCGCGACGCCGATAGCCAACGCTCCGCACAGCACGATCGAAAGCTTGCCGAAGCGCAGGCGCTGCGCATCGGAGTGCCTGGGGAAGAAGTAGGAGTAGAAATCCTCAGTCAGGATGAGACCGATGCAATTCAAATCCGAGGCCAGCATCGACATGGCCGCGCCAAAGAGCGCCGCAAGAAACAGGCCGCCCACGCACGCCGGCATCTGCGTAACCATGTAATACGGAAACACCTGATCCGACCGGGTAATTGTGGCTGGGAGGCTGCCGCAGCCCAGCCTGTAAAAGGCCCAGAGCAGCGAGCCGATGAACATGAATGCCGTCCACACCGGCAGGCAGAGCCACGCGCCCATGGCGATGCCGCCGAGCGCCTGGCGGTCCGATCTGGCGGCCAGATAGCGCTGCACCACGGTTTGATCGGCCGTGTACTTCTGCAGGTAAAAGAACAGCCCGTAGATGGCCAGCGTCCAGAAGGTTGGGCGGGCCAGGTC
>JASHOY010000195.1 GCA_030038435.1 Acidobacteriaceae bacterium | reverse complement strand
ATGTCTTTCGTCCTGGTCACGCATCTGGCCCCCGACCAGAGAAGCTTTCTCTCCGAAATCGTCGAGCGCTATACCCAGATGCCGGTTCTTTCCGTCGAGAACGGCCAGCGGCCACTCGCCAATCATCTTTACGTGCTGCAGCCGAACCAGTTCCTCAGCTTGCGCGGAGGGCTGTTTAGCGTCGAAATCCGGCCGGCAAGCGATCGTATTCCCCGCACCATCGACAAATTCTTTTTCTCGCTTGCTTCCGACCTGAAAAACCATGCCATCGGCGTGGTGCTTTCCGGTGCGGACGCCGATGGCGCGCTAGGCCTCAAGGCCATCAAGGGCGAGGGCGGCATCGCCATCGTACAAAGCCCTGACACCGCCATGCACAGCGGCATGCCGCGCAGCTCCATCGCCTCCGATCACGTCGATCTGGTCATTCCGCCAGCCGAGATCGCCGTGGAGCTTGGCCGCCTCGCCCGCCAGTTCACACGCCCCGAGGTGCGCTCCCTTGAGACCGGCATCGCCCCGGTCAGCGACGAGCAGTCCTTTCAGAAAATCCTGCAGCGACTTCGCGCCGTCGCCGGCATTGACGTTCGCCAGTACAAGCCTGAGACTTTGCGCCGCCGCATGGCGCGCCGCATGATTCTGCTGCGCATAGAGAACCTGGCCGAGTACCAGCGCTTACTGCAGGTTCGCACCGATGAATTGCGCAACCTCCATGAGGATGTGCTCATCAATGTCACCCGCTTCTTCCGCGACCCGGGCCTTTGGGAGTCATTGCGAACCAACTTGCTTCCTGTGCTCTTTCAGGATCGGCCACCCGACAAGCCTATCCGCCTCTGGTGCGCCGGCTGCTCCACCGGGGAAGAAGCTTATTCCCTGGCCATCTCCGTCCTTGAATTCCTCTCGCAACACGGCCTCGACACCCCGGTCCAGATCTTCGGCACCGACGCCAGCGAACAGTCCATTGAAACCGCAAGAGTGGCAGTCTACCCTGAATCCTTGATCACCGATATCTCTCCGGAAAGGCTGCGCCGCTATTTCGTCAAAGTGGACCGCGGATACCAGGTATCGAAACGCGTCCGCGACACCTGCATCTTCGCGCGCCAGAACCTGTGCAGCGACCCTCCCTTCTCGCATATCGACATTCTCAGTTGCCGCAACGTGATGATCTATTTCAACCAGCCCCTTCAGCGCCAGATCATGCTCACCTTCCATTACGCGCTCGAAGCCGGCGGCTACATGCTGCTGGGCATGTCAGAAGGGCTGCGCGACTACGGCGACGTCTTCAGCGTGTTCGACCGCAAGTACAAGATTTATTCGAAGACCGGAGTCAATCTGCCCTTAAGCTTCGAGCCTCCGCGCGGCTATGCCTTGCGCCACGGCAACGGAGGCATGCGAACGACGCCCAACGACACGGAGACCACTGTATGGCCCGAACTGGAGTTGCAACGTGCCGCTGATCGCATCGTTCTCGCGCGCTTCGGGCCCCTCGGGCTGATCATCGACGACCGCATGAACGTTCTGCAATCGCGGGGCCAGACCTCCCGCTTTCTTGAAATCACACCGGGAGCGGTCAGTTGGAATCTGCTGCGCGTTCTGCGTGAAAACATGGCTAATGACGTCATCGCCGCCGTGCAGCGCTCCATCCGCGAAAACATTCCCGCATGCGCAATCATCAAAGTGCTTGACGAAGAGCAGCACGAGCAGCGTCTGCAGGTCGACGTTTTGCCTATCACCAGCGCCGCAGCGCGTCGGCGCAGCTTCCTCGTCCTGTTTCAAGATCTTTCCAAATCCGGCTTCGCACCCCCCCCCGAACCACTTGCCTCGCCCAAGCTCACCATCGACGAAAAAGACCGCTTGATCGCGCAGTTGCGCCAGGATCTAAGCTCCACCCGCTACCATCTCGAGTCTCTCGTCGAAGAGCGCGATGCGCGCAACCAGGAACTCGTCGTGGCCAACGAAGAGATTCAGTCGGCAAACGAAGAGTTGCAAAGCACCAACGAGGAACTTGAAACTACCAAGGAAGAACTGCAAAGCGCCAACGAGGAGTTGCAAACCGTCAACGACGAATTGCAGCAGCGCAATAGCATCCTTACCCAGACCGGCAACGACCTCACCAACCTCCTCAACAGTGTTAATATGCCGCTGCTGATGCTTACCAGCGACCTGCACATCCGCCAGTTCACCCCTCCCATGCAGCGGCTGATGAATGTGCGCACCGGGGATATCGGACGCTCGATCAGCGAGATTCGACTGCAGCTCAGCATCGAGAATATCGAGCCGATTCTCCTCGAAGTGCTGGAGACCCTTGTCGCCAAGGAACTGGAAGTGCAGGACCGTGAGGGGCGCTGGCACCTGCTGCGCGTGCGTCCCTATCGCACCGCCGAAAACAAGATCGAGGGTCTCGTTGTGGTGTTGGTCGATATCGACCAGCTTCGCCGCAGCCAGCAGAATTTCGTGGACGCCAGCGATTTCGCTGTCTCCGTCGTGGAAAGTGCGCCCGTCCCCATGGTTGTGCTCGATCCGGACTGCACCATCCGCACCGCGAACACCGCCTTCCGCCAGATGACCCAGATGCAGGCCAAGGAACTGGAAGAGCGGTCGTTGCCGGAATTGGTAGCTGTGCTCTGGGGCCTCGATGATCTTCGCGAGCGTCTCGAATCCCTGCTCAATGCGCAGAATGGCGCAGCCCTTGAGTTTGAACATATCTCCACAAAATCGCCCACCAAAACTCTAGCCGTCAAGGCTCGTGTGCTCTCCACTGATGGCAGCCGGGTGCTGCTGCTGATGATTGAAGACATCACATTGCGCCGCGAAGCCGAGCTGCTTATCGCCCGGCAGAAGGAAGCGCTCGAAGGCGAGGTGGCAACCGCCGCCCATCAGCTTCGCCGCACCCAGAACGAACTTCGCGGCCTTACTGCGCATCTGTTCACTGTGCAGGAGGAGGAGCGCCAATACGTCGCCCGCGAACTCCACGACGACGTTTCACAGCGACTGAGCGCACTGGACATTCTGCTGCAACATTTTTTTGAGGATCCTGAAGAAAGCCATGGGACCAGGCGCAAGGAAACGCTCGAAAAAGCACATCGACAGTTGCAGGCACTGAACACCGACGTTCGCCTCATCTCGCACCGTCTGCACCCCACCATCCTCAATGAGCTCGGCCTCTCGGCTGCCCTTAGATCGATGGTGAAAGAATTCGGCGATCGCGAAAACATGTTGGCCACTTACAGCACGCATGAGCTGCCTGACGGCTGGCCTCAGGAAGCAGCCACAACCGTCTACCGTATCGCCCAGGAAGCGCTGCGCAATGTTGCCAAGCACGCGGGCAAAACTCATGTCAAAGTGGTTCTCTCAGGTCAGGACAACCAACTGCAGCTCAAGGTGATGGATTTCGGTTTAGGCTTCGATCAGGAAGCAGGCCACTACGGCCGTGGACTGGGAATGATTTCCATGCAGGAGCGCGCGCGCCTTGCCGGCGGCGCTTTCAGCGTGCGATCGGCGCTCGGCCAGGGAACCACCGTAACCGTCGACATCCCGCTGAAACGCAATGCCTAAACGAATTCTCATAGCCGACGATCATGCCCTCATGCTTGAGGGCCTGGTGCATCTCCTCGCCGGCGAGTTTGAGGTTGTGGGCTCGGTCACCAACGGACGCGCGGCGCTGGAGGCAGCAACTCGACTCAACCCGGATGTGGTTCTGCTCGATGTCAGCATGCCGGAAATGAACGGCATCGAAACCGCGCGGCGCTTGAGCAGCACCATGCCCTCGGTAAAAATCGTCTTCGTCACCCAGCAGCTCGATCCCGCCTATGTGCATGCCGCCTTCGCCGCTGGCGCCATGGCCTACGTCGCCAAGCAGTCGGCAGCCGAAGAGCTTGTCGGCGCCATCCGCAAAGCCTTGCTCGACCGCTACTATGTGACGCCGCTCGTAGACCGCGAGGCGGCGGAGCTTTCTAGCATCCATCCCCGACAGAATCCGGTGCAGATGTTCGGCGGGGACTTGACCCCGCGCCAGCGTGAGGTCCTGCAGTTGGTGGCCGAGGGAAAATCAACCAAGGAAATCTCTGCGACGCTCAACATTTCCATCAAAACCGTCGAATTCCATCGCAACAACATCATGGACGAGCTCGGCGTGCGCACCATTGCGGAGTTGACCCGCTACGCCGTTTCCCGGGGCATCATCAGTTCCTGAAGAGACCGGATTTGCCATGGCGCTCTTGCGTTCGCTGGGCCGGGAGCAGCTTTCAACCGCGCGGATAAACTGACTGCTGAAAGGCTCCGTGGAAGAAGCTTTGTAATCAGGGCACGGCTTTCCAGTTTGCTGAATAGCTCCATGGAATAAGCTTTGTAATCAGGCCACGGCTTCAGCCGGGCCGCAAGCGTCGCAAAATGAGTGAGTCTTTCGCCCCTGCCAAGCTTCCGCCACTTTTGCCTTCTATTCGGACTTTTTCCTCAGCCTTTCGACCCCAAGATTTCCCTTTTCTTCGCTATGCGCTAAGCTCAAAAGAGCATGTCGGCGGACCCGCATATCCCCGATTCCGGAGCCGATTCCCTCGCCTGCTTTCATCCGGTGACGGCGGCGTGGTTTCGCGCCGTCTTTGATGCGCCGACGGCGCCGCAGAGACTGGGCTGGCCGGCGATTGCGCGCGGAGAGAGCACGCTGATCCTGGCTCCGACGGGGAGCGGCAAGACTCTGGCTGCGTTTCTCTGGTGTCTCGACCGGCTGATGCTGGCGAATCAGGGATCAGGGGTCAGGGATCAGGAGCGGGGGAACGCCGATCGCGCGCCGGCAGCACGGGGATGGTCTGAGCGCGGCGGATGCCGGGTGGTTTATGTCTCGCCGCTGAAGGCGCTGGCCGTGGATGTGGAACGTAATCTGCGCTCGCCGCTGGCGGGAATGGCCAATATGGCGCGGCGCATGGGCGTGCCCTTTCGCGAGCCGAAGATCAGCGTGCGCACGGGAGACACGCCGCAGCGCGAGCGGGCGCGCTTTGCGCGGCGGCCAGCCGATATCCTCATCACCACTCCCGAATCTCTTTACCTGGTGCTCACCTCGCAGGCCGCGGACGCGCTGCGTACCGTCGATACCGTAATCATCGACGAGATCCATTCGCTGGTGCCGACCAAGCGCGGCGCGCACCTGGCCATCTCGCTGGAACGATTGCAAGCGTTGGTTAAAAAACCAATACAGCGCATCGGGCTCTCGGCCACGCAACGGCCGCTCGAGGAAGTGGCGCGGTTCCTGGGCGGAGTGGAGGGTCAGAGAGCAGAGAACAGGGGGCAGGGATCAGGGGTCGGGGATCAGAGGTCAGGGAAGGCGGGTGAAGGTGGCGAGGGCAATTTGGCTGGTGATCATGCGGCCGTACCCGAGGGCGGCTATGAAGTGAAGAGGGAGCTTTCTGCCGACCCGAATGATCCCGATTCGCTGGATTCTGCTTCGGCTTCGCATTTGTCCGCTTCAGGGTCGCCTGATCCGGGCTCCTTCGCCCCCGATCCCAGTTCTCTCATCCCTGACCCCTGTTCTCAGATCCCTGACCCCTGTCTTCGCTACCGGCCAGTGACGATTGTGAATGCTGCGCAGCGGAAACAGCTCAAGCTGCGCATTGAAGTTCCTGTTGAAGACATGTCGCGGCTAGGCGAGCAGGAGGAGATTCCTACCGGTCCGGCATCGCAGATGCCGCGGCGGGTTTCCATCTGGAATGCGATTCATCCGCGTCTGCTGGAACTGATCCGCGAGCGCAACTCGACCATTCTGTTTGTGAATGCGCGCCAGCTTGCCGAGCGATTGGCAGGGGCGCTCAACGACCTTGCCGGCGAGCCGATTGCCCGCGCGCATCACGGATCTCTAGCCGCGCACCAGCGCTCGGTCATCGAAGAGCAGTTGAAGGCCGGCAAGATTCGCGCGCTCTGCGCTACGTCGACGCTGGAGCTGGGCATCGATATGGGCGCGGTGGACCTGGTGATCCAGATCGAATCGCCGCCCTCGGTAGCCAGTGGCATGCAGCGCATCGGGCGCGCGGGGCACCAAGTTGACGCTGTCAGCGAAGGCATTTTGTTTCCCAAGTACCGCGCGGATCTTGTGGCCTGCGCCGCAGTGACCCGGGCGATGCATGAGGGGCACATTGAATCGACGCGATATCCGCGGAATCCGATTGATGTGCTGGCGCAGCAACTGGTCGCAGTAGCCGCGCACCCGCCGGGGAAGGCAGAGGTCAGAGAACTGGGATCAGGAGTCGGTGGTCAGAGATCTGGGGCCAGGGAAAAGCGTGGCGCAGGGACGGCGCAGCTCGCGTTCGAGATGTGCGAGCCCGCAGAGGCTGAAGCCGCCGCGGACGGGAAGCCGGAAGTCAGCGTAGATTTTCTCTACGACCTGGTGCGCCGGGCCGCGCCATTTGCCGGTCTTGCGCGCTCTTCGTTTGAAGGCGTTCTGGATCTGCTCAGCGGACGATATCCTTCCGATGAATTTGCGGAGCTGCGGCCGCGGTTGAACTGGGACCGCCTGCGCAACGTGGTGACGGCACGCAACGGCGCGGCGCGACTGGCGATTCTGAATGCGGGGACCATACCGGACCGCGGGCTCTACGGAGTTTTTCTTGCGTTCACGGAAGGGAAGGCAGTGCGCGTGGGCGAGCTCGATGAGGAAATGGTCTTCGAATCGCATCCCAACGAGAGCTTCATTCTGGGCGCATCGACATGGCGCATTGTGGACATCACGCACGACCGCGTGCTGGTGACGCCGGCGCCGGGCGAGCCGGGAAAGATGCCGTTCTGGAAGGGCGATGGGCCGGGGCGTCCGCTGGAGTTTGGACGGCGGATCGGCGCGATGGTGCGGGAGCTGCGCGCGCTGCCCAGGCCCGCGGCGCTTACGCGGCTGGTGACCGAGCATGATCTGGATGCGCAGGCCGCAGAGAACCTGCTGGCGTTTCTGGCCGATCAGGAAGCGGCGACGGGCGCGGTTCCCGACGATAAGACGATTGTGGTGGAGCGCTGCCGGGACGAGCTGGGCGACTGGCGCGTGTGCGTGCTGACGCCGTTTGGAAGCCGCATCCATATTCCGTGGGCGATGGCAGTGAGCGCGCGCATTCGCGCGGCAGGCGGGCCGGAGGTGGAGACCCTTTGGGGCGATGACGGTTTTGTGCTGCGCTTTCCTGACACCGACGAACCGCCGGATTCGGACTGGATCATGGTGGAAGCGGCAGAGGCGGCGCAACTGGTGACGCGGCAACTGGGATCAACAGCGTTGTTTGCGGGACGGTTTCGTGAGGCGGCGGGACGCGCGCTGCTTTTGCCGCGGCGGCGGGCGGATGCGCGGTCGCCGTTATGGCAGTTGCGCAAGCGCTCCTACGATCTGTTGAGCGTGGCGGCGCGGTATCCGTCGTTTCCGTTGCTGCTCGAGGCCTATCGCGAATGCTTGCGCGATGTTTTCGACATACCGGCATTGGTGGAAACGCTGCGCGCGATCGAGCAGCGGCAGTTGCGGGTGCAGGTGGTGGAGACGCGCAAGCCTTCGCCGTTTGCGGCGTCGCTGCTGTTCAGCTATGTGGCGAATTTTCTTTACGACGGCGATGCTCCGCTAGCGGAGCGGCGCGCGCAGGCGCTGACCATTGACCAGGAGCAGTTGCGCGAGCTGATGGGCGAGGCGGACCTGCGCGAACTGCTCGATGCCGACGCCATGGCCGATGTGGAAGATGCTGCACAATGCCTCGCGGAAAATTACCGGGCGCAGTCGGCAGACGGGATTCACGATTTGTGCCTGCGGCTGGGTGATCTTTCGCGCGCGGAGATGGCGCGGCGCCTCGCTTCACCCGATTTGCTCGTGCATGTCGACCGGCTGATTCGTGCGCGGCGTCTGCTGGAGCTGCGCATTGGCGGCGAAAAGCGGTTGATCGCAGCGGAGGATGCGGCAAGATACCGCGATGCGCTGGGGATTCCGCTGCCTCCGGGACTGGCGGCAGCGCTGCTCGAACCGGTGGCGCATCCGGTGCTGGAGCTGGTGCGGCGCTATGCCCGGACACATGGGCCGTTTACGCTGAGTGAGCTTGCGAATCGTTTTGCCCTCGATGCGGAAGCCGTAGAAAGCACACTGCGAATGCTGGCGCAGGAAGGGCGCGTACTTGAGGGCGGATTCCGGCCCGGAGGACTTCACCGCGAGTGGTGCGATGCGGAGATTCTGCGGCAGATCCGGCGGAAGTCGCTGGCGAAACTGCGGCGTGAAGTAGAGCCGGTGGAGCAGCACACGCTGGCGCGCTTCTTCACGCATTGGCAAGGGGTGGTGGCGCCGCGGCGCAGCGCGCACGGGCATCTGGATGCGCTGCTCGATGCGATTGATAACTTGCAGGGGGCGCCGTTGCCGGCCTCGCTGCTGGAGACCTCAATTTTGCCGGCTCGGATTGCGGGTTTTGCGCCGGCTGATCTTGACACACTGATCGCTGCGGGCGAGGTGGCTTGGGCAGGTGTTGAGCCGATGGGCGAGCGCGACGGCCGCATTGCACTCTTTCTTGCCGACAAACTGCCGTTGCTTGGACAGCAGCGGCCGCTGGTGGAACCGCTGAGTGAGCGCGAGGAAAAGCTGCTTGCGGTGCTGGAATCAGCAGGTGCGAGTTTCTTCGATACGCTGCACCAGGCCGCGGGTGGAGGGTATCCCGGGGAAAGTATGGACGCGCTTTGGAGCCTGGTTTGGCGCGGGCTGGCGACAAATGACTCCCTGCATGCATTGCGCGCTTACATTGCGCGGCCGGAGAACCGGCGCGGCGAGCGGCGCTCCCACACGGGAATGGTGTTTCGTTCGCGGCGGACGACGCCGCCGACGGCGCAGGGGCGATGGTCGCTTGTGCCGCTGTGCGCTGAGGCCATGTCTTTAACCGTGACCAGTGGCACGGCTAAAGCCGTACCCTTTCAAAACGCAGCTCGTCTGTCGGCAACTGAGGCCAGTCATGCGCTGGCGCTGCAACTGTTGAATCGCTATGGTGTGTTGCTGCGCGAAGCTGTGGTCGCGGAAAATGTGCCGGGCGGGTTCAGCGCGGTGTATGACGTGTTGAAGGCGCTGGAAGAGAGCGGACGCATCCGGCGCGGATATTTTGTGGCCGGGCTGGGCGCGACGCAGTTTGCGCTGCCTGCGGCGGTGGATCTGCTGCGGCAGTTGCGCACCGAACCAAGCGCGGAAAAGCCTGAATTCGTCGCGCTCTCCGCGGCCGATCCGGCGAATCCTTATGGATCGATCTTGCGCTGGCCGGATTTGCCCGTGCCGGAAGAGGATTCGGAATCCGGGGTCCCCGCAGACAGGTCTTCGTCTGTGGGGTGGCAATCGGCGCCGCGGTTGCTGACGCGGGCGGCTTACGCAGAAGTGATCTTGCGCAATGGGGAATTGGTGGCATGGCTGCGAAGGAACAATCCTAATGTGCTGGTGTTTTTGCCTGGCGAGGAGCCGGAACGATCGCAGGCGGCGGCGGGGCTGGCGCATTTTCTGTGTGCGCGCGGACAGGAGCGGATGCGCGCCGGAGGGCGCGAGGGCGTGCTGATTACGACCATCAACGGGCAACCGGTGGCAGCGCATCCCATGGCGCACTTCCTGATGGATGCGGGATTTTATGCCGGCCCGCTGGGCATGCACCTGCGACGGATTCCGATGGCAGTGGGGCAGCACGGGCAAGGGGCGCACGCGGGCGAGGTGCAGTGAGCGATGCCTGAAGGCGATACCATCTTTCGCACGGCGCGGGCGCTGGGGCGTGCGCTAGGCGGCAGGCAGATTACTGGGTTCCGGTCGACCTATCCGAAGCTGATGCGGGAGCATGACGATGCGGCGCTTACGGGACAAGAGGTCACCGCCGTGGAATCGCGCGGAAAATGGCTGCTAATGCACTTCTCCGGGGGTCATACGCTGGCCACACATATGCTGATGAACGGAAGCTGGCATATTTACCGGCATGGCGATCGATGGCAGCAGCCGTACGCAAATATGCGCATTGTGATCGAGACGGACGAGTACGTAGCAGTGGGGTTTCGCGTACCGGTGGCGGAGATGCATACGGCAGAGTCGCTGCAGCGCGACCGAAGAATTCCGCGGGCGGAGATCGATGTGCTGAGCAGCGACTTTGAAGCGGTTGAAGCGGTGCGGCGCTTTTTTGCGCACGAGCAGGAAGACGTTGCCGATGTGCTGCTGCGCCAGGACGTGGTGGCTGGGGTGGGAAATGTATTCAAGTCGGAAGTGTGCTTCGTGACCGGCGTGCATCCGTATTGCAGAGTTGGATGGCTGAGCGAAGCGCAGGTGAGGACGGTGATTGCAGCGGCGCGCAAGCTTGTGAGCGCGAATGTGCTGGAGGATTCCGGCGACACCATTGTGACTTACGGAGGGCGCAGACGGCGGACGACGCACGAGTCGGACCCGGGGGCAAGCTTGTGGGTGTATGGGCGCGCAGGCGACCCATGCAGGAAGTGCGAGGCGGCGATTCGCCGGCGGATTCAAGGGCCAGATGCGCGGGTGACATTCTGGTGTCCGCAGTGCCAGCGCATGCCGAACGGAACGGACGTGGATGGCTGAAGGCACTGGTCGCGGGCTGCCAACGGTGGGATGACGGATTCGGTAGATGGTCAGTTGCCGGATTTGCCCAGGCCGAAGAGCTTTTGCAGGAAATTGCGGTGCTGGAGCGGGTGATCGCAGGTACCGGTAGGCGCGGTGCCGTCGAGAAAAGCCATCTGCTCGCCGTCAGGACATGCGGCATCGCTGAGCAGGTTGGTGCCCTTGTCGATGTCGACTAACTGGACGCCGTCGGGGGGCATGAATTCCTGGGTGTCGGAGTATTGCGGCAACTGGACGGCCTGCTTCATGAACGTGGCCCAGATGGGTGCGGCAGCAGCGGCGCCTTCAAGCTTGATGTCGGTGTAATCGTCGTTGCCCACCCAGACCACACAGAGAAGATTGCTGGTGAAGCCGGCGAACCATGCATCGTGGCTGGTGCCGGTTTTGCCTGCGGCGGGCGCGGTGAATCCCATCTCTCGAACTTTTTCGCCGGTACCGTGGTCGATGACGTTCTCCATCATGTCGGTGGTGAGGTAGGCGACGCGGGGATCGAGGACCTGTTTGACGATGGGCGAGTAGTCGGCGATCACGTCGCCGTTGGGCGAGCGAACGCTGGCCACCAGCCAGGGATCGATGTGCAGACCGTGGTTGGCGAAGACGGTGTAGGCGCCGGCCATGGCGAGGGGCGACGCGCCGTAGGAGCCGATAGCCACCGAGGGTGTGCCTTGCGCATCGACGATGCCGGCGTTGCGGGCCAGTGCGGCGACGTTGTCGAAGCCGACCAGCGAGGCAAGGCCGATGGTGGCGTTATTCAGCGATTCCTGCAAGGCGAATCGCGCTGTGACCTGCTGATGATAGGGGCTGAGGAGATTGCGCGGGGCGTAGATCTGATTTCCGAATTCGTAGGTCGTGGGCTCGTCGCTGAGCATGGTGAGCGGAGAAAAGAGCTGGGTCCGACCGGGCAGCAGTACACCTTCCATGGCGGTGTTGAAGGCTGCGGCGTAGACAAAGGGTTTGAAGATGGAGCCGGTGGGGCGCACCGCGAGGGCGTGGTCCAATTGCGATTCGGCGTAATTGCGGCCGCCGACAAGAGCAAGCACTTGGCCGGTGTGCGGGTTCAGCGCCACCAGGGCTACCTGCGGATAGGCGTAGGCGATTCCGAGTTTGCGGTCGCGGGCGTGCAGGCGATCGACGAGCTTGTCCACGTCGGGCATCATGGCGCTAACCGACTCGGCGGCGATGCGCTGCAGATCGGGATCGAGCGAGGTGTAAATGCGCAGGCCTTCGCGGTTGAAGTCACGATCGCCGAGGCGGCGGGTGAGTCGGTCGCGGACGATATCGACGAAGTAGGGAGCTTCACTGGCGTCCACACCCACCCGGGTGAGATGGAGGGGCTGCGCCTTGGCGGCTTCGGCCTGGTCCTTGGTGATGGCGCCGGTTTCAACCATGGCGTCCAGAACCATATTGCGGCGGTCGATGGCGCGTTCAGGATGGCGGAAGGGGCCCAGGTAGTTGGGGCTCTGGATGAGGCCGGCGAGCAGTGCGCATTCATCGAGGGAAAGCTGGCGAACGTCTTTTCCGAAGTAGACCTGGGAGGCTTCGCCGAAGCCGTCGATGTCGAAGGTGCCGCGGTGGCCGAGCGGAACCTCGTTGGCGTACATCTGGAAGATCTGCTCTTTGCTGAAGCGATGCTCGAGCTGGAAGGTGATGACTACCTGCAGAAATTTTCGCTTGAAGGTCTTTTCCGGGGTGAGGAAGAAGAGCTTGGCGAGCTGCATGGTGATGGTCGAAGCACCCTGATTGAAGTCGCCGTGGCTCAAATCGTTGCGCATAGAGCCAAGGACGCGCAAGTAGTCGATGCCGCCGTGCTCGAAGAAGTGGCGATCTTCGATGGCCACTACGGCGTTCACGAGGTTGGGCGGCAGCTCGTCGTAGGTGACAAGACGGCGCTTGATGCGGTCGGCGCTTTCGCTCAAGCCGGTGACAAGCAGCGGTTCGAGCTCATAACTCGCCAGCGGGCGGCCCAGCGGGTCGGTGATGGAATCGACGACGCCGTCGCTGTCGTGGATGGTGGCATCGTCGGGGGCGTGGTATGACTGCGGACCGGGGCGAATGGTGATCGACTGGCCGCCCTGGCTGAAGGTGCCCAGTTGCGAGACCGGGGTTACGCCATCGAGGGTATAGCCGGCTTCGCGCAGCTCGTTGGCGATCAGAGAAATAGGAAGGTTCTGACCCGGCCGCACCTCTCGCGGAGCAGCATAGATTTTGGCGGTGTCGACGAAGACCGGCTCTTGGAATCGCGCGCTTACAACATCGCCGTATTTAAAGTAGTAATAACTGAAGACGGTTAGCGCCCCCAGCATGGCAGATAGGAATACGCCCGCGGCAACGAGCAGCGACATATATATAAGAGGATGTCGCCAGCGAGGCTTTTTAACTTTAACCTTCAGTGCCATTCCTGCTCCCTGTTTCCATCAGGTCGCCACTCCGGTCTCGACAGGTTCGTATGCAGCCCCATCGCATCGAGAAATGCCTGGCGTTGCAACTTAAAAGGCGCAGATCTACAAGTCCCGAGTCAAAGCTCAGAGTCCAACAGTAGCCTTTGTTCTTCGGTCCGCTCTTTCAAGACCATGAGGACATCCTTTATCGGGACATCTTCGCTGGCGGCGGGCGCAGGCGCTGTTTTAGCGGCCTGGGCAAGCTTGCGTGTCACCAGTTCGACCTGGCCTGATGCGGCTTTTTTGCCGACGTTGATCCGGTAGGGAATGCCGACCAGATCGGCGTCTTTGAATTTGACGCCGGCGCGCTCGTCGCGGTCATCCAGAAGCACGTCAATTCCTGCCGATTCAAGCTCCGATGCGAGCGATTCGCCCAGGTCGCGCAAGGATGGATCGGACACGTTGGTCACGGTGATTACCACCGTGAATGGAGCGATGGAAGCGGGCAGCCAAAAGCCGTTGGCATCGTAGGATTGCTCGATGGCCGCGGTCAAAATGCGCTCGACGCCGATGCCGTAACAGCCCATGATGGGCATCACCTCTTTCCCGTTTTCGTCGAGTACGCGAGCGCCCATGGATTCGGAGTATTTGTAGCCGAGCTTGAAAATGTGACCGACTTCGACGGCTTTGCCGACGACCAGTTTGCCGACGCAGGTGCCGCCGGTTTCGTTCATCGCCGGGCAGTTTTCGCCTTCGTTGACGCTGCGAATGTCGGCGCTCAGCGTCCAGGAAAAATCACGGCCGGGAACGACGTTGCGCAGGTGGTAGTCAAGCTTGTTGGCGCCGCAGACCATGTTCTTGCGGTTTTCAAGTGCCTTATCGATTACGATGGTGAGCCCGCCCGCGAGGGAATGTGTGTCGTGCGACAGACCGACGGGGCCGAGGTAGCCGGCGGGGCCGTTGAAATATTTCGCGAGCTCATCGGTTTGCATGGGACGCAAGTCAGCAGCGCCGATGGCGCCCATCAACTTGGTTTCGTTGACCTGGTGATCGCCGCGCAAAAAGGCCGCCACGCCGTGCCACGCATCGGGGGCGCCGGCAGTGCCGCGCTTTAGCGCCATGTAAGCGACGCACTTGATGTCGGAGGCCGGAGAGATCTTGAAGAAAGCGGCCACATCGGCGATCGCCGCGCAACCAGGAGTGTGAACGAGTTCAGGCTTGCCGTCGCCGGTTGGTTCCATTTCTATGACCGGCTCAAGGCGCGAGGTGGCCTTTTCGAGATTGGCGGCGTAACCACACTGGGGACAACTGGCGACCAGGTCTTCGCCGGCATCGGAGTAGACCATGAACTCCTGCGACTGCGAACCGCCCATCGCGCCCGAATCGGCATCGACGGAGACAAATTTTAGACCGCAGCGGGTGAAGATGCGGCGGTACGCTCCGTCATGAAGATCGTAACTGCGGTCGAGGCCGGCCTTGTCGAGATCGAAGGAGTAGCTATCTTTCATTATGAACTGGCGCACGCGCAAGAGGCCGGACTTGGGGCGCGGCTCATCACGGAATTTGGTCTGAATCTGGTACCAGATCTGCGGCAACTGCTTGTAACTGCGCAGCTCATTGCGGGCGATGGAAGTCATGATCTCTTCATGGGTCATGCCCAGGCAGAGGTCGGCGCCCTTGCGGTCCTTAAGGCGAAACATGTTTTCGCCCATGGTCTTCCAGCGTCCGCTTTCCTCCCAGAGTTCGCGCGGCAGGATGCCGGGCAGGTAGAACTCCTGGCCGATTTTGTCCATCTCTTCGCGAACGATGGCGATGACTTTGTTGAGCGAGCGCTGACCGAGGAAGAGGTAGTTGTAAATGCCGGCGCCGAGCTGGCGGATGTAGCCGGCGCGGAGCAGGAATTTGTGGCTGGCGACTTCAGCGTCTGCAGGAGCCTCGCGCAGGGTAGGGACAAAGAGCTTGGACCAACGGTGCATAAGGAGAATGGACAAACTTTCCCGTCCGCTTGGGCGAACGAAACAACAGTTGAGAACAGCTTTTATTTTAAATGTCTGAGGGGTTCTGAGCAGCGGTGCTAAAGGTCTGAGCAGGTGATCGCATGAACACGAAATCGCACCGCGTAATTCATTCGCAGCACCAGGAAGCCTGGCACCCTTTCGACAGTCAAATCATCTCCACGCCCCAGAGATCGTGAAGATGGATGACGCCTTCGACACGCTGATTATCGTCGACGACGACAAGCGAGGTGATCTTGCGCTGTTCGAGGATAGCGAGGGCTTTGGCGGCCAGCTCGCCGGCGGCGATGGTCCTGGGATGCGGGTTCATGGCTTCGCCGGCGGTTTTGCTCAAGGCCGCGCCGCCTTCGCGCTCGAGCAGGCGGCGCAGGTCCCCGTCGCTGATCACGCCCTGCAGATGGCCGTTTTCCTGCACGGTGGTGATGCCGAGTTTTTTCGATGACATTTCGTAAATGACGTCGGACATTGGGGTTTGGGGCGCGACCACGGGAACTTCTTCGCCGCTGTGCATGAGGTCGCGAACCCTGGCCAGTTGCTTGCCGAGTTTGCCGCCGGGATGCAGCTCGGCGAAGTCTTCGGCGCGGAAGCCTTTGCACAGGCTGACGGCGATGGCGAGGGCGTCACCGAGGGCAAGCATGGCGGTGGTGCTGGCGGTGGGAGCGAGATTGAGGCCGCAGGCTTCGCGCGCGACGCTGCAGTCGAGAGCCACGTCGCTGGCCTGCGCGAGAGTAGATTGCGCATTGCAGCAGAAGCTGATGAGGGCGTCGCCTTTGCGTTTGAGGGTGGCGAGGAGGCGGAGGATTTCTTCGGTTTCGCCGCTGGCGGAAAGCGCAATGACGACGTCCCCTGGCATGAGCACACCGACATCGCCGTGCACGGCCTCGGCCGGATGCAGGAACAGCGCGGGGCTGCCGGTGGAGCTGAGGGTGGCGGCGATTTTCTGCGCGATGATGCCGCTTTTGCCCATGCCGGTGACGACCACGCGGCCGTGGGAGGCGCCGCAGTGAAGGATGAGGTCCACGGCGCGGGCGAAATCGGCAGCCATGGGGCCTTCCAGGCGCGCGGCGAGCGCTTCCAGGGCGGCAGCTTCCGTGCGCACCAGGGCGGCCGGCTCGATAGAGGACGATCGGGGCTCGCCTGGGACGGAAGGATGCATCGGTTTTTGATCGTAACAGAGATCAGAGGTCAGAGATCAGGGGTCAGGAATCAGGGGGCAGGGATTGAGGGATCGAGGTGGTTCGCAGAGTTTGGGGCTCGTACAATGAATTGCAGAGGTCTCATTCCCTGTGAAGCGCAACACTATTGTCTTATTCGGCGTGCTGTTCATACTGGCAACCTTTGCCTGGGCGGGGTGGGCCAACTGGGAATTCCGCAAGCAGGCGGCAGAGCGCGAGGCGGCAGCGATGGCGGCGATGAGCGGGATGGCGGCCGATCCGGATACAGGCACGCTGGAGTTTCATTCCGGGCTGATGGGCAAGCCGGCGCCGAATTTCACGCTCGACGATCTGAAGGGACAACCGGTTTCGCTGGCCAGCTTCCGCGGCAAGGCGGTGATGATCAACTTCTGGGCGAGCTGGTGCGCGCCGTGCAAGATCGAGACGCCCTGGCTGGTGCAGTTGCGCGACAAATTCGCCCCGCAGGGATTCGAGATTCTGGGTGTTTCTTCAGAGGGTGACGACGCCACGCCCAAAGACAAGGTCACATGGGACAAGGACAAAGCGGCAGTAGAAAAGGCCGCGCAGCAGGAGAAGATTCCGTATCCTGTGCTGCTGGGCGGGGACGGCATAGCCAAGCCTTACGGCGGCGTGGAGGATTTGCCCACTTCGTTCTTCGTGAATCGCAAGGGCGTTGTGGTGGCTGCGGAGATGGGGCTGACTTCCGAGAGCAATCTCGAGGCGGACATCGAGAAAGCTCTGAAAGACTGAAGAGCGGCTTCTCGCTGCGAAATCTCAGCTTTCAGTATGAGTCGGTTGAGGATCAAAGTTGATGGGTCGGTTGAAGTCTTCTATTGGAGCTGGCATTGCAACCGTCGTGACGGCGGGAATGTGTGTGGCGGCGTCAGGGCAGTTTATTGGGAATTCGCCTGACCGGAGACTGCCTAAGACCCCGCCGGTCCAGTTTGTTTATCCGGAGCAGGTGCATGTGGCCGCGGGAAAACCGGCCAACGTGGATCTGCATTTTCGTGTTCTTTCCGGGATGCACATCAATTCGCATACACCGCATGACGATTTTCTGATTCCGACCACATTTTCGCTTCCTGCGGGCGAGGGCGTGCGGCTGGAATCGGCGAGTTATCCGGCGGGAAGCGACATTTCCCTTCCCTCGGCGCCGAAGATGAAGATCAATGTTTATACCGGCGATTTCACGCTGGATACGCGGATGGTGGCGTCGCCGGGCAATCACCTGTTGAAGGGCGTGCTGCATTTTCAGGCGTGCAATGAAACGCAGTGTCTGCCGCCGCAGATGATAACGGCGGCAATGGACGTGATTGCCAAGTGACCCGTGGTCAGCGTTCCGGGGTCAGCGTACCCGCGCGCTGGGTAATTTCTTGATCAGGAACTCTTGGAGGGCGACCGCGTTGTTCTGCTCGGCGTGGCGGGCGCTATAAAGCAGCGTGACGTTGCCCTTGTGTGCGGCTTCGAGCAGCGGTTGCCACGATGCGGGATTGGCTTCGAGCTCCTTGAAATAGCGTTGGCGAAACTCGTCCCATAAATCGGGCTGGTGGTGGTACCAGTTGCGGAGATCGGTGCTGGGAGCGGCATCCTTGAGCCATTCCTTGATGGCAAGAGTCTCTTTCTTCACGCCGCGCGGCCAGAGGCGATCGACGAGGAAGCGCTGGCCGTCGCTGCTCTCCGCCGGCTCGTATGCACGCTTGATCTGAAGCATGGCTCCTCCGTTTTATAAGCCTTAACAGGCCTGGCCAGCGGTTATTGCGTGAAGCCGGTGTCTTGGGCAGGCAGGAACTGATAGCTGACAAAAGCAAAGTGCGCGCCATCGGGGGCCCAGTTGGGCACGTTGTCAGTCCCCGATCCGCCGGTGATCTGCACCAGGTCGCGGATTTTGCCGTCAGCAATGTTGAGTATGCGCAGAGTGACGTCTTTATCGGCCGGGTGGCCGGTCACGTCACTGGGGTAAGAGAGAATGAGGATCGATTTTCCGTCGGGCGAGGGGTGCGCGGTCCAGTTGCGCATGTTGTCGAAGGTGATTTGCTGAGGGTCGCTGCCGTCGGGCCGCATGCGCCAGATCTGCATGCCGCCGACGCGGTCGGAGTTGAAGTAGATCCAATGGCCGTCGGCGGAGAAGTCGGGGTCGTCGCTGAGTCCGGTTCCGGTGGTGAGTGCGGTTTCCGGTCCGCCGTTTGCGGAGATGGAGTAGATGTTTCCGCCGCCGTGGTTGGGGCGCGTGAAGAGGATGGTCTTGCCGTCCGGCGACCAGCTATGGAAGTAGGAGTTGGGGTTCTCGGTGATCATGCGCGGGGAGCCGCCGCCGGCGGGCACGATATAAACGCGGCGGCCGGGATGGCCGGGTGTGGTGCAGGTCATGGCGATCCATTTGCCGTCGGGTGAGAGGCCGTGGCTGCCGGTGCAGTCGCCGGCGTCGCCGATATTGATTGGAGTGGCGTCGGCGAGACTGCCATCGCTTTCGGTTACGGGCACGGTCCACAGTTTACCGTCGCGATTAAAGATGAGGGTTTTGCCGTCGCGGCTCCAGTTGGGCGCTTCCATTTTTCCGCGGCCGGTGAGGATGACAGAAGCTATGCGCGAGTCGTTGTTGATGGCGATGGTTTTGAGGGTGCTGTAGAGCGCCATGGGGGCAGGCGTGGCGGGAGGCGTGAGCGGCTGCAGTTCGACATGCGAGAAGGAGGCCTGTTCCACGGCGTCGCTGTTGTGCGAGCACATGCCCAGGCCGGCATAGAAGGAGCCGTCGAAGTGCAGCTTGATGGACGCGCCTGACTGGTGGAGCGGCTCGCCGTGCATGCTGATGAAGAGCATAATGGTGTCGCCACGCTTTTCAAGGCGAAGGCGCTGGGGAGCGCCGATGTTGAATTCGATGTCCTGGGTGGTGTCGCCCTGGCTGCTGCGGTATTGGAGGGCGGTGAGGCCTACGCCGTGGAGCGCTGCGTCGGCGTAAACAGAGTCGGGGTCGAGCGTTTGCCGGAACATGAGCAGGGCTTTGCGATGCGGACTGGAATTGGGGCCAGCGGCGGCGAAGGTTATGTCGGCGGTGAGAGAGATGTCGCCGGAGACTTTCTTCCAGACGAAGTGGTATGCATCGACGCGCTCCCAGAGATTGGCGCCAGCGGAGCGGAGGGTGTAGACGCCGGTTGCGGAATCGTAGGTGGCCGATCCGGGCGGCGTGACGGAGCCTACGTCAGACTGGCTCTCGAAGATGCCAAGGGAATCGGCGGGCGCTTGCGCGGCCGCGACGCGGGATGCGGTGAAGGCGAGGGCCAGTGCGGAAACCGCTGCCAGAGGCGCGGATGCTTTTCTGCTCAGAAGCACGTCGGTTGTCTCCCTTTTGGACACAAACACTTTATGGCAGGATGGCGGGTGGGCGCCAGCAATCGTTTCGTTTGAGCGGGGGCCTGCATTCGGAGAGGCAGGCTGCCGCCCAAGGAGGCATAACCCCTACCCCCATGCTTTTTGCAAGTGTATGTAAACGGGCGACTTATATTCGACCATTTGCGCAAGTGTATGAAAACAGGTTATTTGGGTCACTTTTTCTAGCAAGTGTATGAAAACAAGTTAGATGGAAGCACGTCGGGGCGGGAGAGGGGCTGCGCCAGTGGTGTGCTTGGAGCTGGGATGCGTGAAGTTCAATTTCGAGTCTCCATAAGCAAGGAAGCCCAGCCG
>JASHOY010000194.1 GCA_030038435.1 Acidobacteriaceae bacterium | reverse complement strand
TGTCAGCAACCCGAGCAGCAGGCGATCAACGGGATCGGGTCTGCGCTAGCCGTATGGAGGGATGCCGTGAAGTTGATGGGCTCGTTGGATGCAAAATTCGCCAATGAGCTCTCTGCTTGTCATGATCCGATTGGCGCAGTGGAAGTTTGCAATCGATGGACCACTCATCGCCTGGATTCACTTTTCGCTCTTCAGTGCCGCGTACTTGAAATATGGTCCGACTCCACTTCGCGCGTTATGCTAAATTCTTCGATGGCCGCATTCGGTAGGGGCCGCGACGATACCACGCCGCCGTGGCCCTAGCCGACATCAAATTGTCTGGTAGGTAGATCCGGATCGCAGAGGTCGGCCGCAGGTCAGCGCCTCCAGTCTGTCACCCGAGCCTGCATTTCAGCTGGTGCAGATATCGCTGAATTTCCGCACAAACCACCTCGTTCTTATAGCTGGGCATCGCATCAAACGACATCTCCTCTATCTGTGGCCAGGAGTACGGTGCATGCCGCACGAGAGTCTCAACAATATCACTCCGAAGGTTCCGTCGTACCTCTCCCAGCATCCGAACCAATTGTCGAACCGCTGACCGGCGTTCGGCTTCATCGCCGAGATCAAGAGCCAAGCAACAGCCATGCAATGCGATCTGAGTGTCTGAGTCAGATCGCCAGCTGCTTCTCATCGCATCGTCGATCCCGGTCGGATGGTTGATTTCGGTCAACAGGCGGAGCGCAGATCGTCTCCGCCGTCGGCTCGAATCACTTTCGTCTCCATCATTCGGATACGCGGCGCAAGCCCCGCCGGTAAGCGCCGTCGAAGCGTCTCTGCCGAAATTTCGCAACGCAATCTCAGCTACCGGGCGAGCAAGATCATCCTCGAGTGCGGTGACCAAGCAAGGAAGCACCTCGGGTCGTCGCGTGGCTCCAATTGCCTCAATCGGACCCACAAGCTTACGACTGGAGGCCAAGTGCAACAGGCGGCGGAACACCGGTTCGCAGCAACACTTTGCCACCGCTCGCGCAACCGCATTGATGACAGCATCCTCGCCGGCTCGCTCAACCGGGTCAGCAATGACTCTGTCAGTGTTGAGGAACTCCTTCAGGACGTGATGAGCACCTAGGGCGGCAAGCGCAAACACAGCTTGACAGCGCGGTTGAAACAGCCCGCTGGGGTCACGTTCGAATAGCATATCGCGGAGAGGCGGGATCGCATGGGGACCGATAGCTACAGCCTCCAATGCTCCCAGGTCACCCACGCTCAAAGACCTGAGATGCCTTAATGCCAAATCAACTCGGTTTTCCGCTGGATTTTGGCCGTTACTGTTACCGGGGTAGCCTTCTTTGGCCATGTCACCAGCCATTGGCCAGGAGTTCAAATGACATCGATGGTCACAGCGGTGACGTTGTCTGAAGCGTCCGCAGCTACGGCGGCTCGGATTATGACATCTGCCAGTGAGTCACGCCGTGCGCTTGCAAGTAGTTGATTCAAAGTATCGTCAGGCAAGGCCTTAAATACCCCATCGCAGCACAGCAAGAATAGGTCGCCTTCCCGCAAGATCCCTTCGGTTCTGTCAAGCGCGACATCCTGCTCATCCGAGCCGATAGTCCGCGTGATAATGTTTGCGTGTGGATGCGTGGCTGCCTGCTCTCGGGAAATGACGCCCGCATCAATCAGTTCCTGAACCAAACTATGGTCGCGCGTAAGTTGCCGGAGTTTGCCATCGCGTAGCAAGTAAGCACGAGCATCCCCTGCCCATAGGCAGACGTAATGGTCATCGCTTCCAATGAGTACCACAAGTGTTGCTGCGACCAGCGAGTAAGGGCTACGTTGTGCCGCTTCCTCTCGTAATGCGCGATGCACAGATTGGATACGCGCCACAGCTTCAGTGATCAGTTCCGGCTCCAGCAGACCCGGCGGCAATGTCTGAAGTGCATCACGCAACATGGCAGCGGCAAGTTCACCACTTTCATGTCCCCCGGCCCCGTCGGCTACCGCCCACAACCCAATATCCGGACGGTCGACGTAGGTGTCCTCATTGTTGTCCCGTTTGGGTCCTGCATCCGTCATTGCTGAGGATCGAAAGTGTGGCACCGGTTTGGTTCTCCGCAAATGATGTCTATCGTGAAGATGAATGAGCCGCAGACTGGCCCGACTACGAGGTTCCCGCGTATCGCGTTAGGCTGAAGAAATGTCTGCCGCACTCAACTCCGCGATGATGTGCTGCATTCGGACCTCGGCGGTGCGGAGCAACTGCAGGTCCTCAAGCACATCGTCAGCCGCAAAGCGTCGGCGTTCAATCACCTGGCGGATGCTGCCCACGGTTACCGCAAGGGTATCTGTAAACCCTTTATCGAGTTGGGACGCGAACTGGCGAATCGTCTCTTCCAATGAGCGCTGGGTTGCCCATCGCAGATTCTCCACATTGCGCTGGATCAGGTTGAGGAGCTCGGCCTCAATGTCATGGCGCTGGTAGCGTTGTCGCAACGCATGTGGCATAAACCATTTGAGCAGACTTATGGGCGATGGGACCAATGGGTGCACAAGCTTTTGCGTCACCCAATATGGCTCGGACCTGAGTCTGAACGGCTCCGGTGCCTGCTGTTGCGGCAGATCGATGCCAAAGAGGTCTGCCGTGCTTTTTCGGATCAGACCGGCCAGAGCACCCAGCCTTGCCTGGTGGCGTGACAGGGTCGCCTCTAAGAAGTTACACAATGCCGCGGCTACTTGCGCCAACTTCATCTCGAAATATGGAGGAAGTAGCTGGTCGATGCGCCGCTGAATGGCAGGACGATCGACCGTACCGTTATGGCTCTCCAGCTCCTGTTCCACGATGCCGAGGGCGGACTTCTGCGCCTCCTGCCGTAATGTGATCGCCTGATCCTCGATCTCTGTGCTTGCCCTTCGCCGGTCGCCCTGAAGTGTGTCTTGCACAACCTGACGCTCCACCTCTACGCCCTCCAACACACGGTGCAATGCGTCCACACGCTGCGCAAGATCTTCCAGAGGCAACTCCAGCGCACGGATCTTTAGCCTGACGTCGGCAAGTGCGTGTTCAAGCAATGACCTCGCTTTGACACGGACGGCCTCCTGGAGCGTAACCCTTCGCTCCGCGATGAGTGGCGCAAGAACTTGGCGCTCGAGATTGGGCAGGCCACTGGCTTCAAACGCGACTGAATCAGCGCTCGTCGAGGCCGCCAGGGCATTACGTGCTGACATCGGTAATATGGTTGGCTGCACTCCGGGCACGAGAAAGCGGCCAAGTGCCGAGTGAAGGAAGTCGATTGCGTCCTGCCGTTCATGGTCGTTCAGGTAATCGATTTTGTTCAGGACGAAGTACAGGCGGACGACATGCGACTGGACGGCGCCAAGATAGGCTATTTCTGCCTCGGTAATGGGTGGGTCGGCAGACACCACGAACAGCGCCGTATCGCATTCGGGCAATGCGTCCAATGCGGCGTCGGTGTTGTGTCGCAGTGTAGACCCGACGCCAGGTGTATCGATCAGCACGATCCCGCCATAGAGCACCTCCGCGGGCACGAACAATTCAACACGCCGGACCCCGCGGCAGTTGAGCGGATTACACCCCTCTGTCACCCATTGCCGAAGTTCCTCGCAAATGGCGCCAGCGTCTGGACGGCTGATTTCTTCGACGGGGCGGTCATCCTGAAACATGACGCGGATCTGAGGACTGGATCCCCATGCAATGAAGGTGGGAATTGCCGTGGCGGGCACGACAGCGGATGGAAGGAAAGGTCCTCGAAGGAGCGCGTTGAGGAACGTGCTCTTTCCTCGCTTAAACTGCCCTAGGATTGCAATTTGCAGCCGCCCCTGGTCCAACCGGGCATGCAGCACGTTGAGTGCGGAAAGTCCTGGATGCCCTTCGGGGAATGCCTGGGCCAGGCAGCCGGCAGCCACATCGAGGCAGTCTCTTATGCCGGAACTGGATATGCTATCCAACATTGTTGCGTTTCCCGGTAACCGAGGTCCGCAAATCATTAAGACGCTCCAGTGCTGTCATAGCCGAGTCCGGTGCCGAAGCTGCGAGCGCCAGAATCAAAGCTTCGAGCGCCACGAAGGTTGCACCATGCAACGCCACTCGGTCAGCCCTACCCCTCGGCACCGGCAGAATCATCCCAGCCAACGGGGCCAGTTTGTTGTCAGGGCTGTCCGTTATCAGCACCGCCGGAAGAGAGAGCCGCTTGGCCTCACGGAATAAGGCCGTCACCTCTCGATATGGCTGGGTATAGGCCATGACCAGCAATCCATCGCCCGGAAGAAGATCCAGCATTTGGTCAGCCAGTGCGAGACCAGTTGCATCTAGCACTCGAGCTCTACGACCCGTCCGGGTTAGGAGGACCGCCGCGTAACGCGCGAGCGCAGCTGTCGGACCGATGCCAAATAGATTGATTCTCTGTACCTTATGAAGCATATCAGCAGCCGCGACGATGCGTTCGCGCGTCTCATCCGACTGCAGGGCTGAAAGCCCGTCGCGATGTGCCTCCAACACGACGTCGATGGCGTGGGCGGCATCGGGTCCGACATCCGCCAGTGTACGGCGCAGGCCGTCAACCGCCCGGGATTCATCTTCAATCCCCGAAATGAGTGTTCGTCGGAGATCATCCAGGCCGGAGAATCCAAGCGCTTGCACAGTCCGCACGACTGTTGCGTCCGACGTTCCTATTGATGCCGCCATCTCTGCGGCGGAGCTGGCGAGTACAGTGAGGCGGTTCTGATCGATAAAATCCACCACCCGTCGGCTCGCGGGAGCAAGCGTTTCTCGCAACGCGGCTACACGCCTTCGAAAAGGGTCAGACGCATTGTGACGCGAATCAACGGAGGCATTCGAAGCCTGCGTGCGCGTACTACTCATTCGGTGCCTTTCGTAGTGTTTACTGTTGCATATTAGCTTCCGTAGCTTATACTACGACGCGATGTGGCGGTTCGGGTCCTATCGAGCCGAATGCTCGTGTGGACTCCAGGAGGGGACGTTGCACATGGGCGACTGGAGACTGAATGGGCAGGCGGCAGACAGAGGTCCGACGAGGGATAGCGCGGCTCAAGGCCGTCCACTCGCGAACAGCGAACCAGAATGGCGGCGCGCGGGGTCACAGCGTCGGGAGGCTGTCCCCAAGCTTGCGGTGAACTTGCCTGCCGGCGAGTGCAGAGCACAACGGGAGCGCCTTGGATGGTCTCTGCAGGACCTCTCATCGCGTTCTGGTTTTCCGGTGGCGACGTTGGTCGAGTTCGAAGGTGGCCAGCGGACACTTGGACTTTCCGCACAAGTGGCGCTTCAGCGCGCCCTAAGGAAAGGTTCGCGAGCAATCCGTCCCTGAGTGCACTGGCCCGCAACCGGTGGGTTGCGAGCCACTGCAAGCTGACCCCATTCACCTCACCAGCACCGGAAGCAACTGGCGGGCGCGCGTCCAGGTGTCGGCGAATTTCCAAGTGCCGCCCACTGGCGCGGCTCGCCCGTGTCGCTGCTGCAGATACGTGTTTATGGCACTCAGCTGCGACTCCGAGACTTCAGGCCGCGGTTCCTCATTGCCGATCATGCAGAGGCGATCCAGCAGATCGACGGCTTTAGCCCAATACCATGCGCGCTGCTCGGGGAGAGGCGCCATCCGGCCACAAAGACAGATCACACGTGCCACAGCCGCCGCAATCTGATCGCATTCTCGAACGTCCACGGGGGCGTCGACACCGGACAATATGGCGACGGCCTGGTGATAGGTCTCGGGCCACGTTCTCGTCTTCGACTTCCATTTGGCGAGCGGTGTGGGCGCCAGCATGTCGCAGAATTCTGTCTTGATGCGGGGTAACAGGTCGGTGCGCATGACCGCAGTCAGCAGGCGAACGCGCTCGCTATCGCGACCATCACAGGTACCTATGATCAGGGGGGCAAATGGCTTGAGCTGTTGTCGAAGCTCTGCGGGCATCTCGTCGTTGATTGTCATTGCGAACCGACGTATTACGGCGGAGGCGATCGCCGGATTGTCGGAATGGCTTTCGCCAGCCAGGAAAGCCGCCAGCGACATCAGGCAAAGCTGGCCCTTTCGACGATCGCCAGCGCCCCGAACCAACTCGATTTGGCTATAAAGCCTTTCGAACCGGGTATCTACGGTCATTGCTTGCTCCCTCCTACGCCACCTCGGCTGCACCGGGAGAATGATCTAGGGTTCGCATGACATGCGTGCCCACGTCGACCTATCGCAGGCGGCCTGGGGCGCATCTCTATCCGCGAACTGCCTCGCACCTCCTCATCGAGCTCCAACTCGTCAGACCGAATCAAGAATCGCCGCGAAAGCGACCGAAGCTCAACTGCCGATATGCGGTCAGATCGCATGACGAGCCGCGCGAAGCGCTCAATCAGGGAGCCCTTTCGGCAGATCCGTTGATCGGAATACGGTTCGCGTGACATGCCTACCATCCTCCCCCGGGAGCCTCGTCCCGTGATCCTGGTAGGGGTCATCAGCCTGATAGGGCGCTCATACGGGGAACCCCATCCCCGGCACAGAGCCT
>JASHOY010000193.1 GCA_030038435.1 Acidobacteriaceae bacterium | reverse complement strand
GTGCTTCCATGGCGGTGGCGGCAGGCCGGTCTTCGGACTTTGGGCGACCTACTCCATTGCCGCTTCCCATCTCAATTTGAGACAGTGCGTTGGCTCTCGCCGCGCAATGTTTTGTTCCCATTACCGCTGCGGGACAGTGCTGGATTTGCACCAGCTTCCCGTAACCTGCACGTCCTCATTCTACATGGAACGGCCTTCAGGCCGGCCATCAGGCCGAAAGCCGGTCGCGGACCAATATCTGCAAGATATTCACAACGAATAGGCATTGCAATTCCCTCATACCCCAGATATAGTGGGTCAATTCCTGGGTCTCTCCTGACCGAGAGTGAAAAGGGAATCCGGTGAGAGTCCGGAACTGCCCCGCAGCGGTGAGCAGGTACGAAAGCCGAATCGACACTGGGCCAGTGGCCTGGGAAGTCCGGCAAGTAGGGTTGAACCTGTAAGTCCGAAGACCTACCTGGGAATCATTCGCTAACGCCTCCGAGGGGAGGCGAGGTGGCAGAGGCTTGTCTTCAGTCCCGAAGAACGCCTCCTGTTTCCCCGCATCGCTTTCTGAGGCCAAAGGAGACTCTTCGATGGCCACCCAGACTCACAGCTTTGATCCCATTTCTCCAGTTCCGCCGGCCGGATATATCAACGGCCACGCACCTTCTTCTCAGACCCAGCCCGGGCTGCAGGTCATCCGCCGAAACGGCGCTTTTTCGCCGTTCAACGCCAGCAAAATCTCGGTTGCAATTACCAAAGCCTTCGTCGCCGTAGAAGGGACCGGGGCGACAGCGTCTCGCCGCATCCGCGAGGCGGTGGAATCGCTTACGCAGCAAGTTGTGGAAACGCTCAGCCGCCGCGCGGAACCGGGGCGGCCGATTCATATTGAAGACATTCAGGACCAGGTGGAACTGGCGCTGATGCGCAGCAGCGAGCACAAGGTGGCGCGCGCGTATGTACTCTATCGGGAAGAGCGGGCGCAGGAACGCCGCAAGCGCGACGAACAGATGCCCGCAACCTCGCAGACACAAATTCATGTGCGCCTTAAAGATGGACGAGTTGAGCCACTCGACGAGGCGCAGCTTCTTAGGAACATCTCCGATTCATGCGCCGGCCTTGATGGAGTCTCCACGGACGGCGTGATGACCGAAGTGCGCCGCAATCTGTATGACGGCATCCAGCTGCATGAGCTCGGTCTTGCGCAAACCATGGCGGCGCGGTCTCTGGTGGAACAGGAGCCGAACTACGCCTATGTAAGTGCCCGGCTGTTGCTCAATATTTTGCGCGAAGAGGCGCTGGCATTTCTCTTTCCAGCTACAGCCCATTCACAACAGAAGAGCAATGAGCTTGACTACCAGCAATACTTTCCTGAGTTCGTCCGGCGCGGCATCGAGTTGCAGATGCTGGACCGTGAGCTCGGGAGTTTCGATCTTGACCGGCTGGCAGGCGCTTTGAAACCGAAGCGCGACCACAATTTCCAGTTCCTTGGCCTGCAAACTCTCTATGACCGATATTTCCTGCACACGGATGGAATACGCTATGAGTTGCCCCAGGCCTTTTTCATGCGTGTGGCCATGGGACTTGCCCTTCGTGAGATCGACCGCGAGGCGAGAGCGATCGAGTTCTACGAGCTGCTCTCGTCGTTCGACTTTATGTGCTCTACGCCAACGCTCTTCAACGCGGGAACTCTGCGGCCGCAGCTCTCATCGTGCTTTCTCACCACCATTGCGGACGATCTGGACGGAATCTTCAAGGCCATTAAGGACAACGCTCTGCTGGCGAAGTACTCCGGTGGGTTGGGCAACGACTGGAGCATGGTGCGCGGGCTCGGTGCGCACATTCGCGGAACGAATGGGCAGTCGCAGGGCGTTGTGCCCTTCCTGAAAGTGGCCAACGACACAGCCATTGCTGTAAACCAAGGCGGCAAGCGAAAAGGCGCCGTGTGCGGTTATCTCGAGACGTGGCACATCGACATCGAGGAGTTCCTTGATCTTCGCAAGAACACGGGCGACGACCGCCGCCGCACTCATGACATGAATACAGCCAACTGGGTGCCCGACCTGTTCATGGAACGTGTGGAAGAGGATGGGACCTGGACGCTCTTCTCTCCCGACGAGGCGCCCGATCTTCACGATCTCTACGGCAAGGCGTTCGCGGAACGGTACGCGCTGTATGAAGCGAAGGCGCGGCAGGGCGAGATGAAGGTGACGCGCACCGTACGTGCAGTGGACCTGTGGCGCAAGATGCTCACGATGCTATTCGAGACGGGGCATCCCTGGATCACCTTCAAAGATCCCTGCAACCTGCGGTCGCCGCAACAGCACACGGGTGTTGTCCACTCCTCGAACCTGTGCACCGAGATCACCCTGAACACGAGCCACCGCGAGATTGCCGTCTGCAACCTTGGATCCGTCAATCTGGCAAACCATGTGACCAGGAACGGCATCGACGAGAACCACCTGAAGAAGACGGTGAAAACGGCAATGCGGATGCTCGACAATGTGATCGACATCAATTTCTACACCGTTCCTGAAGCGCGGTTCTCCAATTTGCGCCATCGGCCTGTGGGCCTCGGCATCATGGGCTTTCAGGACGCACTGTACAGCCTGCGAATTCCGAATGCCTCCGAGGAGGCGGTTCGGTTTGCCGACGAGAGCATGGAACTCATCAGCTTCCACGCAATCTCGGCGTCGGTCGATCTCGCCGCCGAGCGTGGACCCTATGCCAGCTTCGAGGGTTCTCTGTGGAGTCGCGGCATTCTGCCCATCGATTCTGTTGAGCTCCTACAGGGCAACCGCAGGCATTCGCTTCAGCTCGACTGCTTGGCCAGGCTCGACTGGGCCGCGTTGCGCGAACGTGTAAAGGCTGTCGGCATGCGCAACTCGAACACCATGGCCATTGCCCCCACTGCGACCATCGCCAACATCTGCTGCGTTACGCAGTCGATTGAGCCGACATATCAGAACCTGTTCGTGAAATCGAATATGTCCGGCGATTTTACTGTGGTGAACGCGGCGCTCGTTCATGATTTGAAGCAGCGCGGGTTGTGGGATGAAGTGATGGTCAGCGATTTGAAATACTTCGATGGCTCGCTGGGTTCTATCGACCGCGTTCCCGAAGACGTGAAACAGCTATACGCTACGTCGTTTGAGATTGAGCCCACCTGGCTTCTACAGGCTGCGGCGCGACGTCAGAAGTGGATCGACCAAGCACAGTCATTGAATCTGTATATCGCGCAGCCCAGCGGCACGAAGCTCGATACTCTGTACCGCGAAGCGTGGCGCTCCGGCCTCAAGACCACCTACTACCTGCGCTCGCGCAGCGCCACTCACGTTGAGAAATCCACGCTCAAGGGCACCGACGGCAAACTCAACGCAGTTGCAGTTGAGCCAATGGCCAGCAAGACTTGCGCTATCAACGATCCCACCTGCGAAGCGTGCCAATAACGGCCTTCAAATTCTAAAGGAGAACAGATGCTCGACTGGACCGAAGTTATCGAAGAGAAACCGACTGAGCTTGTACTTACGCCACCGCCGATGAAGGAGGAGTCTGATAGCACCGGCCTAGGCAAGATTGCTCGCGGAGCAGCCCGTGTACGCATGGATGATAAGGCGATGATCAATTGCCGCGCCGATGTCAACCAGCTTCTTCCACTCAAATACCGATGGGCGTGGGAAAAGTATCTCTCTGCATGCAACAACCATTGGATGCCGACGGAGATTTCCATGCAGGCCGACATCGCGCTGTGGAAGAGCATGGAGGGGTTGACCCCTGACGAGCGTCGAGCAGTTAAAAGAAATCTCGGCTTCTTCGCAGCCTCCGAGTCGCTCGTTGCCAACAACATCGTGCTGGCGATTTACCGGCATCTCACCAACCCCGAATGCCGGCAGTATCTGTTGCGCCAGGCCTTTGAAGAGGCCGTACACACCCACACATTCCAGTACATTGTGGAGAGTCTGGGGTTAGATGAGGGCGAGCTTTTTAACATGTATCGTGAAGTGCCGTCTATCACCGCAAAAGCCGCCTGGGCGCTCGAGTACACACAAAACCTCAGCGATCCGTCCTTTGCCACCGGCGTCACTTCAGCAGACCGCGCTTTTCTCCGGGACCTCATCGCCTTTTACGTTGTTTTCGAAGGGATGTGGTTCTATACCGGCTTCGCGCAGATTCTCTCCCTCGGCCGCCGAAACAAGATGGTCGGTATAGCCGAGCAATACCAGTACATCATGCGGGATGAGTCGATCCACCTCAACTTCGGCATCGACGTCATCAACCAGATCAAGATCGAAAACCCTCACCTGTGGAGCGATACATTCCAGCAGGAGACCAGGGAAATGCTTCAGACGGCCGCTGAGCTCGAAGCAGCCTACGGACGTGACACGATGCCCAATGGATTTCTTGGCCTGAGCGCCGGACTATGCGAACAGTATATGCACTTCATTGCCAACCGCAGATGCTCCCAACTCGGACTGGAGCCGGTCTTCCCTGTCTCGGAGAACCCGTTTCCTTGGATGTCAGAAGCCATGGACCTGAAAAAGGAAAAAAACTTCTTTGAGACTAGGGTCATTGAATATCAAAATGGCGGTTCGCTGGCGTGGGATTGAAGCATTTAATTGTCTGCACTATCTCGGTCTGCGATCAAAAACATTCATGGTTAACCCTGACAGTCGTTCAAATCGAACAGGTACCAGTGATGAGAAGCACAATGGCCCACGCACGGCTCCTATGGCATCACTAACAACCCCACGAAGATCGAGGCTCTGAGCGAAATATTCCCTGACTAGAAAAGCTCGTTACTACCAAGACGAATGCGATCCAGAACAGATGCCTCACACGAACCTCCCCCGTTTCTAACCGAGATAAAAAACTTTCGCAGGTTGCTTTCACTGCTGAAAACGAGGACCAGGGCAGCTGCTGCAGCCGCAAGAGACAGCTGCGCCCGGAACTATGATTTGGTTTGCGCGATTGCAGCGCCGACGGCTTCAGCAATCACATTTGGGTCCCAATGGTCTCCATCCCACGACTGCAGCAAGCGGCCGCTGGGGCTGATCAATGAGATTTCGATCGTATGAATGATGTCATCGTGCGAAGGCATATACACGACTCCGAAACTTGTTGCCAGGCGCTTGAGGTTCTTGGGTGTGAGGTCCACGAATTGCCAGTGCGAGAAGCCTGCTGCATTGCCATCCAGGTATTGCAGGCCGTATTTGCGCAACACGCTGGGTGTATCGTGAGCGGGATCGAGCGAAACTGTGATCAGATCGCTTCGACTATAGAGAGTCGAGTTCTGTGCAAGTACATGATCGATGCTTGCAAATAGCTTCGAGATGATTGGGCAATCATCTGTACACTGCGTGTCGACAAACGTGACGAGAATGGCCTTTCCCTGAAAATCGTGTAATGCGGTTGTTTTGCCGTCCTGATTCACCATGGGAATACGCGGCACCGTCTCCCCAGCCAGCAAAGGGTGCGGAGGGAGATTTGATAACTGGTCCGGGTTACGCGGCTCCGATGTAACCGCGATGTTTTTTAGAATGTGTACGCTGTCATCAGCTGACAACAGCGCATCTGCGCTTAACGTATCTCCCGGTTGCAATTTTCGAAAAGTATTGCTGTCGGGCACTCCATACACTGCCATTATCGCCGGCATCGTGCCGGGTACCGCTGCCTCCTCGATCGTGACTTGGTTGGAAACCGGACTCTTGCCAAGCACGATTCCGTTGATGTGAAATTGTGTCGCGCTGAGCTGCGTGGAGGTCGCTGGCCGCAGCCCCGTTGGATTTCTCAGTTGCCTGCAACCGCTCGTCGAGATGAGAAATAGGCTGCACGTTAGTACAGCGGCGAATGAGCGATTGATCTGCATCTACTCCTCATATTGCTGGATGACCTGAGCTTGATTTATTTGATCTATAGAGAGTCCGCATCATTGAACCGATGTTCGCTCAGTTCAGTTCCTCGATATCCTCAACCTGTTCCACTATAGAGACAACCAGTGCTGACGGAGGCACATACCGGTGCGGCAAATTGTCGCAACCAAACATGCGAGGAGCGCAGCTTATGATTGCAAGAGAAGTTGCAACTGTGAATCGTGCATGAGCCTGGACGGGAAAGTATCAACCCGGTCAACTGAGCTACCTGCTGTGAGCGGGAGTCCGCTTATCGCAAGTGATGCCGCATCCAACCTCGCATTGCCCTGGATCGTGCGCCTTCGTTATGGCATGGTTGGTGGAGGCGCTGCTGCGCTCTTCGCCGCGGCATGGGTCTTTCGGACGGACGTAAGACTCCTCTGGTCCGCTTTGCCTCTGGCCATCGTGTTGTTCAGCAACATCTGGCTCCAATACCGCCACAATTTGCCGGAACGCTCGGCTCAATACGTTCTTGGTACGATCTTCGTGCTTGATACCCTGTGCCTGACTGCCGTGCTTGGCCTCACGGGCGGCCCGATGAACCCGTTCAGCTTGCTGTATCTGGTACAGATCACCCTGTCTATCGTAGTATTGAGCAAAGTATGGACCTGGGCCCTTGGGACACTCTCCGCGGTTTGCTTCGGCCTGCTGTTTTTCGTCAGCGTTCCCTTCGTCGAATTTCATGTTCCCGGAAATGAACATGGCTTTTCACCACACATTGTCGGAATGTGGATCGCTTTCATCATCGCAGCCGCTCTGATCAGCTTTTTTACCGGCAGAGTTTCCGACGAGCTTCGTCTTCGAGAGCGGGAGGTCCTCGTCCTGCAACAACA
>JASHOY010000192.1 GCA_030038435.1 Acidobacteriaceae bacterium | reverse complement strand
GCCTTGCCGGCAGATGGCAAGGTTAATTTTTATCGAGCCGGTGTTCGCAGCCATGCCTGCACCGTCGCGTGGAACGACTGGCAAGCCGCGATGGGTTGCCTGACGCAGTGCTCCTCTGGAGGTTCCGCAAGCCTATGACTCCCCGCGCCCGCCGGGCACTTTTCAGCATAGTTCTTTTCTTCGCCGTTTGCGCGGTGGTCGGATCCCTTCTGCAGCGCAACGTGGGCGCACAGTCTTCTGAGAACGAAAGCCAGCTTCGCGACAGTCTGAAGGACTTCGCGAATGTGTACTCGATCGTGGAACAGAACTACGCCGAGCCGCTCACCGGAGACAAGGCTGACGACGCCATTTATGACGGAGCTATTCCGGGCATGCTGCGGACGCTGGACCCGCACTCCAGCTTTTATGATCCCAAGGCTTATGCGGCGATGCGCGAGAACCAGAGCGGCCACTACTACGGCGTGGGCATGGTGATTCAGCAGCAGGGCGACAAAGTGTACGTGATCATGCCCTATGAGGGTACGCCGTCCTATCGCGCCGGAATTCATCCCGGTGATGTGATTGCCGATGTTGACGGCAAGAGCACGGAGGGCTGGAGCTCAGACCAGGTGGCGAAGGCGTTGAAAGGGCCCAAGGGCACACATGTGCAGGTCACGATGATGCGTGTGGGGTCGCCAAAGCCGCTGGTTTTCGACCTGACGCGCGACGAGATTCCGCATCCCTCTATTGATCTGGCCTATGAGATCCGGCCCGGCGTCGGCTATATCCACATCACCGACTTCCAGGATGAAGATACGGGCCAGGAATTCGCGGCCGCGCTGAAGAGTTTTGGCAATATGAAAGGGCTGGTGATCGATCTGCGCAACAATCCCGGCGGCCTGCTGAGCCAGGCGGTTGAGGTTTGCGACCAGTTGCTGGCCAAAGGCCAGGTAATCGTCTCGCAGCGCGGGCGCGCCTATCCAGACCAGGTCTATACGGCCACGCATGGCAACGGCGGCAGGGATTTCCCCATCGTGGTGCTGGTGAACCGCAACACGGCTTCGGCGGCGGAGATCGTCTCCGGCGCACTGCAGGATCATGACCGGGCCCTAATCGTGGGACAGACGACTTTTGGCAAGGGACTGGTGCAGACGGTCTATAACCTCAGCCAGGACACTGGGCTGGCGCTGACCACATATCACTATTACACGCCGTCGGGAAGGCTGATTCAGCGCAATTACGAGGGTGTATCGCTATACGACTACTACTACGATCACGCCGGAGCGCTGCCTTCGAACTCGAGCAACCGCGAAGTGAAATTCACCGATTCCGGCCGCACCGTGTATGGCGGCGGCGGCATTACGCCGGATGAAAAACTGCCGGTGATGGAAACCGACAAGTTCCAGGATGAACTGCTTTACAAAGACGTGTTCTTCCACTTCGCGCCGCTTTATGTATCGAAGCATCCGGCCGATCCGAATTTCCAGGTGGATGACGCGGTAATGAAGGACTTCGAGCAGTTCCTGACCAGCCAGGGCGTGGATTGGACGCAGGCCGATATCAGCAAGTCGGCGGACTGGATCAGGCCGCGTATCAAGCAGGAAATCGTCACCATCTGGTATGGCGAGAACGACGGGCTGCGCACGGTTACCCAGTCTGATCCGGCGATTGCCAAGGCCATCGGCTACCTGCCCCAGGCGCAGGCTCTCGAAGACACAGCACACAAGATCATGGAAGAGAAGGCCGAGGCAAGAAACCAGGCTTCGCAGGGCGTGCCGGTGCAGCCATAGGCAGGAAACAAATGAAAGTCCGAAGGCCGTCCGCAGCGGACGGCCTTTTGATTTTTGCGCTGATCTGGAATAACCGGTGCATGCGTGTACCGTTTTGCGGGCGGCGCGAACGATCTATCCGACCGCGGGCAGGCCGGCGAGGGCCATGGCGATCTCTTCCTCGGGATATTCGAAGTTCTGAAGCTTGCCGGCCTGGTAGTCGATGTAGGACTGCATGTCAAAGTGACCGTGCCCGCTGAGATTGAAGAGAATGGTGCGCGGCTTGCCTTCGGCCTTGGCGCGCAGCGCTTCGGCAATGGCTTCGGCAACGGCGTGATTGGCTTCCGGCGCGGGAATAATGCCCTCGGCGCGCGCAAACTGTATGCCCGCGGAGAAAGCGTCCAGTTGCTGCACCGTCACGGCTTCGGCCAGACCAAGATCGATGACGTGGGAGATCAGCGGCGCCATGCCGTGGTAGCGCAAACCGCCGGCGTGAATGCCCGGGGGAATGAAAGTGCTGCCCAGCGTATGCATTTTGACCAGGGGCGTGAGATGGCCGGTGTCGCCGAAGTCGTAAGTGAAGCGGCCCTTGGTGAGGCTGGGGCATGCGGCCGGCTCAACGGCTACCACGCGCGCGTGCCAACGGCCTTTGATCTTGCGGCCAAGATAAGGAAGCACGAGCCCGGCGAAATTCGAGCCGCCTCCGGTGCAGCCGATGATCACGTCGGGCTCATCGCCCGCCAGTGACATCTGCTCGATGGCTTCTTGACCGATGACGGTCTGATGCAGCAGCACGTGGTTGAGCACGCTGCCCAGCGCATATTTGGTATGCGGATCGGTGGCCGCAACTTCAACGGCTTCTGAAATGGCAATGCCCAGCGAACCGTTGGAGTCGGGATGCTCGGCGAGTATGGCCCGGCCCGCTGCAGTCTCCTCGCTGGGGCTCGGTGTCACTGCAGCTCCGAAGGCTTCCATCAGCGCACGGCGATAGGGTTTCTGGTTGTAGCTCACGCGCACCATATACACCTTGCACTCCATACCGAAGAAGGCGCAGGCCATGGACAGCGCGGAGCCCCACTGCCCCGCGCCGGTCTCGGTGGAAAGACGCCTGGTGCCGTCCTGCTGGTTGTAATAGGCCTGCGCGACGGCGGTGTTGAGCTTGTGCGAGCCGGCGGGACTGACGCCTTCGTACTTGTAGTAGATTCGCGCCGGCGTATCGAGGGCCTTTTCAAGGCGGCGGGCGCGGATCAGCGGCGAGGGCCGCCACTGCGCGTAGATCTGCCGCACGGGATCGGGAATTTCGATCTCGCGCTCGGCGCTCACTTCCTGCAGGATGAGGCTCATGGGAAAGAGCGAAGCGAGATCGTCAGGACCAATGGGCTGGTGCGTGGCGGGGTGCAGCACGGGGGCAAGCGGCGCGGGCAGGTCGGGCAGAATGTTGTACCACGCTTGCGGAATGCGGCTTTGCGGCAGATTGTACTGGATGGTTTCCATGCCGAACATTCTATAGCTACCGAGTTAACGCTAGTTTGTGGCTCACCACACCGATATTCGAGTCGGCCCCGGCTCACGGCTCGTCGCTGTAGATCGCTACTTCCCGCTTTCCGTCCTCGGCCAGTTTCGCCCGATACATGCCGGAGGTGTTGAAGCTCCACGCCATCTGGCCATCGGGCGCAATAGCAATTACGCCGCCGTCGCCGTGAAGCGCGGCCAGCTCTTTGTGAATCACCTCGTCGACCGCGGCCTGCAGCTTCAGGCCTTTGTATTGCACCAATGCGCAGATGGCGCGGGCCACGGTGAGGCGGATGAAGTATTCACCAGTACCGGTGGCCGAAACAGCGCAGGACTGATTCGAGGCATAAGTGCCGGCGCCGATCAACGGGGAATCGCCCACGCGACCCCAGCGCTTAGCCTGCGTGCCTCCCGTCGAGGTTCCTGCGGCGATGTTGCCCCGCCGATCAAGCGCGACCGCGCCTACAGTGCCGAATTTATGCGCGTCGGGAGGCTCGATCTCGGCGATGGGCATGGCCGGCGGAGGTGGCGCGCCTGCGGGACGCGACGGAATGGGCATACCTTCCTCTTGCAACTGCTTCAGCAGCGATTGCCAGCGGCGCTCTGTAAAGAAAAAGCTGGGTGCGACTTGTTCAAGACCGGCGTAGATGCTGAATTCCTCGGCGCCGCTGCCGGAGAGCAGCACGTGCGGCGATTTTTCCATGACCGCACGCGCCAGGCCGATGGGATTGCGGGTGCGCGTGACCTCGGCAACGGCTCCGGCGTGCAGAGTGGCGCCATCCATAATGGCCGCATCCAGCTCGTTGCGGCCATTGGCGGCGAACACCGCGCCGCGACCGGCATTAAAGAGCGGATTGTCTTCGAGAATGCGTATGGAGGTCTCGACGGCATCGAGCGACGAGCCGCCGCAATCGAGCACCGCGGCGCCGGCGTGAATGGCTTCGCCGAGTGAAGCGCGATATTCTGCGTCGGTTTTGCGATCCATGGTGGAGCGGTTGATGATGCCTGCGCCGCCGTGCAGCACAATGGCCCATTTCTGCGCCGACGGTTGCTCCTGTTGCACCGATGCTCCGGTCATTGCGGCCCTCGCCATTGCATCGCCCATAAAAAATCTTGCCGACGGTTGCTCAAGCTGCGCTCCATTGGTTTCATCCCATTGCTCGAGCCGGGTCCGCTTTTGCGCTGTGTTTGCAATTGTCGCATGTGAATTGTTGCCTCACACCTCCTTACGCCGTGTTCATGGATTTTCCGATAATATCGCAGGCAATGAAGACCCTGGTCAGCACTTTTCTTTGCGCGTTGTTGGGAATCGCGATCCCTGCGCGGGCGCAGACGGCGCGGCCGATTGCGGTGAAGGTGGTGGTAGTGACCACGTTTGAAGTGGGCGCAGATATCGGCGACAAGCCGGGCGAACTGCAGCACTGGGTAGAACGCGATCATCTCGATCGCGTTTATCCCCTGCCCGCGGGCTACCATCCAATTCGTATGAACAGCGACGGCGAACTGGCCATCGTGACCGGCCAGGGAACGGCGCATGCGGCGGCCACGATCATGGCGCTGGGACTCGATCCGCGCTTCGATCTTACCCATGCCTACTGGCTCATCGCGGCCATTGCCGGCGGTTGTCCGCAACGCGTTTCGCTGGGCTCGGCGGCGTGGGCGCGATGGGTGGTGGATGGGGACCTTGCCTATGAGATCGACGAGCGCGAGATCCCCAAGGGCTGGAGCACCGGATATGTGCCGCTGGGGAAGGACTATCCGTTTGAGCGGCCGGCTGACCCGAAACCAGGCCAGGTATACGCGCTCAACCGGCGGCTGGTGAACTGGGCGTTCAACCTGACGCGCGCCACACCGCTCGAAGACTCACCGCAACTGAAGGCTGCGCGCAGCCAGTTCGACGGCGCAGCGGCGCAGCGGCCCCCGTTTGTGACCGAAGGCGACGAAATTTCGGCCTCGACCTTCTGGCATGGAAAGCTGATGGACGAGTGGGCGGCGCAGTGGGTGCCCTATTTCACCGGCGGCCAAGGCGTATTTGCAACCACGGCCATGGAAGATACAGGCGCGCTGCAGTCGCTCCGGTTTTTGGCCCGCGCGGGGCGCGTGGACTGGCGCCGCGTAATGGTGCTGCGCACGGTGAGCAACTTTGACCAGCAGCCGCGCGGCATGGATGCAGCCGACAGCCTGGCCATGCAGCGCGTGGGCAAGTACGCGGCATATCTGCCGGCGCTTGAAACCGCCTACCGCGTAGGGCACGTGGTGGTGAACGAGTTGATCAGCCACTGGCCGCAATACGAGGATGCAGTGCCGGAGGCACTCGCGGCGGAATCGCGTTAAGCCGGTTCCGCCAGTAGTTCCCCGGCTGTAATGTATTTCATCCATTCGCGCGTTCCATGATAGCGGCAGGATTCCGAGGCGATCTGCGCCGCTTCGGCAATGGCCTCGACGAATCCGTGGCCGACGGACAAAAAAAAGCAGAATGCGCCGTGAAAGATGTCGCCGGCGCCCATGGTGTCCACTGCATCGATCTCCGGCACGCGCAAGGTGCCGGAGCTGGAGCCGGATTCGAAGAGCACGGGCTCGGCGCCATGGGTGATGGCGATGTGCTTCACCTCCTGTTGCTTCAGGTATCGGATCACGCTCTCTTCGTTCCCGCAGCCGGGCGGGTGGAAGTCGGCCGAGCAGATGGCGATGCTGACGTTGGCAAGCAAATCTTCAGTTCCTTCTTTCCAGCTTCCGCCGTCCAGGACGACAGGGGTGCCACGCGCGTGTGCCGCGGCCGCCCAGGCCCTGCACGCCGGCATGAAGTGGCCGTCGACCAGCATGACGCCGGCCTGTTCGAGCGCGCGGGCATCAACGTGAGCATCCGGAGCGGCGATGCGCGCGGCGTTAGCGGAGACTACATTCCGCCTGCCCTTGGCGTCGACAGTGACGGACGAGACGGCGGGCGGCTGATCGAAAGAGGGGCTCAAGTCGATGAGCCGCACGGAATGCGCCTCGGCGTCTTTGCGAACCACATCACCCAGGGCATGACGGCCGATGGCGGTGACCAGAGTTGGCGCGCCGCCCAGATGAGCAAAGGCGATAGCGGCGTTGGTGGCCGGCCCGCCCACATACACGTCCTGACTTTGCGCAGCGACCTTGGTATTGGCAGCGGGAAACTTTTCTACACGATATAGAACGTCGATGGTCGAGAGTCCGACGAAGATTGCACCCGGCATAACATATCCTCCACCCAGACCCTCCCCAGTCGCTATTGTAGGGCCACGCAGCAGCAGCGTGGCGCAGCGCGCGTGTGGATGCGCCACAATTTGCAGATTGCCCTTGGCGAATGCACGGTGGAAAGCTGAAAATGCTTTCGTTCCGCAAAATATTTCCTGGTTTGCGCTCCGCTGTATTCCTGGACCGGCAATCGGGGGACGCAATCAGAAAGAAGATTCGATGCACTCTGTGTGGATGGGCGAGTTTATGGGCACGCTGGTGCTGGTGCTGCTGGGCACCGGCGTGAACGCGGGAGTTACGCTGCGCAAGTCGTTCGCCGCGGATTCCGGATGGATGGTGATAGCGACAGGCTGGGCACTGGCGGTCTTATGCGGCGTGCTGGTCGCGCAGGCCTTCGGCAGTCCCGAGGCGCACATCAATCCGGCCATCACCTTCGCTGTGGCGGTGACGCATGGCGATTTCTCTCAAGTGTGGGTCTACTGGTCGGCGCAGATTCTGGGCGCAATGGTGGGCGCGGGCCTGATGGCGCTGCATTACGCGCCGCATTGGGGGCAGACGCCCGATCCGTCGGCAAAGCTCGGGGTGTTTTGCACCCATGGCGCTATTCCCTGCACCTGGGCGAATCTGGTGAGCGAGACCATCGGCACCGCGGTGTTGGTGCTGGTGGCGTCCGCAATTTTCTCACCCGGAGTAGCCATCCATGGGCCGGCGGCGGGACTGGGGCCATGGCTGGTAGCCAGTCTGGTCTGGGGTATCGGGCTTTCGCTGGGCGGAACTACGGGGTACGCCATCAATCCCGCGCGCGACCTGGGACCGCGGTTGATGCACGCGCTGTTGCCGATTCCCGGTAAGGGTGCTTCAGGCTGGCGCTATGCCGCCGTTCCCATTCTCGGCGATCTGGCCGGCGGCGCACTGGCCGGGTTGCTGATCCGGTTTGCGCATCTGTCTTAAGTGGTTGGGCAGAGTTGGCATTGCCAGAACGGCTGCCTTCGCAGGCCGCAGCAGCGAGCCTCCGTAGAATCGGCATTGGTGGATGTATGCTGGGCTGTTGAACACAGGAGTTATATTTCATGCCGGACAAGGTCTTGCAGCTTGATTCGAACGACAACGTTTTGATGGCATTGACTACGCTCGATCTGGGCGCGGAAATCAATGCCGGCGCGGGTTCGCTGGTCGCCGCCAGAGAGACCATTCCCGCAAAGCACAAGATGGCGCTCGTGGATTTCAAGCCTGGCGATCTGGTGCGCATGTACGGCATGGTCGTGGGCGAAGCGGTAGAAGCGATCCCGCGCGGCGGCCTGCTGACCACGCAAAACGTGCAGCATCGCGCCGGTGCTTACAGCACGGCACGCAAACTCGTGACCCGCCCCGTGCCTGATCCTTCACCGTGGGCCGACCGAACCTTCATGGGCTATCACCGCGCTGACGGCCAGGTGGGCACGCGCAATTACTGGATCGTGCTGCCGCTGGTGTTCTGCGAGAACCGCAACGTGGAGCAGATGAAGGAAGCTCTTGAAGAGGAGCTCGGTTACGGGCGGGCAAATTCGAGATACCGCGAGCGCGTGCGCAGGCTTATTTCCGCGGGGAGGAATAGCTCGGCGCCGAGTGAGGACTCTGCCGTGGTCGCCGCAAATGAGACGGCATCGAAGGGGCACCCACTTTCAAGCAAGCGCATTTTCCCCAATCTCGATGGTGTGAGGTTCATTACCCACCAGCTTGGCTGCGGCGGCACGCGGCAGGATGCACGCGGACTCTGCGGCCTGCTGGCCGGCTACATTCACAATCCCAACGTAGCCGGAGCCACGGTGTTGAGCCTGGGTTGTCAGAATGCGCAGGCCGCGCTGCTGATGGAAGAGCTGCGCGCACTTGATCCGCAGTTGCACAAGCCGGTCATCATCGTCGATCAGCAGCAGTCGGGGCAGGAAGCCACTCTGATGGAGCAGGCGATCGATCGCACCTTCGCCGCGCTGGCCGAGGCGAATCAGGCTGAGCGCGCGCCGGCGCCGCTTTCCGCGCTGAAAGTCGCGCTGCAATGCGGCGGATCAGACGGTTTCAGCGGCGTAACCGCCAATCCGACCATCGGCTATGTTTCCGATCTGGTGGCCGGATTGGGAGGAACGACCATCCTCTCCGAATTCCCCGAGTTGCATGGCGTGGAGCAGGAGTTGATTAACCGTTGCGCCACCGATGAGCTGGCAGAGCGTTTTGCACACCTGATGCAGGATTACGCCGCGCGCGCCACCGCAGCGCAATCGAGTTTCGCCTTCAATCCGTCGCCGGGAAATATTCGCGAGGGGCTGATCACCGACGCCATGAAGTCGGCCGGAGCGGCGCGCAAAGGCGGCCTGTCGACGATCCGCGGCGTGATCGACTATCCCGAGTACGCGAGGACGCCGGGACTGAATCTGCAATGCACCCCCGGCAACGACATTGAGAGCGTGACCGCACAGGTGGGCGCAGGCGCGAACCTTGTGCTGTTTACGACGGGATTGGGGACGCCGACCGGCAATCCCATTGCGCCGGTGCTCAAAGTCTCAACCAACAGCACAACGGGCACGCGCATGAGCGACATCATCGACTTCGACGCCGGCGTGATCGTCACCCGCGGCGCCACGGTGAAGGAATGCGGCGAACAGCTCTTCGAGATGGCAATCGAGGTTGCGAGCGGCGCTCGACTGGCGAAAGCGGAGATGCGCGGGCAGATCGACTTCATTCCCTGGAAGCGCGGAGTATCGCTCTGACTTCTTCTACTCCAGGCAAGAGGCAATGATGGCAAGCGCGGCAATGGCCGCTGTCTCCGCCCGCAGGATGCGCGGGCCGAGCGTGGCGGCGCGCCAGCCGTTGGCGTCGAAGAGAGACTCTTCTTCGGGAGCCCAGCCGCCTTCAGGGCCAATGGCAATTTCGAGCGCGGGCATTTCTTCAGCCGCTGCTTTTATGGCTTCGTCGACAAGGCTGCGCAGCGTGGTCGCGCGCTCCTGCTCGGCGAGCACAATGCGATGCGCTGAAGATGCCGCCTTGACGCGCTCTGCCAGGGATATGGGCACCTCGATCGCGGGCACGTCACTGCGGCGCGACTGCTGCGCGGCCTCATGCGCGATGCGGCGCCAGCGCTCGGCGCGTTTGTGGGCGGCTTGCGCCAGGTGCTTATCGGTGCGGCGCGCGATGACGGGCGCAATGGTCGCGACTCCCAGTTCTGTGGCTTTCTCAAGAGCCCATTCCATGCAATCGAATTTGTAGATGGAGAGTACGAGAGTAATGGGCAGCGCCGGCTCAGCCCGGGCTTCCGCGATCAGGTTGAAGCGGACCTCGCTGCGCTCGCCGTCGAGCGTGACGGCGGCGACCTCCGCGTGAAAGAGACGGCCGCCGGCGACCACGTCGGCTTCCACGCCGGGCCGGGCGCGAAGCACGCGCGCGAGATGTTCGGCCTGCGCGGCGGTGATGGTAGCGGTGGCCTGGTCCCAGTGCTCGGCAATCCAGCGGCGGCGTGTCATGTGCGTTTCCCCTGCATTCCTGCTGGCTCTGATCAAAGTTCAGTCTTGCGCAAAAACACCGAGGGGGGCGCTTGAAGCGTCCCCCTCGAGTGTTGCCTTTTGGTTGGTTGACCCGTTACTTTTTCTTGGCGGCCTTCTTGGCGGCCTTCTTCGCGGGTGCCTTTTTGGCTGCTTTCTTTGTTGCCATTTGCCTATTCTCCCTTTTCGATGGGTTGCATCGATTCTGCAATCGTTACATTGCAGTTGAAGAATGTATAGATTTAACTTTCATCGGTGTCAAGAGAAAAACGACATGAGAGTGGAAAAAAGAGCAACAACTTTTTCTTGAGCGACGCTTCCGATGAGCGCAAGAGCGAAATGGGAAGTGCATCGGAACGCGGCAAGCGGAATTCATAACCGTAAGAACTGCGTCGATCGAGTCGAATGCGAGATGCATGTGCCCTTCCGCCTTCAGCAGGCGATGATGTTCAAGGCGAGTCCGGCCTGGCTGGTTTCCTTGTATCGCGATTGCATATCGAGGCCGGTTAGATACATGGTGCGGATCACCTGATCGAGCGAGACCTTGTGCGTTTCGGCTTCGTTGAGGGCGATACGTGAAGCATGCACAGCTTTGACCGCACCCATCGCGTTGCGTTCGATGCAAGGAATCTGCACCAGTCCGCCGATAGGGTCGCAGGTCATGCCGAGGTTGTGCTCCATGGCGATTTCAGCGGCATGTTCAATCTGTCCGTTGCTCCCTCCCAGCGCCGCGGTGAGGCCGCCGGCAGCCATCGAGCAGGCAACGCCCACCTCACCCTGGCAGCCGACTTCGGCGCCGCTGATCGAAGCATTCTCTTTGTAGAGAATGCCGATGGCCGCAGAGGTGAGAAAGAAACGCACCATGCCTTCGTGATCCGATTCGGGAACGAAGCGGTCGTAGTAGAGAGCCACCGCGGGCACAACGCCGGCGGCGCCATTGGTGGGAGCCGTCACCACGCGCCCGCCTGCAGCATTCTCTTCGTTCACCGCCATGGCGTAGACCGTGACCCAGTCGAGCGGCGCGAGCGGATCGCTGTGCAGCCCGGTCGCTTCCCTCTCGCGCAACCGTTCGGCAAGACGATGCGCGCGGCGGCGCACGTTCAGGCCGCCGGGCAGAATGCCCTCCGCGGCAACGCCCCGTTCCACGCATGCTTGCATTGCGCTCCAGATTTTATCGATGCCCTCGCGGACGATCTCGACCGGCGCGAAGGACGCGTCGTGCGCGACCAGCGCGCACTCATTTTCCAGCATGAGCTGACTGATGGAGAGTTCGTTGGCGTGCGCGATGGCGAGAAGCTCGGCAGCGCTGCGAAAAGGGAATGGCGTTACGGCCTGAAGTTTCTCCGCGATTGCTTGGTTTGCGGCTGCGCAGGCAAAGGAATCCTCGACGATAAATCCGCCGCCGACCGAAAAGAACGTCCGCTCGTCGAGGATAGCGCCGGCTGCGTCGAAGGCAGCCAGGCGCAGGCCGTTGGGATGCTGCATCTGCGCGCCCGGCGGGAACATCTGCTCGCGATTGAAGACCAGGTCTCGCGTTTCGTGAAAGGCGATGGGCCTTGTGCCGGCAAGATGAATGAGCCTCAGCGAACGGATCTCCGCAACGGTCAATTCCATCTGCGCTGGATCGATGGAAGCAGGTTCATTGCCGGCCAGTCCGAGAAGAACGGCGCGGTCGGTGGCATGACCAAGTCCGGTGAGAGCCAGCGAGCCGAAGAGTTCCACGCGCACGCGCTCCACCCCGTCAAGAACGCCTCGCTCGGCGAGTTCGCGGGCGAAACGGCAAGCCGCACGCATCGGCCCCATGGTGTGGGAGCTGGAGGGACCGACGCCGATCTTGTAGAGATCGAAGAGACTGGTCGGCATGGTTGAGTATTGTAGTGAAGCGGTATCGAGTTGAACAGTGGAACCGCAAGCCGCCCGCGGAAAAGAGCGATTCGCAGGCAGTGCCGTCGCAAAGTTTTTCGAAAGCCCGATGTTACTGATGACTAACTTCTGATCCTTGGCCCCTGCCCCCTGCCCCCTGGTTCTGTTACACTCGCTTCATCTTTCCAACATGCTTTTCAAGGCCCTCAGCGCGGCGGTGTACGGCATCGATGCGAATCTGATCGACGTCGAAGTCGACTATAGCGGAGTGGTCACGGATCAGGATCACTTTCACACCGTGGGCCTGCCCGATGCGGCGGTGCGCGAGAGCCGCGACCGGGTGCGCGCGGCCGTCAAGAACTCCGGCTATTTAATTCCGCCTACGTTTATCACCATCAACCTGGCGCCGGCGGATTTGAAGAAGGAAGGCTCGGGCTTCGATCTGCCCATCGCTGTGGGCATATTGGGCGCTTATGGCGCGCTGCGCATCGATGACCTGAGCCGTTTCCTGCTGGTGGGGGAACTGGGACTCGATGGCAGCGTTCGACCCGTGCCCGGCATGTTGCCGGTTGCCATCATGGCGCGCGAGAAAGGTATCCCCAACCTGATTCTGCCTGCAGCCAATGCGCCGGAGGCAGCGGTGGTCGAGGGTGTGAATGTCTATCCCGTCGCATCGCTCACTGACGTACTTGAACTTCTCAATGGCACGGTGCTGGGCGTGATTCAGCGCGAGCCGTTTCGCGTATCGACCGAAACTCTGCTCGGCGAGCTGCAGCACTTCAGCGTGGACTTTTGCGATGTGCGCGGACAGCAGACCGCCAAACGTGCGCTCGAAGTGGCCGCAGCCGGCAGTCACAACATCCTGATGATCGGGCCACCCGGTTCCGGAAAGACGATGCTGGCAAAGCGGCTGCCGTCGATTCTGGCGCCGTTGAGCTTTGACGAAGCGCTGGAAACAACCAAGATTCACTCTGTGGCCGGGGTGCTCGATCCTGCGGCCGGCCTGGTCACGCAGCGGCCCTTTCGCTCGCCGCACCATACCATTTCTGACGCTGGCCTGATCGGCGGCGGAATCGTGCCGCGGCCCGGTGAAGTTTCGCTCGCGCATAACGGGCTCCTCTTTCTGGACGAGCTGCCCGAATTTCCGCGCAACGTGCTGGAAGTGATGCGGCAGCCGCTCGAAGACCACACCGTGACCATTGCGCGTGCCTCCATGTCGCTGAGTTTTCCGGCGCGCTTCATGCTCGCCGCCGCTATGAATCCCTGCCCCTGCGGATTCTTCAATGACAAGTCGCGCGAGTGCCTGTGCACGCCGCCGATGATCCAGCGCTACGTGGCCAAAATCTCCGGCCCGTTGCTCGACCGCATCGATATTCACATCGAAGTACCGGCGGTGCAGTACAAGGAGCTGCGCGGCGGGGCGGCGGCGGAAGGGTCAGTCCACATTCGCGACCGGGTGATGGCCGCCCGGGAGCGACAGCGGGAACGGTTCAGAAAACATGGCGAGAAGATCTTTGCCAATGCGCAGATGACCACCCGGCAGATTCGCGCCTACTGCGAGCTGGGTCCGGATGCCGAGCGGCTGCTGGAGCGGGCAATGCAGCAGCAGGGACTGACCGCCCGGGCGCACGACCGCATTCTCAAGGTGGCCCGGACCATTGCTGACCTGGAAGGGGCGGAGCCGCTCACCGTGGCGCACCTGGCCGAGGCCATTCAATACCGGACCCTGGATCGCAGCTACTGGGCCTGAGCGCGGGGAGAAGTTCAATTTGAGAGGCCAGATCCAATCGCCGGATCGATGGCGAACATGAAAATGTTTCTTTGCACTCTGGAAAACCACGTCTTTTGCGGCCGCCGAAAGCCGTCCGGCGTAGCCTCAATGGCGACTTTGCATTCGCACCAAGCCAAGTACGCAATTGATTTTAAAGTAGTTGTCGACGACACCCCGCGCAGTGCCAAATCCCGGAAACGGCAAGGGTGGGGGCGCAGAAAAATGTTGACCTTGACGCCCTCGGGGTATACTCTCGATAGAGCCATCCATATAGGGCAGATTGCGCTGCGCGATCGGGTGTGCCCATCAGCCATTTCCAGCATCATACATTGAGCAACGTCTCGGTCCGTGCTGCTGTAGCGTGTTTGATGCTTATCGGAAGTGGAACGCTGGAGCACAGGGCACCGAGAGTACAGTCTGCTCGCCAGTTTGGCCACTGTTCCGCTTGACTTTATGATCCGTCAATATTTGGAACGGGACGGCGGGTTGGTGCGTCTAAGTGAAATGAAGGATGGTCAAATGGGAGCCGATATCTGCGGCTTTCCCGGCTGCATCGGCGGCGCCAAGTAGTACCGACCGGGCAGGCAACAGACGAAGGAGTGATTCGCAATGCGTTCCGATTTGGTTTTTGGGGCACTTTCTCATGTGTCCAACCGCTACCAGCTCTGCCAACTGGCGAGCAAGGCGACCCGTAAGCTGCACAAGCCGAATACGCGGTTGCAGGATACCACCAACGAAGTATTGGTGCGGTTTCATTCAGCTAATCCGGGGACTGGGCCCTCCGCAGAGACTTCCGCAGTGCAGCCGGTGGAGCGGCGCCGCGCCGCCTGACACCGTTTTTCATATAACAGGGTTGAACAGGTACACTACCACGGGGGCCTTCTGAACTGGAGGCCTCACTTTCCTCCGATGTTGAGCTTCTCCAAATAAGTTCGGGTCACGGTTACAGGCTGGCCTGCGCCGGCTGGGTTTCTGAGCTCGTCCAGTATTCCCAGGAGTTCTTCCCTCTTCAGTACTTACTTCCTCAACCACATCCCGCCTCGCGCAGGTGAACATGACCATCGCCGAACTCAAAGAGAAAAACATCACCGAGCTGAGCCGCATCGCGCGGACGCTCGAAATACCCGGAACCAGCGGCCTCCGCAAACAGGACCTGATCTTCAAGATCCTCCAGGCGCAGAGCGAAAAAGAAGGCCACATCTTCGCCGAGGGCGTGCTGGAAATTCTGCCCGACGGCTACGGCTTCCTGCGCTCGCCCGATTACAACTATTTGCCCGGCCCCGACGACATTTACGTCTCCCCGTCGCAGATTCGCAAGTTCGACCTCAAGACCGGCGACTCCATCAGCGGCAACGTGCGCCCGCCCCACGAGGGCGAAAAATATTTCGCTCTGGTCAAGATCGAAGCCATCAACTTCGAGTCGCCGGAAGAGACGCGCAACAAGATCCTCTTCGACAACCTCACCCCGCTCTATCCCCAGGAACGCATCAAGATGGAGACCACGCGCGAGGGCACCAGCGGCCGGGTCATGGACCTGCTTACGCCCGTCGGCAAGGGCCAGCGCGGCCTCATCGTCGCACCGCCGCGCACCGGCAAGACCATGCTGCTGCAGTCCATCGCCAACTCCATCACCACCAATCATCCGGAAGTGGTGCTGATCGTGCTGCTCATCGACGAGCGGCCCGAAGAAGTCACCGACATGCAGCGCTCGGTGAAGGGCGAAGTGATCAGCTCCACCTTCGACGAGCCCGCCGCCCGCCACGTGCAGGTGGCCGAAATGGTCATCGAGAAGGCCAAGCGCCTGGTCGAGCACAAGCGTGACGTAGTGATCCTGCTCGATTCCATCACCCGTCTGGCCCGCGCCTACAACACCATCGTGCCGCCATCGGGCAAAGTGCTCTCCGGCGGCGTGGACTCCAACGCCCTGCAGCGGCCCAAGCGCTTCTTTGGCGCGGCGCGCAACATCGAAGAAGGCGGCTCGCTGACCATCATCGCCACCGCCCTGGTCGATACCGGCTCGCGCATGGACGAGGTCATCTTCGAAGAGTTCAAGGGCACCGGCAACATGGAAATCATCCTCGACCGCAAATTGGTCGACAAGCGCGTCTTTCCGGCCATCGACATCCAGCGCTCCGGCACGCGCAAGGAAGAGCTGCTCATTCCCAAGGACGACCTGTCGCGTATTTGGGTCATGCGCAAGGTCCTCAACCCCCTCTCGCCGGTCGAAGCTATGGAGTTGCTCATCAGCCGGCTGGAAAAAGTACGAAACAACGCCGAGTTTCTGCAGACCATGAACCAGCTATAGCGGAGCTGGCGACTTGGATGCGGAGACGCCGGATGACTCCGCCCTCTTTCTTCACAACCTGGCGATTCAAGGAAATGGCGGGGTGGTTCAACCATCCCGCCGTTTTTTTGTCGGCGAAGCGAATGCGGCCTCAATTAAGGTCGATGAGCGCGTTTTTCTGGTGCGGACCCTGCCTGCAACGATCGAAGTCGAAGCATGGGCCGTCGTATTCGGGAAGGCTTCAGGCGCCGCGCGGACTTTCGGGAAATCCACCTGTAGCCGGCCGGGCCGCCATTTGAATGACAAACCATGCAACATTGCGCGCGGCAATGCGTAAGGCGGAACCGTATCTGGCACTTGACAGTCTGCAGAATTTCGAACGAGTATTGACTTTAATCTTTACTGCCGGAGGATTCCCACCCTTTCCCCATGGTGGCTAAAAGTAGCGAGGGGCACACCCTCTGGGACCGAGGACTGGCGCGCCTGGAGTCATGGTCAGCGCGCGACGGCGAACTGGAAGTGTGGCGAGAACGCCTCAGGAATTGGCGGCTTTCCCCTGATCCGCACGATTTGATGGTCTGGTACACATGCGTCCTGGCCCTGGAAAGCGTTAACGAGGGAAATTTCGGTGTTGGAGCGGTGATTGTGCGCGACGGAGAGGTCGTCGCGGAGGGCCGCAACCAGGCGTTCCGACCGAACATACGAGGCGCTTACCACGCCGAGGCGCGCGCGCTCGAAGCATACGAGTCGAACACGAATACCTCCGGCGATGTCTCCGACATGACGATGTTTTCTTCACTGGAGTGCTGTCCAATGTGCACTGTTCTTTTGATCAACAGCGGCATCCGGAATGTCTATTACGCCGCGCCTGATCCGTCTTGTGGCATGTTGAGCCGGTGGGAGCAACTGCCGCCGGGATATCGCACCTTGGCAGCCCGTCGAATTCCACCCCAGAGTTTTGGAAGCGCGAGTTGTTCCGATTCCCTCGTAAAGTGCGCAATGACAATTTTTTCCCTGAATGAAGAATCTCTGAGCGCGGCCATGGCCGCCCGGTGAAGCGGTTCCCCTTCGAGGTGCGGGATGGACATCCTGTCGTTCAAACCGGGTCATGACGGCCAGGTCGCGGCCGTTCGCAATTCCTCTCTACTGTTTTCAGTCGAGGCGGAGAAGGATTCATTTCCGCGGTATGAATACGTCACGCCGACCACGCTCATGAACGCCGCTGAGCGGCTGGAATGCATTCCCGACGTCGTTGCTGTCAGCGGATGGGTGAAGGGGTGGCATTCCGTGGAGCGCCCCTGCGAGGCCGGCTATTTCGGAGCGGGTGCGGAGCTGATCCGCTCCGAAGAGCGGAACTTCATGGGCAAGCGGGTCAGGTATTTCTCGTCGAGCCATGAGCGGTCGCATCTGATGTGTGCCTACGGACTGTCGCCATTTCCTCAATTTGAACCTTGTTATGTGCTGGTCTGGGAAGGCAATATAGGTGACTTTTACTATTGCGATGAGCGAGTCAATTTTTCCCCGTTAGGCCACGTGCTTACCGATCCGGGGAATAAGTATTCGTACCTGTTTACCATCGCGGATCCCTCCTTTCCAAATCTGAAAGGACATTTTCGGTTTGGCGATGCGGGAAAGCTGATGGCCCTGGCCGCTTTTTCTGATCGCAGCCCCATGTCGGAGAGCGAGCAGGCGCTTTCCGATTACCTGCTGGCCAAAGACGGCATCCTGTTGAGCACCGCCAAAGCCGAATTGAAATGGTCGCACCTCTACGACTGCGGCGTGGAGTCTGAGGCCTTCAAGAACATGGCGGGGAAGTTCTCCAATGCTATCTTTGACCGGTTTTACCAGTTCGCGCGCCAACATATACGGCCGGGGCTGCCTCTACTTATCGCCGGAGGCTGTGGCCTCAACTGTGAATGGAACAGCAAATGGCGGGATTGCGGGTTGTTCAGCGACGTGTTTGTGCCGCCTTGCACTAACGATTCAGGCTCAGCCGTGGGCACCGCCATCGACGCGCAGTGGTATTACACCGGAAACGCCAAAATCGAGTGGGACGTTTACGCAGGACAGGAATTTGAATGCGATTTTGCGTCGCACGGATTCGACTTGTCACCTCTCGATATCGATCAAATTGCCGGGGAATTGGCGGACGGAGCCGTGGTCGGATGGGTGCAGGGGCGATGCGAAATGGGTCCCCGCGCTCTCGGGAATCGGTCCTTGCTTGCGGCGCCCTTCCACTCTTCCATGCGCGACCGGCTGAACCACATCAAGGGGCGGGAAAATTATCGGCCGGTGGCGCCGGTGTGCCTGGAAGAGGATTTAGATGTCCACTTCGAATGCGGGCGTCCCGACCCGTACATGCTTTTCTTCAACAACGTGCGGAATGGTGCCCTGGGCGCGGTCACGCACGTAGACGGCAGCGCCCGCGTGCAGTCTGTGAATGAGAAACAGAACCCTCGGCTCTATTCGCTGCTGCGTGCGTTTAAGCGGCTGACTGGCTACGGTGTTCTTTGTAACACCTCACTGAATTTCAAAGGCCGCGGCTTCATCAACCGGCTGAGCGACCTTTGCGAGTTCACCCACGGGTCGGGTATCAATTTCTTCGTGGTTCAAGATCGGGTTTACCGGAGGGACGGTTGAGCGCGCCTGCCAGGTATGCGGACTCCGGGGTGGAGACGGTGTTGGATGGGATCGAACGCCGGGCGGAGATGGAACCCGATTCCATCGCCGTCAGATTTGGTGACATACGGCTCACGCGCGCATCGCTGGATGCAACGGCGAACGGCATTGCATGGCGGCTGTCGGAGGAGTACGGCGTTGGAGCCGACAAGCCGGTGGCGATTCTTATGGAACGAGGCCATCAGGTTATTGCCGCGATGCTCGGAGTAATGAAGAGTGGGGGGTGTTTCGTTCCCATCGACCCGACCTACCCATCCGATCGCATACGAATGATCCTCGGCGACAGCCAGTGCCGCGCCGTGCTGACCTCGCGGCATCCGGCGCATGGCTCGTATGCCGGAACCGAGGAGGTTCCTCTGTGCTTCGTAGAAGATATCCGGCCCACGGCGCAGCGGCCAGAGCGGCAATTATCGCCCCGTGATCTCGTTTATATCTTCTACACGTCGGGATCGACGGGCGCTCCGAAGGGCGTGCTGATGGAACATCGGAGTATCAGCAACCTGATTGAGTCTCTGGAGCCGATCCTTTATGCAGAGGGCGGAGACTGCGTGCGCGAGGCGTTGTCGGCGTCGTTTGTCTTTGATGCCGCTGCGCAGCAGGTCTTCTCATGCCTGGCGAACGGAGCGACTTTATTCGTAACCTCCAGCGATGTTTCGCGCGATCCGGCCGCATTTATCGACTTCCTCAATGAACACGAGATTACACACTGCAATGTAGTGTCGCCGCTGCTGGCGACGCTGATCGATGTGGGACTGGCGGAACGCATGCCCTTGTCGCTGCGCCGGATTGTGACCGGCGGTGAGGCTGCCCCGCTCGCCGGCATCAGGCGATTTTTCGAAAACCCGCGCGCCAATGGCGTAGTGATCACGAACATGTATGGCCCCACCGAGAACTGTGTGGACAGCACGTATTTCGACGTGACCGCCGCGTTCGATATGCGCCAGACTTCGATTCCCATCGGCAAACCTGTACCGGGAACCGAAGTTCTGGTTCTCGACCCGCAAATGCGCTGCGCGACAGAGGGTGCATTAGGAGAGATTTGCGTGGCGGGAAAGGGCCTGGCGCGCGGTTACCTGAACGATGCCGGGCTGACGGCGCAGCGTTTTGTACCCCACCCGTTCCGTGCGGATGAGCGCATGTATCGCACCGGCGACTGGGGGCGCTGGCGGCCGGACGGTTACCTCGAATTTCACGGACGTCAAGACCATCAGGTGAAGATTCGCGGTTACCGCGTAGAACTGGATGAAATTGGTACGCACCTGGAACACGTTGCCGGCGTCCGGCGCGCGGTCGCGGTGGCGGGGGGCGATTCCAGCGCCGATGTGATGCTGACGGCGTTTTACGAATCGGCCGCACCGCTCGATCCGGAAGCACTTCGCGCTGCACTGGCCAAGAGGCTACCGCAATGGATGCTGCCATTCGACTTCGTGTGGCGCCATTCGTTGCCGCTGACAACCAACGGCAAAATCGATCGCTTGGCCTTGCGGGAAGTATCCGTGGTCCAGCATCGAACCGCGCCCCTGGGATCTCCATCTGACGATTTGGAAAGAGAACTGGCGCGTGAGTTCGGCTCGGTTCTGGGGCAGGATGAAATCGGGGTCGCCGACAACTTTTTCAGGCTCGGCGGGCACAGTTTGAAGGCGGCGCAACTGCTGGCACGAATCTGGCAGCGCTTCGGCGTACGGGTCGCCTTCCGCGAATTCATGGAGCAGCCGACGGTTCTCGGCTTGGCCAGGCACCTGAGACAGGCGACCCCGGAAAGCTCTCCGACCATGAAGGCCGAGGACCGCGCGAATTACGAATTATCCCACGCGCAGAAGCGGATTTGGCTTTTGAATCATTTGGAAGGTGGCGACTCGGCGTACAACATCCCGATGATATTTGGCGTAGACGGGGAAGTGGATGTCGAGCGGCTGAACCACGCCTTCCGCATGCTGATTCAGAGACATGAGTCATTGCGAACGTCATTCCGGCTCGTAGAATTTGAGCCGCGGCAATTCATCGAGCCGTCGCTTGAGTTCAGCGTCGACGTCGTGGATCTCAGGGGCTTCGCGAATCCGGAAGCAAAAACGCAATCACTCGCGGAAGAAGATGCCGCCCTGCCGTTTGTCCTCGACAGAGCTCCATTGATGCGCGCCAGCGTGGTTCGGATAAGCGAAGAGCGCAGCATACTCCTGCTTGCATTGCACCACATCATCGCGGACGGATGGTCTCTGACCGTGCTGTTTCGGGAGCTCAGTGCGCTCTACGATGCCGGGGAGGAGATTTCATTGCCCCCGCTGCGGGTTCGCTATCGCGACTACTCGCAATGGCATAACGCCCGAAACTTTGAGCGCGAGAGGAAATATTGGATCGAGCAAATGCGCGATGTTCCCACGCACCTCAATCTGCCCTATGACTTCCGCGCCGAGGTTGGCGGCAGATTTGAGGGGGCGTCGGCAGAGATGGTCGTGCCCCACGATGTGTCGCAAATGCTCAGAGGCGTCGCCATTCAGCGCCAGACAACCTTGTCCCTGGTGATGCTGGCGGTATATCAGATCTTCCTTTATCGCCTGACGAAACAGACCGACTTCTGTGTGGGGCTGGGGGTTGCAAACCGGACGCACAGCGATCTGGAGCAAGTGATTGGATTTTTTGTAAACCTGGTCGCCATCCGGGCAGTATTTTCCGAAGATCCATCCCTGGAGGAAACGCTGGACGGAGTGATCCGCACTGCATACGGCGCCTTTGACCATCAGGACTATCCAGTCGACCTTCTCATTCGCGATCTTGCCGTCGAGCGGAGGGGAGTTTCGCAACCGCTGTTCAACGTGGTGTACGCGTTCCAGAATTTTTCTGATCTGAATCTTGCCGATGCCCCGGCTCCGATTGCACGGCCTATTCTTCACCCCTCCCGGCTGGAGAGACATGCATTCGAAACCTCGAAGTTTGATCTGACGCTGTTCGTTTGGGATATGGGGACCGAAGTGCGGTGGATGTTGGAATACGATACGCGCCTTTTCCGCCGGGCGACCATCCTCCGATACCTGGACTTTCTGACCAACGTGGCAAGGGCCGTAGGAGGCAGTATCTGGTGAGGATCTCGGAGCTTCATTTCGATTTGGCCCCGAACGCAGACCGGTTCGAGGATTCCCGTCGCGATCACCCACTGCACCTTTCCATTGTGGAGATGTTCGCGGAGCATGCGGCGCGCCGCGGCGACGCGACAGCGGTGAGAATCGGCGAACGGGCGTTTTCCTATCGGGAACTGGATGAGGAGTCGAATCGTTACGCGCGCCTGCTGGCCGCCAAAGGTGCTGGTCCAGGCAGCTACGTCGCAGTGATGCTCGACCGGGATTGGAACCTGTTGGCGGCGCTGCTCGGCGTTCTGAAGTCGGGAAGCGCCTATGTTCCGGCGAACCCGGCATTGCCACACGAGCGCATTCAAGCGATTGTCCGGCAGGCGCCGGTTCGGGTATTACTCACGCAAGCACGTTATTTGCCGCAAGCACAGGCGCTGCTATGGGAAACCCGGTCGATTGCGGTGCTGATCTGCGCGGACTCGGAAGACTGGCGTGAAGAAGTAGAGCCGGCAGGCGGGCGCATGAGCGAGCAGTTATGGGACCATATCGCCGAATCCGCAACCGATCGCATCGCGGCGGGAGGATGGAAGAGCGCTTTCACCGGACAATGGCTGTCTCGCAGCCTGATGAGCGAGTATGCCGAAAACGCAGCGGAAAAAATCCTGCCCATGTTGCGTCCGGATAGCCGCGTGCTCGAGATCGGTTGCGGCAGCGGGATCACCCTGCTCCGTCTTGCGCCCGCAGTCGCGCATTACTGCGGGACAGATCTGTCTGGCGGCGCTTTGCAATGGACCAGGCGCGAATGTGCGGCCTTGGAACTGAAGAATGTTGATCTGCGGCAAATGGCGGCGGACGAAATCGAGCTGGCCGGCGACGGCTTCGACGCCGTGATTCTGAACAGCGTGGCGCAAAGTTTTCCCGGGCCGAACTACCTGCGTCAGGTGATCCACCGGTCGATCGGGCGATTGGGCAGTCAGGGATTCATCTTTTTGGGCAGCCTGTGGGACCTGGACCGGCGTGACCGGGCGGCTCGCGACGTCGAAGGACTTTTCGTTTCCCGCGCCATGATCGAGTGGCTCTGTAGCGCCTTCCCGGAAATCTCGTCCATTGAGTTCTCCGATATCCGCGGCGGGGCGGACAACGAGCTCACTCATTACAGCTTCGACGCCATTCTCAGAGTGGATAGAACCGGGCTGCCCTTCCCGCCCAGTGAGCGGGCGCGCGCGAAAGAGATATTGGACCGCGGCGATTTGACTGCAACTTCGTGCCAGGCCTTTTCTTCGGCCCTGTCGCCAGATGACGTTGCCTACGTCATTTTCACATCCGGTTCAACGGGACAGCCCAAAGGAGTCGAGGTCGAGATGCGGTCGCTTGTAAATCTCTGTTGCTGGTATCGCGAGTTTGCCGGCATTGGAGAAGGCACAGCGGTGATTCAGACAATTCCCATCAGCTTTGATGCCTCCATCAAAAACTTCCTGGCGCCGCTTATCGCCGGCGGGACGGTGGTGCTTCTGGAGGAAGGACCGTTTGACCCGGCACGATTGCTGGAATGCATTCGACGCAATCGGGTCGAGGTCATCAATCCGGGCGTACCCAGCGTGCTGTATCCAGTATTGGAACTGGCGGCGCCGTCGGGATACGCCGAGCTGGCTTCGGTACGGTGCCTGGCTCTGGGCGGCGAACCCATGGATCTTTCCAAACTTGCTCCCTGGCTGCTCTCTCCCGACTGTCGCTGCCGGTTGACAAACATATACGGTCCCACCGAATGCACCGACATTGCACTCTGTCACGAAGTGACAAAAGCCGAAATCGCGTCGTTACAGCCCCCGCCCATTGGACGGCCCATTCACAACATGGAATGCTTCATCATGGATTCCGGCGGTCATCTGGAGCCGCCCGGCGTGGTTGGTGAGCTATGCATGGCCGGGGTCGGGCTGGCGCGAGGCTATTTAGGCGACAGCGATCTTACCAGCCGCAAGTTCGTGGCCCATCCTCTCCGCCGGGGAGAGCGAATCTATCGCACCGGCGATCTGGCTCGTGAGTTGGATTCCGGCGATATCGTGTTTGCGGGCCGCGCTGACCGGCAGATTAAGATTCGTGGTCATAGGACGGAGCCGGGAGAGATCGAGGCGCAGTTGCAGTGTCTTGACGGCGTTCGCGAAGCCGCCGTGGACATCTGCGAGGACTCCTCGGGAGCGCCACTCCTTTGCGCCTACGTTGCCGGCCCGGCGGCGGTGCGCGCCGACTGGCTGCGGGATCAGTTGGAACGCGTGCTGCCGGACTACATGATTCCTTCTCAATTCTTCTCCGTAGAGCGGCTTCCGCACAATAGTCACGGCAAAGTGGATCGCAAGGCGCTGGCGGCGATGCGCAGCGTCGAAGACGGCGTCAAGCACGTGGCGCCGCGAAGCGAGATCGAAGGACAGTTGCTGAGGATCTGGCAGGATGTGTTGGGAGTGTCCAATGTCGGCGTAACCGATAATTTCTTTCGAATCGGCGGTCACAGCCTGAAAACAGTTACGCTTTCCATGCAGGTGAGCCGGGACATGGGCCTCGCACTTCCGATTGCGGAGATCTACTTGTCACAAACCATCGAGGAACAGGCGTTATTTCTTTCCAGGCGCGGAGCGGCGGTACCATCCTACGTAACCCGGCTCAATCTCTCCGGCGCGCCCGCACTGTTTTGCTTTCCCCCAATCACCGGTTTCGCCTGGAGCTTCGCATCGCTCGCCCGGCGGGTAAGAGAGTACACGATATACGGATTCGATTTCATCGAAGGTGCCGGACGGGTTGCGCAATACGCCGAAACGATCCAACAGATTACAGAGGGAAAAGCCGCGCGCCTGTGCGGATACTCCGCCGGCGGAGCGCTGGCATTCCTGGTGGCGCAGGAGATCGAATCGCGCGGCGGTTCGGTGGACAAACTGGTACTTCTGGATGCCGACAGACCCACTTCGCCCAACTACTACAGCCCTGCTGAAATCGAGTCGACGGTCAGTGAGTGCCTGGCCGACCCGAGATTGCACGGTTATCTGACGCGCGAAGACGAAAAGGATCGGCTCATCAAGCGGGTCCGGGCCTATGGAACATTTCTCGCAAATGTGCGGTGTAGAGAGACCGTGAATGCCGAAATCGAACTGCTGCTGGCCGAGCCTCCTGATCAGGATTTAATCGAGAAATGGCGTGCAGCGAGCACGCGATCCTTTCGGTCCCGGCAGGCCCTGGGCCCACACAACGAACTGCTGGACCCGCATCACCTTGACTCAAACCTCCCGGCAATTCTCGCTGCGTTGGGCACAGAGTGGAGGAATTCGTGAGCAACCGCAGTGACTTGAAGATGCGGCTGGAATGCCTCTTCCCGACGCCTGTATGGCGGACACGATTGACGGGCTTCGAGCGTGAAAATGCGCGGATGCTTCGTGAAGTCGAGACGCTTTACGGTGCCGAACCGGCGCTTGAACGCTCGAATGTGCTTGGGTGGCACAGTCGCGACGATCTGCAATGCCGCCCCGCATTCGCGCCTCTGGCCCGGTTGGCACTGCGGCTGATCGAGACGGAAGTCGCTTCGGTTTTAAAGCTGGATACCAAGCAGCATCGCTTCGTTATCGCCTCAATGTGGGCAGTCCGCAATCAGAAATTCGCCTACAACTTCGTGCATCGGCATCCCGACTGCTTTTTTAGCGGCGTGTATTACCTGCAGTCGCCCGATCCCTCCGCAGCCCTGAACTTTCACGACCCGCGGGCAGACGTGCGCATGCTGCGCCCACCGCTTCGCGAAGAAACTCCCTATACGCAGCACATCCGGTCGTACCAGCCCGAAGCCGGAGCGCTGGTCGTGTTTCCGTCATGGCTGCCGCACGATGTATCGCCTAACCTCTCAGACTCGCCGCGCATCGCGGTCAGTTTTGACATTACCAGCGTCTCGCCTACGCGCCGGCCCGTGAAGAGGCACAGGAAATCGTGATGCTGAACCTGAATGTCGCCGTGCTCGCAGACTCCGAGGTATTCATCGGCAAGTCGCTGCAATTCGCCGCGGGGCAGCCCGATCGTCACGTAGTGGAGGGACTGCGGCGCCTGGCAAGGCGGGTAGTGATCAAAAAATTCGAGGGGCCGGCGGATCTCATCGATTGGGCGGCGCGAGAAAAGCCGGACGTGGTTTTCAATTTGACCGAGCACGCCAATTCCAACCGAGCCTGGGACACCCATGTCGTTGCTCTGCTGGACCTGCTGGGAATCAGCTATACCGGACCAGGTGCGCGGGGGCTCATGTTGTGCCGCGACAAGGCGTACAGCAAGCTCATTGCCGGACGCGAAGGCTTCCGCACTCCTGAGTTCTTCGTGATCGATCGCGAAAACCGCAACCCACCAGCCGAAATTCGTTTTCCGCTGGTGGTGAAGCCACGATTCGGCGATTCTTCCGAGGAGATCACGAGGGCATCCCTGGTTCGCTCCCGGAAAGCGCTGCAAAACCAGGTAAGACGCTTATTCCGCATGGGCGTCGAAGATGTGATTTGCGAGGAATATGTTGGTGGCCGAGAAATGCTGGTGAACTTTGTCGGCGACCGCGTGCTGTTTCCCCGCGAATACTTCCTCCGCAGCGGGTCGCGGGCTTTTCTGGCCTGCACGCGTTTCAAGATGGACCCTCAGTATAGACGCAGCGTACTGCGCCGCGTAGGCTCGGCCAACCTGACCAGAAGTCAACGCCAGCGGATTACGGAACTCACCTTGCGAACCGTCACCGCTCTTGAATTGCGCGATTTCGGACGGCTGGATGTGAGGCTGACGCCCTCGGGCGAGTGGGCATTCCTGGAGGCAAACCCTAACCCTTCGTTGATTCCATCTACGCGAACCTGGTCCGGAACCTGGACCGGCATTGGTCACGCTGCCCTGCTCAAAGCCATCGTATTAAGCGCCTACCAACGAAGCAAACAGAAAAGGAGACCGCAATGTTGAACGTCCAGAACGGGACCGTAACTATGGGTCCCACAGATTCGATACGGGAATTGTACCGGCAATTCGGCCCCCCCAAGCCCATGGGAACTTCGGCGCCGGTCAAAACGCAACCCCACTTTTTCTTGCATCGCAACTTTCTCGGCGAGCAGGATCTGGCGATTCTGTTCAACACCAAGCGATGCGCGTATCAGTGCAAGTTCTGCGCACTGCCCTTCAAATCGTCGCACGAGTGGGTTGACGCCGAACACGTGTTGGCGCAATTCCTCTACGTGATTCACGAAGTCAAGCACTCGATCGGCGTACTGGAGCGCCTCACCGTTGCCAATGAAGGATCGGTCTTCGATGAAACCACTTTTCCACGTGAAGCGCTGACCCAGATCGTCGAGTCAACGCGGGTGCTGCCGCGCATTCGCAAAGTGGTGTTGGAAACCCGGCTGGAATTCATCCGAAAGGAACGGCTGGCTGAGTTGGGAACGGCCTGCGGTAAGAAACTGGACATTCTCACCGGTTTCGAGACTCAGGACCCGCACCTGCGGGATGTCGTGCTGGGCAAGCGGGAGCCACTCTCCGCTTTTCTGAAAGGGCTCGACATCGTAGCCTCTGCCGGCGCAGAATTGACCACTTATGTGCTCTTTAAGCCCGCGCCGACGATGACTGACGAAGATGCCATTGCGGAGGCGGAACTGTCGATCGACTACGTCGCGCGGGAATGCGGACAGCGTGAAATTCCCTTTTCCATAAGGCTGAATCCAATGTACAACGCCCAAGGCACGCCGTGGCATGCCGAAGCTTTGAGGTCTCCCTCATACCGGCCGCCGCGACTCACCGATGTGATTCAACTGGCGGAGAAGAAAAAACGCGAAGGCATTCGCGTGTACCTGGGACTGACCTCTGAGGGACTCGCCAAAGACATGGGAACCTATCGCGCGCGCGAGGACTTCTCTTCAGACCTGATCAAGATCGCAATCACCCGCTTTAACAGCCAGACGCAACTCAAAGCCCGAGCTGCCGACTATGGCGCCTCGTTTGGAGCCTGAGCAGAATGGCAAGTTCGACCTGCAAGCCGATAGCCGACTATGGCGCTTGGGGCGGAATCACGCCGGCGCATTCACGCTTCCAACGCGTGCAACAGAATACCCAGTGTGTCTATTCGCCACAATCGCGACTCTGGGGTTGTCCGGACTGGGATCGGGCAGCGGGGCTCGACGCCAACCTCAAGCACATTCTGCCCGATTTTGAGCTCTTCCTTGATCTGGCCCACGAGTTGTCGCTGGATGGATACATTCTGGAGTTGCGCGGAGAACGCTACGGGGCCACTCTCGAGGATCTTGCGCGGACTACGCGGCTGGTGCTGGAATGGCTGAGCGATCACGATCCTTCGGGCGAACATTGCATGCACCAGGAGATTGAGGATCCGGCTTGGGCGTTTTGCTACGGGAGTGAGAAATTATTCGTCAACAGCTTCTCGTCCTGTTATGCGGCAACGAATTCGCGCTACGGCTTCGGGTGCCAAGACACCTATATCCTCTTTCAACCAAGGCATTCCTTCCGCAAGGCATTTCACGCGTGTGAGACCGCTATCTCGGCCGAGACGCGTGCCGTAGTGCGCAGGGCCTTCGAACGGCACGGCCGCCCCTACGACACGCAGATCAGCGCTGCGCCATTCGACGCTTACCGGTTCGTGCGGCCTTTGCATGCCGGAGACCCGCCGGTGCGGTGGTGGGAGGCGTCCTGATGGAGGCGGCCCGGATCGCCACACGAGAGCTGCGCCGTGCGGCATGGAACCATGACTTCACGGTCGAAGTTTCGGCGCAGTGCGGCCTCCATCCGGCTCCATGTGCCCTGCTTACCATGCGATCGGTACACGCACGCTATGCAGTAACTCTGGACCCCGTCGGTTCAATCGCATTTCATCGCGGAAAGCCGCAAAGCTGGCTCATGGTTCCCGGGATGGTCGGGTTTCCGGAACAGCGCCTCACCGTGGAATGCCTTATCTGCCCTTTTCGGGCGGCGTCGTATCCCACGCTGATCTCGTATCGAAGCCATACCCGGGAGAGTGGCGATCGCTGCGCGTTCGCTCTGTACGAGAACGGGCGCGCGGGGCTCACAGTGGCCATAATGGGGCAATCCTGCGAGACCGGCATCCGGCTCGATTACAGCCAATGGCAGCGCATCGCCGTAACCTGGGATGGGCGAACCGGCAGTCTGCGTGTTTTTCAGGACGATGGCCAGGCAAGCATTTCCGCGGCATTGGCGCACTCCACGGCAACTCTGGGAGAAGCTCGCTTCTCGGCGACTCTGGGTCTGGGGCAATCGATTCCCGGCGGAGGATGCCTGGTCTTTGGACAGATGCCGGAACGTTTCCGTGACCCGTCGAGTTTTTTGAACGACTACTCATTTTGCGGATCGCTCATGAGCATGTCCATCTGGAACAGGGTGCTATCGCGAGACGATTTGAACCGGCATACCCTTGAAGCGATCAGAGGAGACGAAGCTGGCCTTGTGGCGGCTTGGCGATTTCCCCAGAGTTCTCACGAGCAGGGCGAGGGCTGGAATCTTTGCTCCGAAAAGGAAAACGTCCCGCTCCTCAGCGGGATTGCCAGTCGCAGCATCAAGGATGTCCAGGGCCTGAGATTTTGCGCAGGAATGGGAACTGTCGCGGTCGCGTCCCGCCAGCTGGTTCCTGCAAATTCTTGCGCTCATTTGGCGGCTACGTTTGAACGAAGCTGGAACGTGGTGCTGGGTAGCCGCGAAGTTCTCGATCTGGGGGAGTGGCGCGGCGGCGAAATGGCAGGCGAATTCACCGTTGAAGTGATTATGGCGGCTGCCCGGGCCGCAGCCTCGTGCCATGTGATCCGGTGCGAAGGACAAACTTCCTGGGCCATCGGTCTGGACGACGCGCGGCGGCCGTTCTTCAGCGTCATTGGCGAGCGTGAACAGGGGCAGGAATGGCACGCGCCGGAGTCGCTGCCGCCGCGCAGAGTGCGCCTGGCTGTCACTCGAAGTCGCGCCATGATGCAGATGTTCATCGACGGCAGGTTGACGGCCGAGTGGAACGATTTCGCCATGAACAGCGAATCTGATGGACGATTGATCGCGGGCGGCCGGGGTTTCGCGGGGCGGATCGGCAAAATCCGCATTTGGGCGCGGTGTCTCTCGCCGGAAGAGCTGGGCGGGGAGCAAGCGGAGACGCATCTGCTTTATCGATGGCAACCCTCTCCCGGCCAGGATGCAGGGCTGGTGATTGCGCCTGATCCCGCGGCTACGCGCATTCAACTAAACCTCAACGGAGAGAGATTGGATACAGTTCCGATCCAGCTTCCCATCCTGACCGATGAGAATCCGACTTTCTCAATCGGCGTGGCCGAGGATGTGACGGTGAATTCGCTTCGCATATTGAAACGGCCGACAATACCTCAGACGGCACAACTCGAACCTCCCGGAGAGATATTGCTCGAGTTCGGTGGAGGCTTGACTTCAGTGGCGCTACCTTGTGAAGTGAGACAGCTTTGAGGTTGAGTTGCCATGCCTGGGTCTTCGGGACTTGGGCGCCGGCACAGGTCGAGATGTGGGCCGCTCCAGGCGCAGCCGGCCTGAATCATCTCGCCTGCCGGATCAGAGCTTGCAGTGCGTCGTCTGGAACAGTGAGCCGGCCGACTTGCCGACTCGCTACTTCACCGGCCGATCCGTGTACAGAGTTTTGTCATAGAGCGTCTCCACCGGATAAAGCCTCCCGGCCAGCAAATGCTCGACTTTGGCGCGGTAGCGGCCCTGCGCGAAGAGCCACTTGCGATTGCCGGTGCCCCACATCTGCGAAAGCCTGGCGTCATTGAGGAAGATATCCGGCGCGTCGGGGTAGCAGGAGCCCCAGAGCAGCGTCGATCCCTGGCTGTCCTGGCCGCAGCGCGGCATCACGATGTCTGCGGGACGCTCGTGGAAGAATTTGTTAGTGTAAAAAATCACCGACGAAGCATCCGACTGGTCCCCGTAGATGATGAAGGTGTCCGCCGGCGTGCCCTTGGCCATGATGGTGTCGGCCATCGGTTTTGAGGTCAGCATAGGCGCAAATTCTGCGAAGGCAATGTGCGCGGCGACCAGGAAGAGGCCCATGGAGAAGACGATGCTGAGCGTCGCGCCCAGGTGGCGCCCCTTGCGCCGCATCGCCCAGCCCACAACCGCCCCGGCAAGCAGTGCGATCGCGGCCAGAGAGGCCGGTAGACGCAAGGCGGCAAACGAGCGGCCGGTCAGATCGAAGATGTGCGACATGGAAAGTGTGTAGCCAGCCACATCGCGGTGGGCCAGCAGGTCGCCGATCTGTCCCGGGTGGGCCACGTTACGCGAAACCCACAAGCCCCAGCCCAGCGCGCAGGCGGACAGAACGCCGATGGCCGCGAAGACAGCCTGTGCGCCGCTGAGCCATTTGGTTGAAACCGGGCAGGGACGGTCATCGGCCCCGCGCGCCGCATTTTCTTCTTCCACGCCGGCGATCATGCCTGCGATGAGCATGAGAATTGGCGTCCACGCCTCGAAGGTGTAGTACTCCTGGTTGGTGGAAATCGAGAAGAAGACGATGATGAATGCCGCAAACAGACCCAGCAGCCACGCCGAGCGCACGCGGAATTTGAGGTTCTTGATGTAAGTGGCAACATCTTCGCGAGCTGCATTGTCGAGGTAGAAGTCTACCGTCTGGCCGGCATCGCGGCGCAGATGCTGCATCCAACCGTGCCGAGTCTTCCACGCCACCACCGCCAGCACCGGCAGGAACAGGCTCCATGGGTAAAGCCAAACCAGGTGCAGCGACCAGTAGAGCGGGCCAGGCAGCTTGTTGTAGTCCACCGGATAACGCGTGCCGAAGAAGCGATCGACCTGCTCGTTGATGAAGTAGAAGTAGAGGAAGCCGTGGACGTTGCCGATGGTGGGGTGATTGCCGACCGGATGGCCCTGATCGGGGTTGGCCAAGGCGCAGAGAATATGCCACGGGGCGGCAATCGCCAGGTAGAGCAGCGGGCCTGAGAACAGCTTCAGATTGCGCCAGCGCCGCCACTGGCCCGTGAGCAGCAGAAACGGCACCCCGGCGGCGATTAGGAAGATGGGCGCCATCAGGCCCTTGGCCAGAGTGGCCAGGGCCAGCGCGGCCCACATGCAGTAAAAGCGGCTGGGGCGGCTGGACTCCAGTCCCGAGAGGAAGCAATAAAGCGATAGCAGCAGAAAGAAGCTCAGCATCGCCTCAGGAATCATGAAGCGTGTGAACAGGAACGGCCCTATGGCGGTGAGCACAAACAGCCCGGCATAGAGGCCGGCGCGGTCGCCCCAGGCGCGGCGCGTCCACAGCCACGCCAGCCACACCAGGCCGAGCATGGCCAGAGCGTTGGGCAGGTGCGCGGAAAAAACATTCTCTCCGAAGATCTTGTAGTCGATGGCCGCGAACCAGTCCGGGAGCGGCGGCTTTTCAAGGTAGCGGATGCCGTCGATTTTGGGCGTGACCCAGTTGCCGGTTTCGACCATGCGCTGCGCGGTCTCGGCATGAGCCGCATCCGCGTCGTCGAGCAGTGGCGGGCTGAACAGCGATGCAAACTGTACGGCGGCGAAAACGGCCAGGAACAGCAGCCAGACAGCGGTCACCGATGGCGCCCGTCTGGGGCGTGCCAAGGTCGTTTCCCGGGCGGTCGTCACGGATACTGCCATGGCTACAAGAATACCAGTAGACGGAATCCGGCGTTCCACCATGAAAGAGGCGAAAAAGCCGCATAAAAGCGCGCTGGACGCCCGGCAGAGGGGAAATCCGCTATGCTGATTGCGTAATGGCGGGCACGGAAGTTTTTCGCGGCAAATGGGCGCTGGTGACCGGCGCCAGCGCGGGCATCGGAGCGGAGCTGGCACGGCAACTCGCCGGCCACGGGGCAAAGCTGATTCTCACCGCACGCCGGCGCGACCGGCTCGATGCGCTGGCTGCCGAGCTGGCGGCGCGCGGCACTGAAACCCGCATCTTCGCCGCAGACCTCAACAATCCCCAGGCTCCGCAGCAGATTTACGATGCAACCGAGGCCGCGGGCATTCCCGTCGATATTCTCATCAACAACGCGGGACTGGGACAGTATGGCGTCTTCCACGCGTCTCCCATTGAGCAGGAAATGAGCCAGGTGCAAGTGAACTGTGAAGCCGTGGTGCGGATTTCCCGGCTGTTCGTCCCGCGTATGGTCGAGCGACGCCGGGGATGGGTGCTGATCGTGGCCTCGACGGCGAGCTTTCAGCCCATTCCGTATCTGACCACTTATGCGGCAACGAAGGTCTTCGACCGCTTCTTCGCGCTCGGCCTGGCCGAAGAGGTGGCGCGCTTCGGCGTGAAGGTGACGGCGCTGTGTCCAGGCGCGACGGAGAGCGAGTTTTTCGACGTTGCTGGGGCGAGGGCATTCAAGCGGCGCGTGCAGCCAACCTCGAAAGTTGCTGCAACCGCCCTGGCCGCACTGGCGCGGGGAAAGCGTCTCGTCATTCCCCATCCAACCGGTCGCTTCACTGCGTTGATGGTGCGCTTTGTTCCGGTGAAGATGATCACTCGGGTGATTGAAAAGGCAGCGCGTCCCAAGTAACTCTGCCGAAACGGATTGAATGTTGACATACCCCTCGCGGAGCGCAGATATAGCGCGAGACGTTCTCTGTCTGGTCTGCCGCGGTCGAAGTCAGGAAGCCATCTCCAGCGAGGAGCATTCAACGGCCGGTGAAATGTCCATCTGCCCGCCACATCGGACGTATAGCTTGAGGCCCAGACTTGTGGGAGTGATATTCACTTCATCCAGTTGTGCACAGCCCATCGGCCTTTCTGTCTTTCCGAGCAGCCCGAGGTGATGAAGGTGGTTCAGATTGCGCTCGATGGCGACGAGGTTTCGGATGCCGGCGATTTTCCTGATCTCGTCGGCCGAGCAATAGAGCACGGAGGCAAATTCGGATCCGGCTCGCCAGCCGCCGCGGATGGCCCGGACGCAAGCCGCTGAGAGGATGGCAACATGATCGCGGTCAAGTTTGGATAACAAGGCTGCGAGGCGCAGGGACGAGTCCTGCATTTCGTGGAGGCAGGATGAAGCCAGCAGCCCTGCCCAGCATTGCTGCACTTCCTTCTCGGAGGCTTTTGACCCGTCTTCGAGGATTCGCAGGACAAGATTTGGAAGGAGGCCGGAGTCGGTCCGGGGCGGGCGAGCGGTCAGAAGCTCTTCGGCCTGAACACAAATGTCGATGGTACGTTCGGCTTTTTCACAATTGAGACCGGCAATGAGTTGCAGAACTTGAACTTCGGCGGAAGGACAGACCCGCAGCAGGAAGAAGAACGCTTTTGCAGCGCGGAAGAGGCGCACCGGGTGGCTGTCGGCGAACAGCTCCGCGGCGATATCCATGCTCTTGGACCACTCGGAGGCTCTTGCCGGTTCCTCGATGAACGTGAGGCCGACGCCGTCGTCGCCGAGGCGGGCGCAACGGGCGCGAAGCCGCACCTGAGGCTGCGATTCCTTTTCGAAAACGCCGCGTTTTTCGAGAATCAATTGCACGGGGGCGCCGGGCAGCCAGCGATCGCTGGTAAGCATATACAGGCCGGTGGTGCTTATGTCTTTGATCTTGACCTGCTTCTGTTCCAGCCCGGTCCAGTAGGAGACATCGAGCCCATGGGCAAGCACGCGCGCGTTTTTGCGGCGGTCTGAGAGCCCAACTTTGGCCAGCACGTTGCGTATGAGCGACATAGCCTGTTCCGACTCCGGCTATTTCCGGACCGGCCCCCGCAAGGTTGCGGCAGAGCGTGCGGCGGCGGAACAGGAACGGTTCTCCTCGGACCTGGTCCGTCTCCCACGAAAATCCTGCAATTGCCATTCATCGGCACATCTTTGCGATCATGTAGAACTTTCTTTGAAATCCATTCAGTTCAACCCGCGCCCAGCAGGGTAGCAACGCCCATACCGTCGGCGATCAGAGTCTCCAGGCCGCATCAGCGCGGTCGCTGTTCTGATGTCTTTTTCCGCCGGAAGCGTCTTTCCCGATGGAAATAGCGCATCGGCTCCAAAATCGGCTGCAATCGCGTCTATATTGGTAATCAGACGGCCGGCTTCCGGCTGGAAGGCGGCCACAGGAGTCCCCGATGCCTGCAGCTCGCCCGCTTCCCCAAACCCTGGGGGAACTGCGCACCAGCACTCAGTTCCCTGAAGCCTGTCTGAAAACGCGAACCGTGAAAGACGAGATGCGCGGCAATTTGATCGCGCGCCTGCAGCGCCGCGAAACGCTGTTTCCGGGCATCGTGGGCTACGAAGACACGGTGATTCCGCAGATCGTGAATGCCATTCTCTCGAAACAAAACTTGATCCTGCTGGGACTGCGGGGCCAGGCCAAAAGCCGCATACTGCGCGCTCTCACCAGCCTGCTCGACGACAAGCTCCCCTATGTGGCGGGCTGCGAGATCCGCGACAATCCCTATCGGCCTCTTTGCAAGCGTTGCCGCGACCGCATCGCGGAGCTCGGAGACAGCACCCCACTGGCTTACCTCACCGCGGAGGAGCGCTACGTGGAAAAGCTGGCCACGCCCGACGTAACTGTTGCCGACCTGATTGGCGACATCGATCCCATCAAGGCGGCGCGCGGCGCCGAGGATCTTTCCAGCGAGCTCACCATGCACTATGGCCTGTTGCCCCGCGCCAATCGCGGCATCTTCGCCATCAATGAGCTTCCCGACCTGGCCGGCAAAATCCAGGTGGCTCTCTTCAACATCATGCAGGAAGGTGACGTGCAAATTAAGGGCTATCCGGTGCGCCTGATGCTGGACGTGGCCCTGGCCTTCAGCGCCAATCCCGAGGACTATACGGCGCGGGGCAAAATCATCACCCCCTTGAAAGACCGCATCGGATCGGAGATTCGCACCCACTATCCGGAAACCATCGAGGAGGGAATAGCGATCACCGCGCAGGAGGCCTGGTCAGAGCGGGGGACGGCGCCGGTCGAAATTCCCGATTACATACGGGAGGTGATCGAGCAGGTGGCATTCTCGGCGCGCGAGGACAAAAAGGTGGACAAGCGCAGCGGAGTCAGCCAGCGCCTGCCCATCTCGGCGATGGAGATTGTCATCTCCAATGCGGAACGCCGGGCCCTCCTCAGCCGGGAGCCGTTGGCGCTGCCGCGAATCAGCGACATCTATGCGGCTTTGCCGGCCATGACCGGCAAGCTTGAGCTGGAATATGAGGGCGAGATGCGCGGCGCCGACACCGTAGTGCGCGACCTGATCCGCACCGCGGTGGCCAAGATCTTTGACCGTTGGTTCGCTGGCGCGGATACGCAGCAAATCGAGCAGTGGTTTAACCTGGGCGGGACCGTCAAGCTGGACGACAACCTTCCCGCCGATGCTGCGCTTGCCGAGTTGAAGCAGATCCACGGACTTATCTCCAAACTCGCGCCCCTCAGCGTGTCCAAGTCGGACCCCGCGCCAAGATTGGTTTCCGCAGCCGAGTTCCTCCTGGAGGGGCTGGTTGCCCACCGCAAGCTGAGCCGCAACGAGGAGCGCGTCTTCGCCGCAGAAAAAACGGCGGCGCGCAAGCAGGAAGCCGCGGAACTGGAGATTGATTACGACGAATGGCAGAAGTCGCGCCGCACCCCGCGAGGCGGTTATAACTGACACGCTCCATCCACCGGTCCTTAAACGCGGCGGGGAGGAAATCAAAGTGAAGAGCATCCACTATACGAAGTACAAGGGCGATCTGGCTTCGGAGATCGACCTGGAGAAGCTGCTTCAGGCGCTGTCAGACTATCTGCTTGATTCCGGTTTCTATGATCCCTACTCCGATTTTCCCAATCTCGACCAAACCCTCGACGATCTGCGCGAAGCCCTTCGGCGCGCGCTTGAAAACAGCAGCGCCTTCGACGAGTCCCTACGGGAGAAGCTCGAGCAGATGGCGGCGGAAGGAAAGCTTGACCAGCTGATCGACAAACTCATCCAGCGAATGGAGCAGGAAAACTTCCTATCCTTCTCCGGCCCGCAGAACAAGATGCGCGAGTCGCAAGCAGGCGGGCAAATCGACGGCAGAGAAGGCGAGGTTCGTTTCGAAGTGACCGACAAAAGCCTCGATTTTCTCGGCTTCAAGGCATTGCGCGAACTGCTCGGTTCCCTGGGCAAATCGAGTTATGGCCGCCACGACACAATGCATTGGGCCACCGGCGTTGAAACCAGCGGCGCATCGCGGCGTTATCAGTTCGGCGACACGCTCAATCTTGACACCACGGCGACCCTTAGCTCGGCGATAGCGCGCGAAGGCATCGGCTTGCCGCTCAACATGGAATATGAAGACCTGCACGTGCACCAGTGCGAATACCAGAGCTCCTGCGCCACAGTGATGATGCTCGATTGCTCGCATTCGATGATCCTTTATGGGGAAGACCGCTTCACTCCGGCCAAGCGCGTGGCTATGGCGCTATCGCATCTCATCCGCACCCAGTTCCCCGGCGATTCGCTGTCGCTGGTGCTTTTTCACGATTCCGCCGAGGAAGTGCCGGTCTCGCAGCTTGCCCGCGTCAAAGTGGGACCATGGCACACCAATACGCGCGAAGGACTGCGCATGGCGCAGCGGGTGCTCGCCCGCCAGCACAAAGACATGAAGCAGATCGTGATGATCACCGATGGAAAGCCCTCGGCGCTGACCCTGCCCGACGGCAGGATCTACAAGAACGCATACGGGCTCGATCCGCTGGTGGTCAGCGAGACGCTCGAAGAGGTCTCGCGTTGCAAGCGCAGCAATGTGCTGATCAACACCTTCATGCTGGCCTCGGATCGGCATCTGGTCCAGTTTGTCCAAAAAGTCTCGGAGATGTGCAAAGGCAAGGCCTATTTCACCACCCCGCAGAATCTCGGCCAATATCTGCTCATGGACTACATGCAGCGCCGGTCGAGGATGATCCACTAAATTGTAGAATTTGGGCTAGGCGGATGCCGCGCGAATCGCGCCTCCGCCGGCGCGCTACTCATGGGCATCTGGGGTCCGCCCGCAATTTATCATTTCGCAGCTCTGCATATTTATGCATGGAAGAGAAATCATGTTTACTTTCTTCAGCGCTCCCGGCTATGATCCACGGAGCGTTTCGGAGTGCGAAACTCTTCCCGGTAAAAAGGGCCGGCAAAGGCCAGGCGGAGGGCTTTCCCACAAGGCCGGTGCGCCGGAAGAAAGAACCAACGGGAGCCATTGAGGAGCCGCCAAACTGAATCATCGAACCATGATCCCTTCTCCAATAGACGAAGCAGGTGGAGTCCAGACACAGGCCGAGTGGCTGCTGCGGAGGGCCAACTGGATACGTCTCAGCGCCATGACCATGACCCACCACGCGCAGCTCGGCCACACCGGCGGCGACCTTTCTTCGGCGGATATCCTGGCCGTTCTCTATTTCGGCGGCGTGTTGCAGGTTGACCCGGCGCAGCCGCGCTGGCCGCAGCGCGACCGCTTTGTCCTCTCCAAGGGCCATTGCTCCGGCGCCTTCTATTCAACTCTCGCCGCGCGCGGCTTTTTCCCGATGGCGCAGCTCAAAACCTATATGGACCCCCTCTCCATGCTCAACGGTCACCCCGACCGTAACAAATTGCCGGGAGTCGAGGCCAATACCGGCCCGCTTGGCCACGGGCTCCCTATCGCCGCAGGCATGGCCCTGGCGGCGCGAATGAGAAAGGAGTCTTGGCGCGTATTCGTGCTCACCGGAGACGGCGAATTGCAGGAAGGCTCGAACTGGGAGGCGGCGATGACCACCCAGCACTACGGGCTCGACAACCTCACCGTCATCGTCGACAGGAACCGCATCCAGCAAGGAGATTTCACCGAGAACACCATCCGCATGGAGCCGCTCGCCGCTCGCTGGTCGGCGTTCGGCTTTGCCGTAGAGGAGATTGACGGGCACGATTCAGCCGCGCTGCTGGCGCGCTTTTCCAGTCTGCCGCTCCAACCCGGCAAGCCATCCTGCATTATCGCCAATACCGTGAAGGGCAAAGGCGTCTCGTTTGCCGAAAATCAGCCCGCGTGGCATCACGGGGTTCCCAATGCTGAGCAACTTGCGGCCGCGGCAGTGGAATTGGGTGTGGAGGTGAATTGGTGAGCGCCGTGGAAACCCTGCGCACTTCCGACGCGCCCTCCGGACCGCAGCTCTTCGACTGCCGCGACGCCTACATTCGCGTGCTCGAAGAGCTGGCGGCTGCAGATAGCCGGGTTTGTGCGGTGGCTAACGACTCGCTCTCCTCGGCCAAGCTGAAAAGCTTTCGCAGCAGGTTCCCTGACCGGTTTGTAAACGTGGGCATCGCTGAACAGAACATGGTCGGTGTCGGCGCAGGACTGGCCAATGGCGGCATGGTGCCCTATGTCTGCGGCGCTGGTTGCTTCCTGACCGCACGCGCCATGGAACAGGTGAAGGTGGACCTGGCTTACTCAAAGTCAAACGTGAGGCTGTGTGCCATGTCGCCGGGAATGGCGTACGGGCAGCTTGGCCCCACGCATCACTCCATTGAAGACCTTGCCTGGACGCGCATCCTGCCCAACATGACCGTCATCGTTCCCGCCGATCCCCTTGAGACCGCGGCGGCAATGCGTTATTCGCTCGCGCATGATGGGCCCATGTACCTGCGCATCAGCCGCATGCCCGTGCCGCGCGTGCATGGCGATGACTATGAATTCAATCTCGGCAAGGCGGTGTGGCTGCGCGATGGCCGGGACATTACCCTGATCGCCAACGGCGTGCTGGTGTCGCGAGCTCTCCATGCCGCGGACGCATTGGCGGCACGTGGTTTCTCGGCGCGCGTGCTCAATATGAGTACCGTAAAGCCCCTGGATCGCGCGGCGATTCTGGATGCAGCTCGCGCCACGCGAGGCATTGTAACTGCGGAAGAAGCCTTCGCCAGCGGCGGGCTGGGCGGCGCCGTGGCTGAAGTGCTGGCGCAGGAACATCCGGCGCCCATGCGCATTCTGGGTGTTCCCGATATGTTTGCTCCCACCGGCACCGCAGAGTTTTTGCTGGAGCATTTTGGTTTGACGGCTGCAGGAATCGAGCGGGCTGCGATGGAGTTGCTCAAGAACGAGGGATAGATGGCAAGCGCGTGTATTCTGGCGATCGATCAGGGCACGACCAACACCAAAGCACTGTTGATCGATGGTCAGGGCCAGACCCTCTTTCGCGCCTCCGCGCCGCTTGACTTGCTCCAGCCTCGTCCAGGATACGTCGAACAGGATCCGCTCGCTCTTTGGCACTCAGTCTGCCAGGTCGCGAACGAATGCGTAAATTACGCCGCGGCAAATCGCGCACCCATCGCCGCCATCGCCATCAGCAATCAGCGGGAGACGGCCGTGACCTGGCGCAGCAACGGCGAACCGGCGGGCAACGCGATCACCTGGCAATGCCGGCGATCGACCCCCGTCTGCGATCGCCTTCTTGAACAGGCGCCGCAGATTCAGTCGCTCACCGGCCTGCCGCTCGATCCGCTGTTGAGCGCCACCAAGTGGGCGTGGGTATTCGACCATCAGCCGGACTTGCACGCGCAGGCCCAAAGCGGCGAATTGCGCATCGGCACAGTGGATTCGTGGCTCCTTTACAGACTCAGCGGCGGAAGCGTTCACGCCACGGACCATACCAATGCGTCGCGGACTGCGCTGCTAAACCTCAGCTCGCAGGAATGGGATGACGCACTCCTCGGCATCTTTGACATTCCTCGCGCTGCGCTGCCTGTGGTGAAACCGTCGAGCGGAATCTTTGCCGAGTGCCAAACGATTCCGCAACTTGCCGGCGTGCCGATAGCGGCGATGATCGGCGACTCGCATGCCGCGCTGGTCGGCCACGGGCGCTATGAGAACGGCACCGTGAAGGCGACCTATGGCACCGGCTCTTCACTCATGATGCTCACCCCGAGCATGGTTGCGGAAACCAGAATGCTGGCTCGTACCGTCGCGTGGTCCGCGCCAGAGGACACGCGATTCGCCCTCGAAGGCAACATCGCCATGAGCGGAGCCGCACTGCAATGGGTCGGCGAGTTTCTGGGTCTGGCAGATGCGGCAGAAGGCGCTGCCGCATTGGCTGCAACGGTTCCCGATGCGGCCGGATTGATGCTGGTGCCGGCGATGGTCGGCCTGGGCGCGCCGCATTGGGACTCGGCCGCGCGCGGCCTCATCACCGAAATCGAGCGCTCGCACACGGCAGCACACCTGGCGCGCGCGGCGCTGGACGCCATCGCCTTTCAGGTGGCCGATGTGCTCGAGGCAATGGAGTCGGCAGCCGGAGTGGAGTTGCCGGTTCTGCTTGCCGATGGCGGCGCCACACGCAACGCCACACTGATGCAGATGCAGGCCGATATCATCGGCCGTCCCCTTCACCGCTCCGGACAGGAAGACCTTTCCGCGCGCGGCGCGGCGATGCTGGCAGGATTGGCGCTCGGCTGGTGGAAGTCTCCGGCGGAACTGGCCGCTTTGCCAAAGAATATCGAAGCTTTTGAACCGCGGATGAGCGCAGCACAGCGCGAGCAACTGCGCCGATCCTGGAAGCTGGCGGTGCGCCGCGCGCGCCTGCACGAAAGGTGAAAGTAGGAAGCAAGCTATGCTGACCGTCCACAGCTATCCCGTTGCCGTAGCGCTTTGTGTCCTGACCATGATCTGCTGGGGCTCGTGGGCCAACACGCAAAAGCTGGCGGCCCGCACCTGGCGTTTCGAGCTCTATTACTGGGATTTTGTCGCCGGGCTGGTGGTCACCTCACTGATTGCCGCGCTCACCCTCGGCTCGCTGGGCCACACCGGGCGCACGTTCTTTGCCGATCTGGCTCAGGCCGATCCCTCCAGCATTGGCTGGGCGCTGCTCGGCGGCACAGTGTGGAATCTCGGCAATTTGCTGCTGGTGGCGGCGATCGCCGTTGCCGGCATGGCCATCGGCTTTCCCATCGGCGGCGGCATCGCCTGGGTGCTCGGCATCGTGCTCAATTTTGTGCTGGTCATCCTGGCCGGCGGAATCAATCCAGGCAACTCGGGGATGCTGTTCGGCGGCGTCGCGGTGATCGTGCTGGCCATCGTGCTCAGCATGAGGGCCTATGGGCGGCAGGCAAACTCGGTCAAGCAGCCCAGCCTCAAAGGCATCTTGCTTTCCGTATTTGCCGGCATTCTGATCGCGTTCTTCTATGGTCTCACCGTGCGGTCGATTGACCCGGCTTTTGTTGCCGGCGGTTCCGGCAGGCTCATGCCGCTCACCGCTTCCTTCTTCTTCTGCCTGGGCGCGTTCCTCACCACCTTTCTCTTCAATCCGTTTTTCATGCGGCATCCGGTTGAGGGCGACCCGGTGCGCTTTTCACAATATTGGAATGGGAGCTTGGGAACTCACTTGACCGGTGTGCTTGGTGGGGCCATCTGGAGCGTCGGCATCAGCTCCAGCTTTGTTGCGGTCGGCGCGGCAGGACCGGCGGTTTCCTATGCGCTCAGCAACGCCGCGCCGGTGGTGGCGATCCTCTGGGGCGTGCTGGTGTGGAAGGAGTTCGCCGAAGCGCCGCGAGGAACTGGAAGACTGCTCGGCGCCATGTTCCTGTGTTACCTTGTGGGGCTGGTACTGATTACGTATTCGCGCATGTAATTGCGGGTCAGACCGCAATCCGGAATGCGCAGCAGCATTTTGAAGAACTCTCGAGGACGCATGCAGCACGACATTGCTAAGTGGGCAGGATCAACAGGAAAGATACGGGTGATTGGAAATGAAAAATTCAGCGACGCTTGGCGTTATCGTAGGCAACCGCGACTTTTTTCCCGACGTGTTGATTACAGAAGCGCGCCGGGACCTGAGCAAACTCTTTGCCGAGCTCTCCATCGAGCCCGTCTGGCTGTCGCCGAATGACAGCAAACTCGGCGCGGTGGAAACCTGGGCAGACGCGCAAAAATGCGGCGAATTGTTGCGCCGCAATCGCGAGCACATTGACGGGATCCTGGTTTGCCTGCCCAACTTCGGCGATGAAAAAGGCGTGGCAGACTCGATCCGCCTTGCTGACGTGCGCGTGCCTGTGCTGGTGCAGGCCTGCCCTGACGATCTCGATCAGTTCGGACTCGATCGCCGGCGCGATGCCTTCTGCGGCAAGATTTCCGTCTGCAACAACCTGCGCCAATACGGGATCAAATACACCCTTACGCGCGATCACACCGTGGCCATTGGCGATTCTCGCTTCCGCGAAGACCTGGCCCGCTTCGTGCAGACCTGCAAAGTGGTGCGCGGCCTGAGCCGCGTGCGCATCGGCGCCGTGGGAGCTCGCCCTAACGCCTTCAATACCACGCGCTTCAGCGAAAAGCTGCTTGAAGCATCGGGCATCACCGTCAATACCATTGATCTCTCCGAGGTCTTCGGCGAAGCCGCCAAAGTCGAAGACGCCGATTCGCGCGTGCGCCAGCGCATCGAGCAGATTCGCTCTTATGCCGATGCCTCCGCCGCACCCGATGACTCGGTGCTGCGCATGGCCAAGTTTGCCCTGGTGGTGGACGACTGGATGCGCTCGTTGAGCATTACAGCCACTGCCATCCAGTGCTGGAGTTCGCTGCAGAAAAATTTCGGCGTGAACGTCTGCACCATCATGTCGATGATGAGCGAGCAGATGCTGCCTTCGGCATGCGAAGTAGACATTGCCGGCGTGGTGGGCATGTATGCGCTGCAACTGGCCGGCGGCCGGCCCAGCGCGCTGGTCGACTGGAACAATAACTACGGCGGCGATCCCGACAAATGCGTCTTCTTCCACTGCGGCAACTGGGCCAAGGATTTTCTGCCCGACATTCGCATCGGCACCGCGCCCATCCTGGGCACGGTGCTGGGCGAAGAGAACACGGTGGGCGCGCTCGAAGGCCGCACGCCGGCTGGACCGGTGACCTTTGGCCGCGTCAGCACCGATGATCTGAGCGGAAAAATCCGCGCCTACGTGGGCGAGGGAGAATTCACAGACGATCCGCTCAAGACTTTCGGCACACGCGCCGTTGTTAAGGTGGCAGGGCTTCCCGCGCTTATGCACACCATTTGTCAAAACGGCTTCGAACATCATGCGGCCATGAATGGCAGCCATTGTGCCGCAGCGGCAGCCGAAGGGCTTTCGCGATATCTGGGATGGGAGACATACCATCACAACCGGCCCGCGGGTCTGCCGCCGCTGCCTTGAATGTGCGATGAAATGCTGGTTTGCAAAAATATGACCCTCTCGATTCCAATGCAGGACAATTCTGGTTATGGCCCGCGTGGATGAGCTTCGCCTGATGGCCAAGGTAGCCCGCATGTACTACATGCAGGGCCTGCGCCAGCAGGGAATCACGGAACGGTTACAGATTCATCAATCGACGGTCTCGCGCCTGCTTAAGCGGGCGCGAGAGGCCAACCTGGTGCGTATCAGCGTCAATAATCCCACCGGAATCTTCGCCGAAATGGAAGACCGGCTTGTCGGGCAATTCCAACTGAAAGACGCGATCGTTGTGGATTGTCCGGCGGAAGAAGCTCCGCTGGTTCGCGATCTGGGCGCGGCGGTGGCTTACTATGTGGAGACCACGCTCAAGCCGGGCACGGTGATCGGTATCTCGTCCTGGAGCCGCTCCCTCTATGCCATGGTGGATTCGCTGCATCCGGGGGATTATTGCCACGGCGGAAAAGTCGTGCAGATTCTCGGCGGCGTAGGCCAGGTGGGCGCCGAGCATTACGCGATTTATCTTGCCCAGCGGCTTGCTGCGGTCATCGGAGCCACTCCGGTCTTGCTGCAAGCACCCGCCGTAGTCGGCTCGGCAGAAGCGCAGCGCGTGCTGGCGAGCGATCCCTCGGTTCGAGCCGCCGCAGAGTTTTTCGAACGCCTTGACATTGCCCTGGTTGGCATCGGCTCAATGGAACCATCGAAGCTGTTGGCCAATAGCGGCAACATTTTTTCGCCTGCGGAGCGCGCCGAGTTGAGCGGCCAGGGCGCGGTGGGCGATATTTGCTTCCGTTATTTTGATGCCCGGGGAGAGCCCGTCAAGTCACCATTGATGCAGAGAGTCATTGGCATTGAGCTTTCGACATTGCGGCGGGCGAAGCGAGTGGTTGGCGTTGCCGGCGGACGGCGCAAAGTTGCGTCGATTTTGGCCGCTTTACGAGGGCGCTGGATCGATGTTCTGATTACCGACCGGCGCGCGGCAGAAGCACTGATCGCGCTCGAGGACGATTTGCCGTCGCAGCGTGGCCAGGGAGATCGCGCGAGCCGGGGACCCCGGCTAAGGATCGCCACGGAGATTTGACCGCGCTGTCAGTTGCCGCGATGTTCCCTGAGAAATCGATTCCGAGCAATGGAATTTCCTGGCTGAAGTCACATCGATGTACAAAGACTCGGCACGCCAAGGGTAGTGTGCGAAATGATAAGAACGTAAACTGGACGGAACGCATTTCGGGTTCGGTGTTGCAGTGCGGTTATGTTGCGCACGGGCACGGGGCCAGGGACCAGCAATGAATACAGGGAGAAACGACCAAACCGCGCCAGACCGCATTAAGGCCCGGTACTGGATTGAGACGGCCTATCCGCTGGAAGACGCTGCGGCGATCATGGCCGGCGAGCAATCGACAGGAACCTTCGTGCGCGTTCCGGGAGAAACAGACGAATTGCGGCAATGGCACGCCGCACACGTCGAGGAGTTAGTCGAGTTGGGAACGGTGGATGCTCCATCGCTCACTGGCTCCGGTTTACCCAAGGGATATAACTTGCCGGCGGTGCGGCGCACTGCGGAGGTTGTGCTTTCGTGGCCGTTGGCGAACATGGGCGCTTCGCTTCCCAACCTGCTGGCCACGGCCGCCGGCAACCTCTTTGAGCTGAAGCCATTTTCAGGGTTGAAATTGCTCGACGTCACCTTGCCGCCCGTTTTCCTCGATGCATACCAGGGACCGCAGTTCGGCGTCGACGGCACACGGCGCCTGACGGCAGTATACGGACGTCCGGTGATCGGAACCATCATCAAGCCCAGCGTCGGCATGACGCCCGAACAGACGGCCGCTCACGTGCGCATGCTGGCCGAGGCCGGCGTGGACTTCATCAAGGACGATGAGCTGCAGGCCGACGGTCCGCATTGTCCATTCGAGCAACGCGCAACGGCGGTGCTGCAGACCCTGAATGACTTCGCAAACCGCACCGGCAAACGTCCCATGTACGCCGCCAACATCACCGGAGAGATTGACCAGATGCTGCGCCGTCACGACCTGGTGGCTGCTGCCGGCGGCACCTGCGTTATGGTCAGCCTCAACAGCGTGGGCCTGCCGGCGATGAATATGCTGCGCCGCCACGCGCAGGTTGCCATTCACGGCCATCGCAACGGCTGGGGCATGTTCAGCCGCTCGCACGCCACCGGCATGAGCTTCATTGCCTATCAAAAGTTCTGGCGGCTCGCGGGCATCGATCACGTGCATGTGAACGGATTGCGCAATAAGTTCTGCGAAGAGGACTCATCGGTGATGGCCTCCGCGCGCGCGTGCCTCACGCCCATGTTCCCGGCGCCGCACAAGCCGTGCACCATTGTGCCCGTGTTTTCGTCGGGCCAGTCGGCCAGGCAGGTGCACGATACCTATTCGGGTTTAGGCTCCATGGACCTGATCTACGCGTGCGGCGGCGGAATCCTGGCGCATCCCATGGGGCCGGCAGCAGGTGTGCGCAGTCTACAACAGGCCTGGGAAGCGGCGGCCTCGGGCATTGCGCTGCGCGACTATGCGACCAATCACACCGAACTGCGTGAGGCGCTGGAGGCGTTTGCAGGATGAAAGCCGCAGCTGAATCCGGGCTCCTCTACGCTTACTACGGCGACGATTTCACCGGCTCGACCGACGTGCTCGAGGCTCTCGCCTTGCACGGAGTGCCCGCCGTCCTTTTCTTGGGCCTGCCCGATCAGTCCGCGTTAAAAGCATTCGCCAACTGCCGCGCCATCGGCATTGCCGGCGAGAGCCGCAGCCGCAAGCCGGAATGGATGGACCAGAACCTGCCGCCGGTCTTCGCGGCCATGCGCGCATTGGGCGCTTCCGTCAATCACTACAAAGTTTGCTCCACTTTTGACAGCTCGCCTCGCATCGGCAATATTGGGCGGGCCATCGAACTGGGCATCAAAGCCTTCGCCGCGCGATATGTTCCGGTCGTAGTGAGCGCGCCGCGGCTGGGGCGAACTGTTGTCTACGGCAATCTGTTTGCCACTGCCCACGGTGTCATGCGCCGAATAGACCGGCATCCATCCATGCGCAATCACCCCACCACACCCATGGCTGAGGCCGATCTGCGTCTGCATCTGGAAAAACAGACCAGGATGCCCATCGGGCTGGTTGATCTTTCTTCGTTTCAGAGGGGAAAAGTCGACGACCGGCTCCAGGCCGAACTGAAGTCGGGGGCCAAGGCCGTGGTTTTCGATGCGATCGACGAGGCGATGCTCGAAGAAACGATGCGAGTTGTCTTCCAGAGCGCAGGCAATCGGCGCGTCTTCGCGGTGGGCAGCTCCGGGCTGACCTCGGGGCTCTTATTGCACTGGCAGCGCCAAGGGTTGATTGCACAGCCCCCCAAAGTGGAACCGACAGCCGCAGCCGAACGCGTCATCGTGCTCAGCGGAAGCTGTTCGCCGGTAACGGCGAAACAGATTACGCGCGCCAAACAGCAGGGCTTTGCAATTTACCGCTTGCAGGGGCCGGAACCCTGGGGCGCAGAGACGCGCAAGGCTCTGGAAGCGCTTGCCCGCGGCGAAAGCGTGGTTTTCTATACAGCGCTGGGGCCGGAGTCAGTCGATGGAGGCGGCAAGTACGGTGAAGCATTCGGCGCCGCTCTGGGCGCCCGGCTGCGCGAATTGCTCACGGTTTCAGGAGTGCGGAGGGTGATCATTGCCGGCGGCGACACTTCCGCGCGCGTGGTAAAGCAATTGGATCTTAGCGCACTGACCTTTGCTGCGCCACTGGCTCCTGGTGCGCCGTTGTGCCGCGCTTACGCGCCGGGTTCGTCATTCGATGGGCTGGAACTGGTGTTGAAAGGCGGCCAGGTTGGAGCCGATGAGTTTTTCGCTCAGGTGCGCGACGGAAAGTGACGGAATTCACGCGCGCTCAATGGCGGGAAGCAACTCCCTTTCCGCATCCACGCCGCGCGTGCAGTCAATGCACGAAAACACCACCGCGGCGATCAACACCATTCCCGCAATCAGCCACAGCGGGGCGTCATAGCTGCCGGTTGCCTGGACGATATAGCCGAAGAGCACCGTGCAGACAAATCCACCGGCTTGTCCAGCGGTATTCATCATGCCCGTGGCCGTGCCGCTGAATCGGCCGCCGATGGCCAGGCACATGGCCCATGCGGCAGGCAGCATCAGGTCCATGACTCCAAAGCCCAAAGAAGAAAGCACAACCACTGTCACCTTGCCATGAAGATTCGCCATAGCAATCAGGATGAGGGCCGTTAGCGTAAGGCAAACCGCTGGAATCGCGCGCAACGCCAGTTTTGCGCCCCACCGCAGAGTCAGGCGGTCACCGAGAATGCCACCGGCAAGATTGCCCAGAAATCCCATGGCAAATGGCAGCGACGCCAGTAGCACTCCACCCAATGAAAACCCGGCGCTGTGAATCAGCCAGATGGGAAACCATGAGAAATAAAACCAGCTTCCGCATCCATAAAAGCCATAGGCGAGCACCACCAGCCACAACTGGCGCGAGTGCAGGAGACGCGACCAGGGAATCTCCACTTTGGCGTGGCCGGGCGCCGCCGGGCCGATTTCTTGAAGCTCCTCGTCAGTGATGGAAGGGGATTCCTGCGGAAAGTTGCGAAACCGGCTGTACCAGAGTGCAGCCCAGAGAAAGCCGCATACGCCCAGCACCCAGAAAACTGCCCGCCAGCCAATCCACTGCTGCAGCGGGACAATCAGCAGCGGGGCCAGGACTCCGCCCAGGCGGCTCGCGGCCCACACCGCGCCCTGGCTGCGCGCTCGCTCGCCGGCGGGAAACCAGCGCGCAATCACCCCGGCGGAGTTGGGATACGCGCCTGCCGAGCCCATGCCAAAAAGAAATCGCACTGACACAAGCTGCCAGAAACCGCTGCACCAGCCGGTCAGCGCCGTGAACACTGACCACCACGCAACCACACGCGTCAGCTCGCCGCGCTGGCCGCGCCGGTCGCCAAGCGCGCCTGAAGGCATTTCGAACAGCCCATACGCCAGCACGTAGGCGCTCAGAATCCAGCCCCAGTCCTGCGGTGCAATATGCAGATCGGCCTGAATGCCGGGACCGGCAACGGCAATCGCCAGGCGGTCAAGAAAGGTGAGGACCGACAGGACAGCCAGCAGGCCCAGCACCTTGTGCCGCTGCTTCAATCGCCGGCCCTCGCTGCTTCAGGCTGGGCCATAACTTCACCGGCACGCAAAATGGCCAGCTCCGGGCTGGAGAGCACCGGCGCGCGCAACGCTCCGGGAGCAAGCGTCGAAACCACCCGCGCCATCGAGGCTTGAGCCAGCACAATCACATCCACTCCATTGAGGTCATTCGTCAGCGCCTCGCGCAGAATCCGGTCATGGGTCTCGGTATCGCCCGCCAGCACGGCCGGAAATGCATCCGCGCAAAGACACTCTACCAGCTCGATTGCGCGTCCCGCTGCTTCGGCCTTTTCGCGAAGCAATGCGGTCGTAGGGTCGAGCGTGGTGCGCAGCGTAGCCAGCACTCCGATCCTGTGTGCCTGGCGTACGGCCGTTTCCGCCATCGCGTCGTCAATGCGCATCACCGGAATTTCAAAAAGCTGCCGCGCCAGGGCCACGCCCGGCCCGATCGACGAGCACGTGACCAGCACCGCATCGGCGCCGGCGGTTTCAGCCGAAGCGATCTGCTCAACCAGACGGCGAATGGTTTGCTTTTGCAATCCACCGGCGCGAATAGTGTTCTGAATCAGACTTTCGTCCACCATGTGAAAGAACTTTGTCTGCGGCAGGTGACGCGCGCACAAGGTGGCGAAAACCGGCGCCAGCGTGGGACTGGTGTGAATGAGAGCGAGTGTGCGAGGGCTATCAGCGGACAATCTCTTTGCCTTTCAGTGGTTCGGTGCGCCTTGTGCGGCTGGCCATTCCACCCGAACCGGAAATAGGAACGGTTAATTCGATTCCCCAAAGCTGGGCTCGAATCGCTCTAACCTTACCGCACGGAAGCCGGGCGGCGCGAGATGCTTGTCTCTCTGCGCCGCCAGATTCCGCCCCGCGGAAATTTCTTCCCCCAGCGTCGGCGAAGGAACGCGAATCGCATTCCTGTTTGCCGAACCCCGAGTCCGCACTCCCCAGCCAGGTTCTGCGTTGGTCGCGGTTTACATTGAGGAGAATAGCCTGCTCAAAGCTGCCTCCACACAAATCCGCATTCATAACCGCACGGCAAGAATGCAGCGGTCATACCCCTTTCCAGCCGTAGCAAGGCCTTGGCGCTGTTTCGCGATTCGGCATCTGCGCCCGCTTGCCTCAGCTTCCCTCCCGTTCCGCATTCCGGACTTTCTGGCTCCACTTGTCAAGCGGGCCGGGCAAGGAAAGATCGCCAGGAGTTTGCGGCAAACCGCTGTCTCCGTGCCTGGAGCCGAAGAGAAAAGCTCGACCGGCGCCGATTCGGCGGCCATAACCACTCCTTCGAGGAAACACGCTATCTACCTGTCCGACACAACAACCTGTGAAGCGGCGGCCGGATGCGGCTATTGTGGACGCATTGGCGGATAGGGGGATTGCAGATCCGAAATGTTGAAAAAACCATTCTCTTTGTTCGCTGTGCTGGCACTGATGGCTTCATGGGCCGCTCTTCCTTCCGCGCGAGCCGCAGGCAACTTCGATCCTGCGGGCAATCCAGCCAATCTCCGTCGCCCAATCCAAACGGCGCTGCCCGAACAGTACATCTGGACGTCAGGCGATGCCGCCGCCCTGCGCCCTGACCATGCCAAATTCAACTACCGTCAGCGCCAGCGCAAAACCGAGCCGCACGCCTTCCGTGATACGTTTCAGATCTCGCGCCTCCCGCGGACGGCCACTCTTTACATCGCAGGTCCGCGCAGCGTAAAGGCCTATCTCAACGGAACGCCGGTTCTCGATGTCGCCGCCGATCCCGAGTCTCCGCTGGAAATTCACGTCTTCCGCGCTGAAGTACACTCGGCGCTGCGCATCGGCCGAAACCTGCTGGCCATCGAAGCAGTGCGCGGCCCCGGCATCGTAGCCGCCAGCGATTCACCCCTCATCCAGCAGCTTTCCTTCGGCGAAGTGCTCGTTGCCAAAATCGTTCCCGCCGCGCCGGGAATCAGTGCGGCGCCACTGACTTTTTCCGGCGCCGCATGGCGCAGCGTGGCCGCCACACCAACGGGCTGGCAGTCGCCGGACTTCGACGATAGCGGTTGGCCACGAGTGCAGTCGCTCGGCGCCATCGAAAGCTCGCCGAAATTTTTCCAGTGGAACCTCGATGCAGGCCTCTACGACTGGCCCGGTTACATCGGCATGTCTCCCTACCTCCGTACCTACACCTTAACGGCAACGGCCGTCACCCATCGCACCGGCAACCTCGAAAACCTGGAAGCACTCACCAGCCCCCATTCGCACCAGCCATTCAGTGTGCAGATTCCCGCCGGCACAACCGAAGAAAACGCGCCGTCGCTCCTTTTGGACTTCGGCCGCGAGGTTGCCGGACGTCTGCTTCTCAAGTCAGATTGCAACTGCGAGGCCCGCGTCCTGCTCAGTTATGGTGAGTCGGCGGGCGAAGCGCTCAGCGGCAAGAACTATCTTGGAGTGAACCTGCTGACCATACCTCCGCACGGCCTCGCGCGCGGTCCCAAAAGCGGGTTTCGCTATGCGTGGCTCCGATTCGTGGGCGGCGCGCCACGCACCACTTTTCAATCCGTCCGCCTTGAAGGCATTGCCTACCCGGTGCATTATGCAGGTTCGTTCCAATCCTCCGACCCGCTGCTGAACCGCATCTGGCAAACCGCCGCATATACCGCGCACCTCTGCATGCAGGATGGCGTTTGGGATGCGCCCAAGCGTGACCGCGGTTGGTGGGCCGGCGATCTGGCCGTCAGCGGTCCGGTAATCAGTGACGTCTTCGGCGATCGCTTTCTTCTCGACCAAACGCTCACCAGCCTCATCCCGCCCGCGCGGCAAGACGTCAACGGCATCCCCGGCTACACGGCGCTCTGGATCGTCACTCTTGCTGACCTCTATCGCCATAGTGGAGACCAGGCAGCCCTCGAAGCCAGGCACGCCGCGCTGCTTCGGCTCTTGCAGCAAATGGACAGCGAGTTGGACGCTTCCGGGCGCTTCACCAATCCGCGCCACCGCTGGCTCTTCGTCGACTGGTCTCCCGGGCTCTTCGCCTTTACAAGTCAGGCCGAAGAAGGCACCGAACTCGAGTTCGTGCTCGCCTTTCGCGATGCAGCATGGCTGCTCAACCAGCTTGGCGATACCGCCGCTGCAATGCGGTACGACTCACGCGCCGGCTGGCTTGCCGCACAAGCGCGGCAACAATTCCGCGATGCCGACGGGATTTTCAGCCAACGCTGGCAGCTCAACGCGCTCGCTGTGCTGGCGGGCGTCGCCACGCCGCGCGACTATCCCGCCATCTGGTCAAAAGTGTTCAGCGCCATCGGCGCCGATGGCACGCAAACCCAGACCATCAGCCCCTTCTTCAATGAATTTCTCATCGAAGCTATGGCGCGCATGGGCCGCCGCCGCGCTGCACTCGCCTGGATGCGCGAGTACTGGGGTGGCATGCTCGCCGAAGGCGCAACCAGCTTCTGGGAAGCCTATGATCTGCGCTGGCCGAAACAAAATCCACACCTGCATCTCCAGGCCGACGGAACCACCGGCTATTTTGTAAGCCTGGCGCACGGCTGGTCAAGCGGCCCGGCCTCATGGCTTTTGCAGGAACTGCTCGGCGTGAAAGCCACAGGCGCGGGCTTCAGCAGCGTGCAAATCCGTCCCGACCTCGCCGGGCTGTCCTGGATTCGCGGATCGGTAGCCACACCACGCGGAGCAATAACCGTCGAAGCGAAGCCGAATCGCGTGCAGATCTACATTCCGCAGGGAACCGAGGCCACGGTGCTCTTGCCCGCGGGCAATTGGCTGCGCAACGGCTCCGCTTTCGCGACCAAACCCACGCTCTCAGGCGTTCGCCTGCAGACATTTCTCCATCAAGCCGGACAATACGAATTCCTAAGAAGATAGAAGCCCTGCGCCGCCTCTCGCATTTTCAATGTGCCGCAATTTCCGCGGCGATCAGGCATCGTCTCTACTTCATCTGCGCCGCTTCCACGAAGTCGGCTTCCTTCACGGCTGCGGGCTCAGCCATCGCCTTCAGCATATTCAGATCGAAATCCTTGTAGAAGTCACGGCAGAACATGTCAGGAACCCGATCAGAAGACACAGCCTGATCCAATATGTAGCTCAGACTGTGCATTCCCTCGTGGATGGTGATGCTCTTGAATAACTGCGGCTCCAATGCGCCTGCTACAAGCGAGACCACCTGCATGCGATAGCCTGAGCTCTCCAGCGTGATCTGCGATGGGCGCCACTGTTGCTGTGCCCAACGAGTAATTCCGATCAACTGCGCCGCTTCAAGGCCGAGGGGCGGATCGCCGATGGCATTCAGCATGTAGCCAAAGCGGCCCGCGTCGCCATGAGTGGGATTGGCGTCGCCGGTGAAGAGAATGGAGAGAACCATCACCTGGTCGCCCCTTTCAACGGCGTAACCGACCTCCGGGTAGCTATCCCACACTTCCTTGTCCGCGCCTTCGCGTCCATTGTCGTCGATAACAACCGTCATGGGAGCACCATCGGGAGTCCATTCGGATTTGATCCATACACCGGTGGCGCTCAGCCCGTTGCTTAAGCTGAATCGAAACGAAATCGACTTGACGGTGTTGTGATCGGTGTCCGTCATGTACCACGGATGCGTCACCGTCACCGGCTGATAGTTGATCACCTTGACGAGTTCTGCACGCTCGCCTTTGGCCCAATCCGCGCGTGCATCTGCATCCGCTGGCGCCGTGGGGTGCTGAAGCTTGGCCGCAAACTGCCGGGCCAGAGCGAGAATGGTCAGGTTGTCTGCCGGTACTCCGGCAGCCAGTTGGCTATAAGTATTCACGTCCTGCCCCACCGGTATCTCATCCGGTTTATCTGGCAGGTTGAACCACTTGTCCAGAAAGCGATAAGTCTGCTGCCGGTCGTCGTGCCCATAGTTATGCGCAAGCACTTCCGCGTCACTGTGGAAGCTGAATGCGTCCTCCTTTCCATACAGCGCAAAGAAGGGCTTGATTGCATCGTAGATATAGGGCTTCACCAGCGGCGCGCGAAAACAGCAGGAATCCTCGGCGTTATTGCTTTCCAGCGTCGGCCGGGGCGCGAGCATGGCAATGAATGTCTGGTAGCCGTGGCCGTCGAGCAGGTCCGGAGCAATCTGCTCATAATCGCCCGGCTCCCCGGGAATTCGTTCCAGCCGCCCCTGCAACGATGCGAAGCCCGCCACCGGTGCAGCCACCTTGATCCGCGTGTCAAGAGAACTCAGCATGAGCGTCTGCCATCCCCCGCCCGACTGTCCGGTCATGGCAATGCGGCTTCTGTCCACCTGCGGGTCGTCGTAGAGATAATCAAGCCCGCGGCGCATCGCCAGATAAAAAAGCCCCACGCCGCTCACTCCGGTCAGATCGAGGTCCGATCCGTAATAATGCCCGTTGCCCTCCGCCTTCAATTCTCCTTCGTCCACGAAAGCCAGGCTCAACGCGATCATGCCGCGCAGCGCTTCGTTAATGCAAAGCTTCTGCTGAAAAGGCATGGATTTTCCCGTCGGATAATGGCCCAGTACGTTAAGCACCGCCGGAACTTTTCCCTCCACGTGCGCCGGCAGGTAAAGAACTGCGGTGGAGTAGAAGCCGGGCACGATTTCGTAGCGGAACTTCTCCGCTCGATAGCCCGCTCCTGCCGGAACCGGTACGGCTCCCACATCCTCGAATTTTGGCGGAGAATCGATCCAGGCCTTCGGCCACCCGTGATAGATCACGTCGTTCAGAACGTGCTGGCGGATCTGCTCAGCTGCGTTCGTCCACTCCGCGGCGCTCGTCGCCTGGGGAAGCTTGGGCGCCCGCTCCATAAGAAACTGCTGCATCTGGTAAGTCACTACGTCGGCGCTCTGCAACCGCGCCGGCAAAAACTGGCGCACGGTTCCGGGAACGGTTTGGGCCGCGACGTATGGCCCCGCCAGCAGCATCAAAACAGGCCAAAGCAGCTTGGATCTCATCGAGTCTCCAGTATTTGTGAATTGAATTTTCCCCCGGGAACGATCTCGCGGCGATTCCCAGCTACCAGCCATTCTTATATCAGCTTATAGTCTTCTCCACGTCAGTCGCGGAAACATCCACGCCTGCTCATTGGCTTCAACGCTGTTGGCCGCAACTTGCGCCGCCTCATTTGACGAGGGAAGTGGCTCGACATACCGCCGCGATCTCCTCGGCCTCAAACAGCGAAGCCAACGCCGGCTTGCCGCGATCCGCTTCGGCGGCCCACTTACCGCCCGAAATGAAGGGTAATGCCTGCGCCGATGCGAAGATTGTTCTGGTAGTCAGAAGTAGTGTTGGGCAGGGAAGTCCAAACGTAATCCATCTGCAGCAATCGGATCGAGAAGCGCTGGCCGATAAAGCGCTCCGCGCCGCCGCCCGCGTCAAGCGCGAAGGAACTGGCCGAAGGCACCAGCGAATTGTTGTGCGGAAACTCGGAATCAGACCCGTGCGCGACCCCCAGAAGCACCTGCCCGAAGATGCGCAACTTGCCTCCCGGCAGCCAGAACCGCGGACCGGCAGTCACCGTGGTCAGAGTAAGGCCATAAGGAGCGCTGCCGACGCTGCCCGCGTGCTCCACACCCGCGTCAACCGCCAGCGCAAAAGCTGCTCCACGCGCGATGCCCACGCCCGAAGCGCCCCAGGCCGCATCCACGGCAGCTCCTTCCAACCCAAAACAGCCGCAATTGCCGGGCGGTGCGTTGGAAATCTGTTCACTGTAACGGACATTCACTTCGCCGGGAACCACCTGCGAGCGAGCCGCGGCCGTCAGCCCCAAAGAGAGCAGAGCAATCGCCGAGATGAGGCCTTTTCGCATGGGCTCTCCTATTGCACCGTCAGGGTCAAGTCTGTTGTATGCGTGTTCGGACCGCTCACGGCCGTCACGGTTACGGTGTAAGTCTCGGTGGTGTGGCCGAAGAAACCGCCGCCTCCGCAGCCCACAGCCGCGCCGGCCGCACCCAGCGCCAGCAAAACAACCAGCGCCCATCCTGCGCGAGACAGCTTCCGCCGGGCGCTGCGTGCGCGTTTTGTAAATGACAGCGGCAACAGCAGCAGAGCCAGCGTGGAGTAAGGTGGCCAACCACCAAGGGGCGGTCCCTCGCGACGCATTTGCGCAAGCCCGCTCGCGGTGAGCGTGAGCGTCGTCGTTGTCGCGCCTGAACCCGCGGCCACGGTCGCAGGATTGAAGGATGCCGTGACCCCGTTCGGCAAACCGCTTACCGAGAAGCTCACCGGATTAACAAAAGTGCTGTTGGACGGCGTAACCGTCACCGTGTAATTCACCGACTGCAACGGAAGTACCGACTGTGCCGCGGGCGTCACCGTGATGCTGAAATCAGGAGAGAGCTCGGTCAGCGTCAGAGCAGACGAAGTGCTGCCGGTGAAGTCGGTGTCGCCACTGTATACGGCGGTGAGGCTCACATTGCCAAGGGGCAGCGTTGACAGGGTGAATGTGGCGACTCCTCCGCTCAAAGCCACGGGCGCAGAGTTCAGTTGTGTCGCGCCATTGAAGAAAATGACCGTGCCGGTGGGCGTGCCGCTGGTGGTGGAGGACACGGTAGCCGTAAGCGTGACGTTCGTGCCCAGCACCGGAGAGGTTGCGCTCGCCGCCAGCGTGGTGACGGTTGGCGCCTGGGCGATGGTCAGTGATCCTGATCCCGCGCCCAGTGTTGCCGTGTAATTCCCCGCCGCCGAGCCGGTGAGCGATACGGCGATGGGATAAGTTCCGGGAGCCGACGTACTGGTTGCCGTGGTAGTGAAGACCGCCGTCACGTTGCCCGCATCCTGCGAGAGCACGCCGGTAAGTGTGCCGCTGAGTGCGGGAACAGCCTGGCCATAAAGCATGTTGGCTGCGTTGGCCACCGCGGTGAGCGGCGCCGGCGTCACCACATATACATACACGCCGCTGGTTATCGGCGCGTTGTTGGCGTCGCCGGCATAGGAAGCGACGATGTAATGGGTGCCCGCTGCCAGGGTGCTGGTGCTGATGGTCGCGGCGTTGGCGGAAAGCGTGGCCTGGCCGATCGACGTGCGATTCGCACCTTCACCATCGTAGAAAGTCACCGTGCCGGTGGCAGTGTTCGCCCCATTCGAGAATGTCGCGGTGAGAGAGCCCGTCCCGTATACCGCGGAGAATGCGCTGCCGATCACCAGGGACTCGGTATTCGAAGCCGGCACGCCCGCAATAGTGTTGATCACGCCGCCCATCACTTCGCGCACGCGATTGTTCAGGGTATCTGAAAAGAAAACCGCCGGCCCGATGACAGTTAAAGCCTCCGGTGTGTTGAGCAGCGCACTGGTGGCCGCGCCGCCATC
>JASHOY010000191.1 GCA_030038435.1 Acidobacteriaceae bacterium | reverse complement strand
GCCGGTGCATGGCTGCGTATGTTGATGCCTGGAGAAACAACGTCATGGTGGATGACGGCGGAAGTTCATCGAGGCTAGCTGTCTTTGCCTCCGAGGCCTTTGCTTCCCTCCGACTTCGTCTGACTGACGGCGATCAATGGCAGCCGCCGGACCTTCTATTGCTTTTCTCTGCGTCCTACGCCGGCGGTCATCGGGTTCTGCCCTGCAAGACCAACTGGTATTCAGGCACGATTCGAATGCTGTCAATGCCGACGGTCTGACCTTGCTGAGAGAAGTGCAGGGGATGGGAAAGTTCAAAATACACTGGAGCATCGCTGCGCAAGGGCAGTATGCTCAACGTAAACTTTCCGCCGCCGTTTTCGTTGAGAAAACGGCGCAGGCCGATCTTCCATGGCTGCCCATTATAAAAGTTGTCGGTGAGCAGATGCTCGCCCGAGTAAAGGCGAGCCACGTCGCCCCGATAATCGATTTGAAGAAAAAGATTGCTCAATCCCTGCAGGGATCGCGGAGGAACGATAACCGTCCATTTTGCCGATTCAGGCAGTTCCCCTGCAGGCGGAGCCTCGGCTACGCCTTTCGGCCGCCACGCCAGCGCAGGCCCAAACTTGACCGGCGGCGCGACGCCCGCACGCTGAGTCTGCCGACACGCAACTTTAACATCGCGCGCTTGAGCCTCCGCGGCGAAGCTAACCGACTGTTCGGTAGAAGCCATGCTGGTTAGCGGCAAGCTGGATTTAAGAGGAGCGATGAGCGGCGGTGTGATGGTAAACGCAAAGTCCGCCGTGGAACGGGACTGCAGGCAAATGCACTCAGGTTGCGTAGCGCCGTCAGCGAAAAAGTCCTGGGCGGTGATGAGCAAATGGTCTTCGCCGCCAATGCGAACCTTCCAAGCATCTTCCGCCTGCTGCTCTGAGAGCACGACAATGCGGAGCAGCTCGCCTTTCTTAGAAACCACATCGACCGATGAGTCGATGCCCGGCTTGATGCCGCTAAGAAGGATGGCGCCCGCCAGCCTTTCTTTCTTCCCGCTCGACGCATTCACCGAACGAACGCTGTTCGCGTCCAGCGCAAACTCCACCGGAATTTCAGGGATGGCCTCAAAGTAAAGGGTAGTAGCATTTCCCGTATGCAGACGCGTAAACAACTGGGCGGTGCTGTAACGAATGTTGATTCCGGACTCGCGCAGATTGAAAGGCCAGATGAAGTAGGCCCCGGAGGGAATATTGACGGGCCGGCGCGGAATCACCAGAATCTCGCCGGGCAGTTGAATCTCAAACTGCGCCGACCGGCGCGCCGGCATTGAGTAGTTGCGAACGTAGTTGTTGAAAAATATGAATCCTGAGTCGCCTTTGGAGCGCACCGAGGCGCGCGCAACCGCGAAATCCGAGGGATTCGCGGGAACCTTCGCCGGCGCATGAACCACCATCGGCGCCAGATACCATCCGAAGTCATTCACGAAGTACTGAAAGACCTTGAGCTTCCGGAAAGATGCGCGCTCCTGCCCAAATTCGCCAAGCGGCGCCTGAAAATCGTAAGACTTGATCGGCAGGTCGTTGGGATAGCCGGTGGCTTGCGACTCCTGGAGAGTGGTCAGCTTGCCGTCGGGGTTCTCGCCCCCCTGGAGCATATATGTGCCGTAAAGGTTCACGCCGGAGCCCAGCATCACCGGGAACATTGCAGCTATGTCATCGGCGTGGATTACGGGACGGCGATGATAGGTGTCCTGATTGCCGCCGCCGATCTCCGCGGTGAGAAAGGGTACGCCGGGCTGGGTTGGCTCACCGCCAGAGGCCGCCTTTCCGCCGTCTTTCAAGTTAGCCGCAACCCGGCTTTGGAATCGAAATGCGTACACTTCCGAAGGCGGCAGCTTCTGAATCGAGCTGTCCCAGGGCGCGGCCGGGTACCCGCCGTAGACAGGAAGCACCGCGCGCGGCGGCACGGCTGCATTGTCCCAGCCCGTCACTGTGTAAAGCGGCGCCTCGAGCCCGCTGACAATGGCGATTTTTTTCAGTTCGAGAATATGGGCGTCGCCCGCACCCGGGCCGCGTTTCGAGTACTCGTTTTCCAGTTGAATGCCGATCACCGGCCCGCCATCTTTGAACAGCAGGCCCCTGAGCTGTTTGCCGATCTGTCCATACCACGCGCGCACCGACGCCAGATAAGCGGGGTCGTTTTCCCGAACCGGCCCCGCTTTCAGAACCCAGTCGGGCAATCCGCCGTTGCGCACCTCGGCATGATCCCAAGGGCCGATGCGCGGCAGCAAATACATGCCATGCTTCGCACAAAGCTGGGCAAAGGCGCGCAGATCGCGTTGTCCCGCCCAGTCGAACTGTCCCTTGATCTCTTCGTGATGAATCCAGATCACATAGGCGGCAATGATATTCACGCCTGCAGCCTTCATCTTGAGAATTTCTTCTTCCCACTCCGCTCGCGGATAGCGCGAAAAGTGAAATTCGCCCATCACCGGCAGCCAGGGCTTTCCGTCGAGTGTGAGATAGCGGCTGTTCAAGCCCACCGTAGCCCCGGTGGGCGATGTCGCCCATTCTTCATCGTAGAGCGCCGGCGCAGGCGGTACGTAATGCGCGCGGGCATCGATACGGATGACATTAGAAGCCTGCGCCCGGGCCCCAGAAGCGATGCACCACCACGCCAACACCGCGCCGCAGATGGCCAGTGTACCCACGGGTCGCCCCCGCATGCCCCTGAAGATGGTTCGGAATAACCAAAGCATTTGAAATCGGCTCCCTCACAGCGGCAAGATTACCGCCGCCAGACGCGCGCCCAGCCACCCACGAAATACCATAGCGCGGCCCGGTGATTTTCAATCCGTGAAACTGCGATTGCAAACGATTGTAGAACCGTGAATCCAGCCACGGGCACTCATCTGCGCGCAGCAGCTCCGCCTCCGGCATCTAGCGGTTGTAGGCCGGAACCGGCCCGCGCAGCCGTTGCCAGACCTCGTCGCACGCGCGCATCAGCTCGGGGGCAATCGGGCCTTCGTCGACGGCCGACAGGTTCTCTTCCAATTGCTCCGCACGGGAAGCCCCCAGGATCACGCAGTCTATATTCGCTTGCTGCAACAACCACGCAAACGCGAGACTTACCAGCGAACGTCCCGCTTTCTTCGCAATCTCCTTCAGCGCCTCCACGGCCTCAAAGTTCTGCGCATGCCAGTAGCGTTCCTGATACATGCGGTTATCATCGAACCGGCTCCCGGGAATGAAATGCGATGGAGAGTGCTTTCCGGTAAGCAATCCGCCCGCGAGCGGGTTATACGCAACAATCGACACATTGTGCTTTTGCGCGAAGGGGATAAACTCCTGCTCCAGCCCCCTAGCAAGGAGGTTGTACATTTGCTGAGCCACCGGCTGGGGCTTCAGATGGTGCCGGTCGGCAAAATTCAACATCTCGCAAAGCTGCCAGCTCGCGTAGTTCGAAGTTCCCACCCAGCGGATTTTTCCGGCGCGAACCAGCTCGTCCATCGCTTCGAGCGTCTCCTCGATGGGAACCTCGTAGTCCGGCTGGTGCAGGTAGTAAATGTCGAGGTAATCCGTCTGCAGCCGCCGCAGCGACTCTTCGATGGCGCGACGAACCGCGGCTGGAGAGAGACCATGCTGGTCTGGTTCGGGCCCCATGCTCCCGCGCACCTTGCTCGCCAGGATTACCTTGTCCCGTCTTCCTTTCAATGCGTCACCGAGGTAGGACTCCGACACGCCTGTCTGATAAACGTTGGCTGTATCGAAGAAATTGATGCCGGAATCGATGCAGCGGCTGACCAGGTTACATGCTGTCGGGCTGTCGACCGGCTTTCCAAAGGTCATTGTGCCCAGGCACATTCGCGACACTTTCAGATCGGTTCCCTGCAACTGTCGGAGCTCCATTTTTTCCTCTTTTCCTCAGGTGCGAATGATGTGCGGGTAGACCCGTCCCCATCATAATCGGGCACGCCGGAATGGCCGCCGTTGACCATGTCACCACTGCAACGATGTTCGTCGGCACGGATTCGCATGGGCTCGCGTCCTTCGCGATTGGGCGCCCACTGTGGCCAACATGTGAAATCAGCAGCCGCGCAATCATCGCTCTCGCAGCAAGTGGTTTTTCACTGTTGCGGATCGGGGAAATGGGGATCTCCGGACATGGCGTTTTCCGCAATCGTGGGCGGGAACAGCCGCGGAGGAATTGCCGCGCTATCGGCCACGGGGATAACAGGAAGAATCAAGCAATGGAATCAACTTTTTGAGTGGCCCGGAACCCCATCTGCTTGGGCCTGGATGGCCAACTTGGGGTGCCGAAGCGATACAAAGTGACATGCGATGCGGTGACGATTAGAATGGTTGGCGGGACGAATAGACCGGACAGCTTCCAGCGCAAGGAATAGATTCGAATCCTAACTGTTAAGACCACAGTGAGCAAAAATCAAGTACGGGAAATCATTTCAGGGGATCAGAACCGAGGGTGTCGGTTGGGGCACATGCGTGAGGGCGCAGATCGATGACCGGATCAACGACTTCGGTAAAAGAACCGCCGGCGACGGAAGTTTGTTGGGCGCTTTTGGAACGGGTTGCCAGTAGCCCCCAGTTGCGGCGCGCCACGCGCCTGCAGGCGCTTTTGTTCTACCTGGGAAAATGCTCTCTCAAAGAAGGCTGCGAGCAGATCCACGAACAGCGGGTCGGTAAAGACGTCTTCAACCGCTCTGAAGGGTATGACACCAGCGTCGACAACATTGTTCGCACCAGCGTGAGCGAGTTGCGCAAGCGGATTGATGCTTACTTCTCCACCGAAGGTTCCGCGGAAACGCTGATCATGGAAATTCCCCGCTGGAGCTACATTCCGGTTTTCCGTTACCGCCGGATCGAATCGGGAGCGGTGGTTACCGAGCCGCATATTGTCTCTCCTGCGGAAGCCCGACTACAGGAAGCGTCAGTGCACCAGTCGCACATCCTCCTCTCGCACCGCAGCCTACTTGTCGTCGCCATTGTCGCCGGGGCGGTCATTCTTCTGCTGGCCGCCGGATGCCTCTATTTCCGGAGCCAGTATCGCTCATTGGACCACGCGCTCTATCCGTGGCGGTACAAGCCCGCGGTGGCGGATCTGTGGACTCACATTCTCTCAGCGGATCCCGATACGGATGTCGTGGTTGCCGATGCTTCTTTCGGGATGCTTCAGGACCTGGAGGAGAAGCGGTTTCCATTCGACCAATACCTCAATCGGAGTTATATTGCCCAGTTGCAGGCGCAGAATATGAGCCCGCAGATGCATACCGTGGTGAACAGGATTGGGGTCTGGAATCTCGGCAGTCAGGATGAATTTAAGTTGGCGCTCCGCTTCATGGCCCTAGACCCGCTGGGCAGGAATATGCACTTATATAGCGCGCGCGATTACATGCCCGACTTCGCCACCCGCGACAATGTGATCCTCATCGGCGGCAGCCTTTCCAATCCATGGGACGATCTCTTTGAAGGCCGCATGAATTTTGTAACCACTTTCGCCAGCGATGGTTCCATCGCCGTGGCGAATCGTGCGCCGACCGGGCATGAGCTGCCAATTTATAGACAGACTCCCTCCGTCGAATACTGTGTGGTGGCATACCTTCCGAACCCGGATCACAATGGAATTGTGCTGCTGATCGAAGGCACCAACGCTGAAGCCACGGAAGCTGCCGGCGATTTTCTTCTCTCGGAATACCAATTATCAAATTTCGCAAAGATGCTGCACGTAATCCAGCTGCCCTATTTTGAGTTGCTGCTGAAAGTTTCCTCGGTACCCGGCACTCCACTTTCTTCTTCCATCGAAGCCTACCGGGCGTATCCAAAAATGCACTGAGAATTCCGAGTTTCAATCACTCAACACCATATCACAGTGCCCGGAAGCGCCTTTCCGACAGTGGAGCGAAATAGTGATTGATGTTTCCTGCCTTTGCCCCGGGATCGAGCACCAGGAATCAAAGGGCAGTCCGGGTTAACTCATGCAGGGGGCCGGTGCAGGGAGGAAATGTTCCGTTTCATCATCGGAATCAAGTTTCCGTCGGGCCGGACGCTGGCGGCGCTATCCGTTGCGTCCGCTTCGTGAAGAACTTCGAGGTCATCTCCATCGACTTCGAGCGAAAAACATTGCCGTACCGCAGAAAGCGTCAAAATGACCTTGCAGCGTTGGCGAATTTCGCTTACCACGCCGTCGGCACCTTCAAAGAGGCCTCGTCGCACGCGAACCGGAGTTCCTATGGCGAGACGGGGATGAGGCCGGAGGAGATACCCCTCTGCCAGACCCAGCCGTATCCGGTCGATCTCGCAGGAACTTACCGTGGTGCTTGTGGTATCGCCAAGAAGGCGAATTACCCCCGGAGTGGAAATGACGGCGAGCCTGTTCGGGGCAGGAAAACGGACAAACACGTAGCCCACGAAGAGAGGTCGTTCAAGAATGACGGAGCGGTCGCTCCAGCGGGACTGCTCGGTGTAGAGCGGGAGATAATGCTCCAGAGAACGCGCGGTAAGGTGCTGCGCCACCTTCTTTTCGTGATTTGCAATCACGTGCAGCACATGCCAGGGATTCTCGTGCATGTTTCAGTCTCCACTTCCGGGACCGAAAAGATTCCCGTTTCTCAAGCAGTTATCTCGCACCGGGCGCAGATTCCGGAGTACTGCGCCGCTGCTTCTGCGCCGCAACCCATTGCTCTCAGTCAGGGTACCGTCTACCTCAGGGCAGTGCAAATGGCCTCCATTGCGCTTGCTTCTTCTATTACTGATCAGGTCGTTCAGCCGTTAGACGCGGAATGTCGAACACGGGGTTGCGCCATCTAAGGGACAAAGCCCTGTCTTCGGGAAAATGGCAATTTTGCGACGCCTTGGCTGATGTTGTTTTGACTGCTGTCTATTTTACTGGAAGGGGAGATATCGTGGAAGAACCTGATTAAGGTCGCACCAATGGTGCCGTTGCAAACCGGGCGTTTCCGGGACGGCAAAACTACCCGCGGGAAGCGCATGCCAAGGGCTTCGCTGAGTGAAGCCGGGTGAATGGGACCGGCAATTTGCGCACTCTTTTTGGCATATCCGTACAACTCGTATCCGCTCCCGGATTTTCCGGTGTGCGTGCCGCGGAACCAAGATGCCGTCGTACCCTTCCGGCTTTCTCGACTGAGACGCTGGCAGTAACCGGGCTTGTCGGAATAGGCAGAGTCTGGCAATTGGCTCCCTGCGCAATTACCAAGCCACAGTCGAGGGCGTCGAATCCCACTGCACGGGCTCAACGCGCCGGACAAAGATTCCCCATGCAAGCGCTCCAGCGAGTGCAACCAGTCCGGTAATCACGAACGCCAGTCGCGAACTGCCACTGAGCTGCACAATCAGGCCCGCGCTCCAGGGAGCGACGATTCCAGAAAGGTTGGCAACGCCATTTTGCAAGCTTGACCATCTTCCCGCGAATCCCGGTCCGGCAAGCGTCTGCGTTATCGCCCAGTGATTTGAAGCGAAGGCGCCGTACCCTATCGATGAAACACCGAGAATTAAGAGCGAAAGCTGCGGGTTCCTGTGAACGAAGGCGAGCCCCACGAGACAGGAGGCGATGCCAAGGCCTCCGCAGACCACGGTTATCCGAACACGGGTCGCGGAGACCCCGCGTGCGATCAAACGGTCAGAAAGCCAACCCGCAGTTCCTGTGGAAGTGGCGATGAGGAGAAACAGCGACGAGGTAAAGCGGGACATGGAAGCGACTGACATATTTTGCTCGTGTACCAAGTAGACGGGGAGCCATGTCAGCAGGAAATAGAAGAAGTAATTTCCGCAGAAATGCCCGAAAAATGTGCCCCAGGCGCATCGCAGCCGCAGCAGTTTTGCGAAGCTGGGAGTGTCGCTGCTAGCCGTTGCCGGAGCAGCAATTTCATCGCGCGGCATGTAGCGAAACCAGGGCACCAGCCAAAGCAGCCCGCCCGTGCCCAGTGCAATAAAGAGCATTCGCCAGCCGGCATGCACCACAAGCAGCCCCCCCACAAAAGCACCCACTGCCGGACCCAGTTTCGTTCCGGCATCGATCATGGCATTGGCCTTGCCCCGTTGTTGCTGCGGCAGTTCGGCAAACATGCGCGAGTAACAAGGATATGCTACTGACTCGCCGGCGCCGAGCAAAAGCAGCGAGAGAAACATGGTCTCAAAAGTCGATGTGAGACCGGTTAAGAAAGTGGCGATTGACCAGACCATGTAACCGCCGGCCATTACATAGCCAACCGGGAGCCGATCTGAAAACCATCCCACAATTCCGCAAAGCTGCAAAAGCGCATAAGTCCAGAAGAAAGCGGAAAGCAGGGTCCCAATCTGCAACGGAGAAAGTCGAAGCTGTTTCTGAATGACAGTGGCAGCTATGGAAAGATTGCTTCGATCAACATAGTTAATGACGACCGAGGCCGTAAGCAAGAGCAAAACGGTCCATTGCCTTCGAGACAGCCGGGCGGCGGATTGTAGAGCTTCCGACATCTGCGTACCTCGGAAATGCTGTCCCGGTTTGACTCCCTGGCCTAAGAGCTCCGAATAAAGCGGCTGCAATGAAGGACCGGCGTGCGGCTCGTTGACTTAGCGGTAAGTCTTATCGTCGATCCGCGCCAGATCTGTTCCATTCATCACGCCGATGGTCACAATTGCGAAAGTGAATACCTGGGTTCCCGGCTCCAGATGTCCGGCGATGACCCGCTCAGGAGTCGCCAGAGTCATGTGGGCGTGAATCCTCCCATCAATTACATATCCGTTCATGCTGACCAGGTCGGCAGGCTGGGTGGGATTCCTTTCATAGGTGTCATGAGAAGGAAAGCTGCGGTTCGATACCTGGTGAACCTCGTATCCACGAACCGACCCGATCGCCGAAAGAATCACTCCATCCTGGATATGCTCCTGTTTTACCATCTTCTCCATCGCCAGAAGTAAGTCCGTTTTGTATTTAAAGCGCAGGATGACGATCCGGTCGAAGTGGCCGGTCAGGGCATAGACGTCGGGTACCGCCGCGCTATTGGGTTTGGAATCGTCATTGGGATTCTTTGACCGGTTGACGACTGTCCAGCGAGTTTGTTGAGCGGGAGCAATATATGCAGTTAAGATCAATGCGAAAACCAGAGTTACCCGAAGCTTCATCATGACTTACTCCTCTCTTTGGCTGGGCGCAGTTTAGCAGAGCTTTCTACTGAGCGGCAGAAGTTGCTTGCTCAGCCTGATGTGCGTTATCAAGGACGTTGCCAACTAAATGGAAGGATTTCGCTTCGTCCCGGCTTGCGCTTAAGAAGATATCTGTGCCTGGAAAAGCTCTGCAATTCCGAACTATCGCACCTGGCGAGCTTTCCAGTCGAAGTACGGGCGTGTTCAGAAGCGGTTTTCTGTTGCTTACATCGTTCAGTTCCAGGTTGGTGGAGTGTTGAATTGAAAAAGCCCCCTCAACGGCCACATTCTGCAGATCGTGGCCACCGATCAGAGGTATGGGAGTCAAGGCCTCGATTCCCTGTTGCCGGCCGGGGATAAACGGCATTTTCGTCGCCGGGAATTTGATGGTTGCGCCCGCCGCAGTATACAAAGTCATATTGCTGACCATTTCGATGGGGCCTGATTTGCCCAGCAGGCGCATGGTGCCTGTCTCCAGTAATAATCTGTTGGTCGGTCAAATAGACCCCCTTCGAGTGCTGGATCGCCAGTTGCGAGATGCGCACGGAAACGGTGTCGGGTCATTTCTCCAGCGCCGCGGAAGTGGAAGTTCAATTGCCCATTCACGCCATTGAAGATCATACCAACCGTCTCCTTCGGCTTGTCGGCTTCGCCCGTCGGAAGCAGAAAATGCCGGCCCTGGTGTAGCATGGCGATAACTCATCAAGGCATTATGCGGGCAACAGGCAAGGGAAGAGCGGCGGGGCGATGCGTCGGCTTGGATGAGCCGCCGCATGGAACCCCTCCGCGCTGCAACGCTGCCTGAAGGAAGGACCTATGAGCGAAGCATCCACCAGAGTCGCCAGTGATCAGGAATCCGCTTCTCTTCCTGAAAACGCTTATCTGCCGCTCAACCCTGGCGAATCTTACACGCCGTTGATCCAGGCAAATATGCAGGCGCCGGAACTGACCCCGCGGTCCGTCTTGTGGGGTGTGGGGTTGTGCGTTGTCTTTACCGTGGCCTCAGCTTACTCGACGCTAAAAGTGGGACAGGGAATGGAAGCCGGAATCCCGATTTCCATCCTTGCCATCGGTCTGGCGCGGGCCTTCAAACGCCGCTCGAGTCTGCTTGAGAATGTAATTATCACCGGCGTGGGCGGAGCCTCGGCCGCTGTTGTGGCGGGCGCGGTATTCACGCTGCCGGCGCTTTACATGCTTCGCTTGAGCCCGCATCCGGCGCAAACCGTCTTTATTTGTCTGGCCGGCGGCTGCCTCGGCGTGCTCTTTGTCATTCCGCTGCGGCGCTACTTTGTGCGCGAGATGCACGGTCAATTCCCATTCCCTGAAGCCACGGCTATTAGCGAAGTCCTGGTGACCGGCGAGCGCGGTGGTTCGCAGGCCAAATTGCTGCTGCAGGCCACCATCGTCGCCGGCTGCTACGATTTTTTCGTCACCACGTTTCATGTGTGGCGCGAAAACCTGAACCTGCAGTTCATTCCCTTCATGCGCGCTCTCGCCGGCCGCGCACGCATGGAATTCAATTTCGACGCCATCGGCTTTATTCTCGGCCTCGGATACGTGATGGGGCTGCGCAGTGCGCTGGTTTTTTGCGCCGGCGGAGTGATGGCCAACTTCGTGCTGGTGCCACTGATCTGGTTTCTGGGCAGCCACATGAGCATAGCCGTTTATCCGGGATCGACGCCGGTTTCGGCCATGAGCGCGGCGCAGATTTATTCCAGCTATGTGCGCTTCATCGGCGTGGGCGCCATTGCCGCGGCGGGCATTGTGGGCGTGGTCAAATCGCTGCGTGTCATTGCGGGCTCATTCAGCATCGCGCTGCGCGTCTTTCGGCATCGCGAAGCCGGCCAGGCCGCGCGCACCGATCGCGATATCCCCATGATCGCGATTCTTGCCGGCGTCATGGCTGGTGCTGTTGCGATCGCGCTTTTCTTTATCAAGCTGCAGGTCTCCTCGGCGGTGCTTGGCTTAGGCTTGCTGCTGACGCTTCTCTTCGCTTTCTTCTTTGCCTCGGTGGCCGCCAATGCCATCGCCACAACCGCGAACAATCCGGCTTCGGGCATGACCATGCTCACGGTAATCATCTCCTCGGTGGTGCTTGTGAGATTCGGCCTCTCCGGGACTACGGGCATGTTCTTCGTGATGGCCCTTGCCGGCATGGTCTGCACGGCGCTGTGCGTCTCCGGCCAGTTCATTACTGATCTCAAGACCGGTTACTGGCTCGGCAACACTCCGGCTGCACAGGAAAAGATCAAGTTTGTGGGAGTACTGGCCGCCGCTGCGGCCGCAGGGCTGACTATCGTCCTGCTGGCGCATACGTTTCAGTTTGGCGAAGCTGTGCCGGGAAACCCGCATCCGGTGCTGGCCGCGCCGCAAGCCGCCATTATGAAGGCGCTTGTTGTGGGATTCATGAGCCGGCAGCCTGTCACCTGGCTGCTGTTCGGAATCGGCGCGCTCATCACGGTTGTCCTGGAAATGCTGGGAAAATCCTCGCTGGTGTTCGCGCTCGGAATCTATCTTCCTCTGGGCCTTACTACGCCAATCTTAACCGGCGGATTCCTGTCACACCTCGTGAATCGCCGCGCACAGGCAGCTGCCGGCGAGCCCGGCCGGCGCATCCGCGAGCGCGGGGTGATCCTGGCCTCGGGGCTGATGGCCGGCGGCGCGCTCGGCGGAGTACTGGGTGCGGCGCTGCGCCTGCTGCCTTCCTTTCGCGAGAGTCTCATCCAGACGCCGTTCTATGCCATCGACCCGGTCTCGCAATCGGTTTCCGCACTGCTTTTTGTTAGTCTTTGCATGTACGTCTGGCTTGGCGCATTGAAGAAGGAGAATGCAGCTTGATGAATGAACTCGACATGCATATTGCCGACGCGGTGCTGGGGATTGATACGCTCTGGGGCGGCGATGTGATGAATCCTTCGGGGATGGGCCGGTTCATCGCCGACTCCTGGTTTTCCGATGAGCCACTGCCGGATTCCTATACTCATCCTGCCGCCGACCGCCTGCGCCAGACTGGCGGAGTTTTCGGCAAGAATATCGACCGCGAAGCTGTCGACAGGTATTTACACGAGATGAACCTGCCCCGCGCAATCGCCGGCCTGCGCGACCAGGCGGTACAGTGCCCTTCGTTGCGCCGTTCTTACCTTGACGGTCTCGCGCTGTCTCTCGAAACGATGTGGGACCTGGCGTTGGAATTGCTGGGCATGGGAGATGCCGTTCCCTATGCGCGATGCGTCGAAGCCTCCACCGGCAAATCGCCGGAGCCGTCGCATCCTGAAGCCATGCGCGATCACGCGGCCGAACTGCTGGGCCGCGCCGGCTATGACCAGGGGCACGGCATCTTGCAATCGGTCGATGCCTGGCGGCGCGACCGCGTGACTCCCATGGCATCGGTGCAGGCCCTGGGCGCCGCGGTAATTGCGCGCTTTGACGCCCTCAGCCGAAAAAACTTGGTGCCTCATCTGCCCCGGGAAATGGCTGACGTGCCCCGCGCCAACATCGGATTCCTGCCCATCAAGGATGCGTGGTTCTCCGGTTCCATGAACTACATCGGCCGCGCGCGCACGGCCACGGGTGCGCCACTTTACGAGGCGACCTATGAAATCAACGCCTCGCTGCAAATCTCCTATCCTGAGTTCGAGCAGTTGGTGAGTCACGAAGTGGTGCCAGGCCACGTGACCACCTTTGCTTACCTGCAAGACCTCTACGTCCGCGGCCAGGCCGGTTTCGAAGCCACGGTGCTCACCATGAATACACGCGCCGCAACGCTCTTTGAAGGCCTCGCCAATAACGCCATCCTTATTGCGCACGGCGTGAACGAAGTGAAAGAACTGCCCGACGAGGATCTGCAGATCGGAGTGCTGTTGGCGCTGTTGCAGGACGATGCTAAGAACCAGGCTTCCTATATGACCTGGGGTGAAGGGCGCCCGCAAGCGGAGGTCGCATCCACGCTGCGTCGCGAGTACCTGGTTACGGAAGAGCGGGCCGACAAACTCTCCGGCGCCTGGGGACGCCATCCCCTGCTGGGCCGCATGTACCTGCCTGCCTATCGCGCGGGCACGGAAAAGGTCGCGCGTCTGCGCCGCAGTTATCCTGCCGGGCGCGTGCTGCCCGCCATCTATGGCTGCAATGGACTCGTCGACATCGAAACTATCGACATGGTCTTGACTGAATAAAGTGGCCCCGGCGCCGAGGGATTCGCTTGGCGTTGGCGACACGGTTCAGCAGCGGCCGCGCGCCAGGATGCCCTCATCTACCTCGTCGATGCAGCCGCGCCTTGCGTCACCTGAGCAAATACGTATGGCCCTTCAGGGATAACGGCGATGCTCGCATCCTCCGGCAGCCCATCGAGAAAAGCTGCGATCGCCGTTTCGGGAGTGGGAAAGATGCGGTCGGAGAGACCACCCACTTCGTGGGGCGAAATTCCTGGCGTATAAAACAAGATGTCGCGCCCGCGGCCCGCCATGGCCAGCTTTTCCAGTTGCCACTGATCGATTGCAACCGGAGCGGCTTCGATCGCTTTCAAGTATTGCTCATAACTCGTCAATCGAGCTAACTCGGCGCGGAACGCCGCAGACCCTATCCCCTCTGCGCACTCGCCGAAGGCAAGTATCTTTCCTCCCGGCTTAACGATGTGCTGAGCGGCTGTCAGACCCTTGATGGTCTGGTAAAAAGTCAGATCCAGCGGATAACCAGCGCCGGTGGTGATCGCCGCATCCACCGGTTCCGGCAAGCTTTTCAAAAGCGAATTCCGGATGAAGCTTACACCGGCCCCGTGCGCCTTGACTCCGTGCCCGGCGAAGATGCCGGTAATTTCACGCCGTTTGGTGAGTGCCACGTCGAGCATGAAGTCGTGCCGCGCCATCGCCGCTATCTCGATGAGTTCGGCATGAAGTGGATTCTTCTCCAATGATCCTTCGCACGCCGCCGCTTCGCGCATGAATCTGGGCGAGTGCAGCACTCGAATCGTATCCTGGCCTGCAAGGCCCGGCGCAATCAGCTTCCTGCCGCCGGAGAACCCAGCCATTAAATGCTGCTCGATGAATCCCAGAGTAATATGCAGATCGGCACGGACGAATTCCCGATCAATGCTGACCGGAGTTCCACTGCGAGTGGCTCCCAGCTTCACATGGGATGCGGCGTCTTTGGCGTCATGGTTGAGTACGTGGTAATTGGCAGCGATGGCCGGCCCCAGAATGGCGTTAACTTCAGCCGCAGTCGCAGCCCGATGCAGTCCGGTCGCAATGTGAATGGTTATTCCGTCGCGAGCAATACCGGCCTGCTGCAAGCGGTCGAGCAACGGCGGCAGGGTCATCGGGTTGGGCGCGGGACGAGTGATATCGCAAACGGCAATGGCAGCGGTCGATTTTCCCCTTGCCAGATCCACCAGCGGAGGTGTGCCGACGGGGCAATCTAAAGCAGCGGCCAAAGCGCCGGGAACGTCATTGAGAGGTGCTTTCCCATGCAATTGCAACACCTGCCACGAGGGACCCTGAGGCAGATCGATCTCTAACCCGGATTTTCCGAAAGCCAGTGTGATTCGCAAAGGACTCCCCGGAATTTGCGAGCCCGCAGTGGCGCCGTCGGATTGTGCGGCCACCTGGTCCAGTCTGATTTTACCCGCTCCCTCAGGCGCGGCGTTTTGAAATTGCATAGTACGGCTGGTTGGAAAGGGTTGCGTTGAAAGCGGGGACGAGCCACGCCGACTGATTCCGCCGCTCAAGCTCGAAGTAATACTCCAGGGGAAACGGCGACTGCGTGTAGTCACCCGGAATCGCAGCAACGTAATTGTCTCCGTTTCCCTGCATGTCGGTTGAAACCCAACGTTCCGCCTGGTTGACGTGACGATAGTAGAGATGGGCCGCTGTAGGCGCAATTTCAGCCGTCATGCTTGCGATCTTCAACGACAAGTTAAGCGGCTGGCCGGGAGCGAAACTCTCTGACGGCGTGTGGTCACATGGAATCGAAGGCCGGTTAGGGCGCCCCGTTGCTGCGGCGATGGCGCGGCCGATATTGTCGCTGGAATCGTCCGCAGCCTGCGACGGCTGGATCTTATCTTCCATTGCCGCCACATCTGTGTCGATGCCGGGAAGCCTGTCTGACCAGTGTCCGCGGCGCATGGGCACGCTTCCGTAACTGATGTCGGCGACGTAGACGCCATTGGCCCGCTCTGCCATCCCCGCCCATGCCGCTCGCGCCTTCTTGTATTGTTCGAGCGCCAGCCTGCCCGCGCCTCTATTCCCCGTCTGCTGGAAGATTTCGTAGAGCACGCCGCTGCGCAGCTTGGCCGACCAGAATGCGCCGAGGCCGTTCTGAATGAGCACGTCCTCCTCAATGCGCCGGAACTCCGGCGAAGCAGCAGAGGATGAACCCGCGCGGGCCTGCGCAAGGGCGCCGTTGGAAGCGGCCGTGAACCCTTCAATCCACTGCGCCACTTCAATCGGCGAATACTTCGCGTTCAATCGCCCCGCAAGCAGATCCTGCGCGTGTTCAGCGATAGTCGCAAACAGTTGCGGGTCAAGCGGACTGACCGTTCCGAAGCACTTTGGCTTGGGCGTGTCGCCGTATGGCGAGGGCTCGCTTCCCAGGACAATAGGCATATTGGTGTAAAGCTCGGGCCAAAATCCATGATTGGAGGCCGACGACAGATGCGCCGATGTGATCAGGGCCAGAATGCGGCTGGAATTTGCGCAGGCCGCCTCCACTGACGTCGCCCCGCGTCCGAAATTCTTCCGGAGGTAGCGGCGCGAAGCCTCCAGATCGGATTCGGGATTGTAGAGTTTCCGCCCCCAGACGCGGTAATAGTATTCGTATTTCTCCCAGTCGGCTTGGGGATTCAGCGTGGCGTCGGCATACGCGCAGCGGCTGCCGCGGTGCCCCGAACCTTCCCGTCCCTTGAAGGTCAGCGGTTCCATCAGGTCAATGCCCAGCGCCCCGCAGAAATGCGCTGTGCGCCCGTAGGCCGCGGCCATTTCCGGGTCGGCGCTGAGCAAATGGCGCTGCGTTCCCGGCCACAGACGAAAAAGCAGCTTGGCCTTGCTCCCCTGCCTGAAAAAGTCCGCGTACCCATAGCGCGTAAACAGGCGCGCGCCGCCGCTCACGCTGAACAGCCGCGAGTTATCGTGATGATTGGGGTTGGGAATCTCCAGCGCGCGGATGTCCGCCTGGTTATAGCCCAGGCTCTGGTGTTCGGCCGAGTATTTGGCGCCCAGCGTCACCGGCATGCCTGTGGCCGTCGCTATATCGATCATCGTCTGGTTCACGCCCTTGGCGTGCATGTCGATGTCAACCCTGCGGCCTGCCCCGGCGATGGCTTCAAAAAGCGTTCTCCAGAATCCGTAACTCCCCTCCGGAATCCCGCTTTCGCCATGCACGCGCAGGGTCAGCCCCTGAATCTGCGGGCATTCCCTGAGGATGATGGCCAGCGCATCCCGGCAATAGGCCGCGTGCGTTTCCGGCGTCAGACCCTCGATGCGGTGGTATGCATCCGGGCTGTCGGTCCACTGGTAGGCGTGCGTCCAGATGCCAAGCTGGAAATGAAGGCCGCGCGCACCGGCTTCCGCGGCAATCAATTTCAACGAGTCGAAATTGCGATGACGTTCTTCCTCGCTCAGCGGAACCGGATTCGGCAACAGCTTGCCCTCCGGCGTGCGCAGCTGCATGACGCGAACGTCGCTGTAACCGGGAAC
>JASHOY010000190.1 GCA_030038435.1 Acidobacteriaceae bacterium | reverse complement strand
CGTTGTTGCCGTGCTGATAGCTGCGCGCGGTGTCATAGTAATTGATGCCGGCGTCGAGGGCGCGCGCAATCACGCTGGGGTCGGAGGTGATCATGCAGCCCATGCCGACAGTGGAGACTTTGAGGCCGGTGCGGCCGAGGGTTCTGTAAGCGGGTTTGACGGGAGACACGGATGAATTGCCGGCATCGGCGGCATTGTTGAACAGGCCGAGGCCGGAGCCTGCGCCGGCCAGCGGTACCACCAAACCGGCAGACAAGAAATCGCGGCGGGATTTGCTGAACGCCATGACCAACCTCCTCGTTTCTTGGAAATTGCGGGAACATGATAGTCCGATTTTGCAGGGCGTCAATAGGATGGGGGTCACAGGGGAGTGTGCCTTAAACGCTCGAATCTGGACGGTTCGCCCCTGGCGCGCGGACGCGAAGACCGGAACCCGGGGTTCGGGTGTGTTGGTGATCAAGGCAATTGGGCTGCGCGGCCATTCTTCCTCTTCACACGAGACTCGCCCATCTGGTAAACAAGAAAGCCGCCCACCAGAACCGACAGAGCGATGAATGACGCCAGCCAGAGAGCAACGATGGCTATGCGTGTGACGGCGATGGAGCGCGCAGTCCACAGGCGGTCGGCATCGTATTCGGCGGTCTTCAGCTCGTCGAGGCCAAGATCCGGACACTTGTCCCTGAACACCGCCGCGGCATCCGGAGTGCATTGGTAGCCCTTTACAAATCGCTCACTGCTGATGGGGACCTGATACGTGTAGAGAGAAACGGCGACCAGATAGACTGCGCCAAAGACGGCCAGCAGCAGGCCGCTGAGTACGAGAATGCGATTGACCGTTTGGCGCCGCGCCGTCTTCAGGAATTGATAGACGTAGATCAGCGCCACCAGCTCCGCGATAGCGGTCAGAAGCACAATGGCCGGCGGCCAGGGAGGCGAAAGCGAGGCAAGCGCTGCGGCGAAAGGTACGGCCATGCTGCCCCCTACGGCCCATGAGGACAGGCCCCGGAACTCGCGAAGCAGATCCTTGAAACCTACCAGGCCAGGCTGCATTGCGGGCTCCGGAGCTCTGTGATCACGATAGTGCTATCGTTTTTCTTCCAGAAATCGTCTTCGCTGACCGAGCCGCATCGCACCACGCCATCCGCCCAGCGCGCCAGATAAACGTAGTCCCCGGTCAGGGAGGGAACGCTGGCTGTAAAAACTTCTTTCCAGCGATTGCAGCTTTTGAAATCGGTGGGGACCAGGCGTTGCACCTGGCAGACCTTGTAGAGAAAGACGGGAATGAGGAATAACTGGCCATCGGGGGGATTGAGTTCAAAGTGCACGTCGGCGCCGCCGGAACCACAGCCTCCCCTTTCCACAAACTTCGGCCTGGACCTTCCCGCGCTGGTCATTCTGGCATTCAGTTGGGCCGCCAGTTGGGGCACGTCGGCGTCGATCGCGTCGCTTTTTGCGGTCAGGTTGTTGGCTTCATATTCATCGAGCACAGGACGCCAGGTCCCCTCCGGAACCCCGAGCTTCCGCAGATCGTTTTCCCAGATGACAACATTCAAGGCGATCTCCATCAAATCGGGGAGATCGTCATTTTCCTGTTTCGCGATCGGCTTGGAACCGGATTGATCCTCATTCAGAAACCCCATGTAATACCCATATTCCTGGCAATTCAAGAGGTCATAGACCCCTTCTTTCTGGTCGTCTTGATTGATGTTGGAGGGCACCACCCCGTGCTCGTAGAACTGCTGCAAAACAGCCTTTGCCGCCTGGTATTTGTCAGCGCGGTCAAAGCTCGTCGAGCTCTGTGCGCGAAGGCTGACGCTGCCGAGAACCAGAACGCAGAATGCGACGAGAGATATCGGCCTGCACATAGACCAACCTCACATAGCGAAGGGGCTCCGGGGAATCAGGAATAACAATAGCACGTTCGTTAAGCAGATCGCTCTTTTATGATCGATGAGGACGCTTATTGCGGCGCATCGCGCTGGCGGAAAGGATCGACTCCACTGATTCTGGATCAGTTCAATCTCAAGGGGAAATCGGCGCTGGTGACAGGGTCGTCGCGCGGATTGGGTGCGGCGATTGCCGTGGCTTTGGCAGAGGCGGGCGCAAACGTGGCCGTACACGGCTCGAAGCGGCGTCCGGAGGCGACCGAAGAGGCGCTCAACAAGATCGGCGCCAGTTGCCTCGGGCTGGTGGGCAACGTAGGCGATGCCGCGGTTTGCGCGCGCCTGGTGGAAGAGACAGTGCAGGAGTTCGGAACCATCGACATCCTGGTAAATAATGCCGGGACGATCAAGCGCGCGCCGGCGATCGAGCATCCGGAAGAGTATTGGCAGGAGCTGATCGACGTGAATCTCTCCAGCGTCTTCCGGCTGATGCAGCATGCGGGTCGGCACATGGTGCCGCGCGGGTCGGGGAAGATCATCAACATTGCTTCGCTGCTCACCTTTCAAGGCGGCATCACGGTGCCGTCGTATGCGGCGGCAAAGGGCGGCGTGGGACAGCTCACCAAGGCCTTCGCGAACGAGTGGGCGTCAAAGGGCGTGAATGTAAATGCCATCGCGCCCGGATATATGGATACGGACAATACCGAGGCCCTGCGCAACGATCCCGTGCGCTCGAGACAGATCCTGGAGCGCATTCCCGCAGCCCGGTGGGGCAAGCCGGAAGATGTCGCCGGTGCCGCAGTTTTCCTGGCCTCGAGCGCCAGCGATTATGTGCACGGGCACATCCTGGTGGTGGATGGCGGATGGATGAACCGGTGAGTAGCAGTTGAACGGCGAAAGATGGAGAGAGTGAAAGAAGAACCGCGACCAGAGGACTGAGTGTCCGCAAGGAGCAGGATGGACGTAGGCGGAGTGATCTATAAAGCAACGGATGCGGCGCCGAAGCTGACGCCGGAGCCAGGCATGGTGCGGCAAGTGCTGGCGTTCAGCCCGCAGTTGATGCTGGTTCGGCATCAATTTGAGAAGGGATGGAATGGCGCCCGGCACAGCCATCCGCATCATCAACTGGTCTATGTGACGCGCGGGCATATTCGCTTTGCGGCGGAGGGAAAGACCTGGGAGTTGCGCGCCGGCGACAGTCTGGTGGTGGATGGCGGCGTGGAGCACCAGGCCGCGGCGCTTGAAGATTCAGAGGCGCTGGATGTTTTTACACCCTTTCGCCAGGACTACGCCTGAAGACAGAATTCAGCGATCAGAGACCAAGGGACAGAGGAAGGGAAGCGCATGCAGCGGAGTGGACGGAAGCCCGGGCGCTGGCGGCGGGAGCAGAAATGGAGGCGATCAAGATGAAAATGCGGTTGATGATATCGCTCGGGATTGTAGGCGTGCTGACCTGCGCAGGCGGTCTGTACGCGCAGAATTCGAATGGCGAAATTGACGGCATCGCGCACGTGGCCTACCGGGTTAGCAACCTGGACAATGAACTGGCGTTTTTAAAGAAGCTGGGATTTGAAGAATCGTTTGCCATGAAGCATGACGGGCACACTACGGAAGTCTTCGTGAAGGTCAACGACCGGCAGTTCCTGGAAGTGTATCCGCAGACGGAGCCGGGCGAGCGTTTGGGCTGGATGCACGTTTGTTACGAATCGGCCGATTTGAATGCGCTGCACGACGCCCTGGTCTCGCGCGGGCTCGATCCGACTGAGGTGCGAAAGGCGGCGGCGGGCAATCTGATCATGTCACTGAAAGACCCCGATGGCCGGACCACGGAGTTTACGCAGTACATGCCCGGGTCGCTGCACACCCTGGACCGCGGCAAGCACCTGGGGCCGAACCGGGTATCAGACTCGCTGCTGGGATTCGACCTGCCCGTGGAGGATTTGCCGGCGGCGCAGACGTTTTATAAGAAGCTGGGATTCAATGTGGAGAGCGCCGACGATGCCCTGCGCATGACTGCACCCGGCAACGAGAAATTGAGCATCGAGGTTCGCAAATATGTGCCCGGGGCGCTGGCCGAGACGCTGTTTACGGTCTATGACGCACGCGATGCGGAGCAGCAACTCAAGGGACAAGGCCTCGATGTAAAACGCGTGAAAACGCTGGTTTTTGTCCACGATCCCGACGGAAATCCGCTGGTATTTCTGCAGGCGCAGTAGTTCGCCGGCCGGGCCCCGCCGTCGCAATGCCGTGATTTCAGAGGGCGTGGAGAACTGTCAGTTGCGGGCGGCGTGGGCTTCAGCGGCTCTGTGCTGCGCGAGCAATTGGGCGAGCGCTTTTTCCGGACAGAGATGCCGCGCTTCGAGGTGATCGAGCTCCTTTTCTGATTCCACGGAAAAGGCAATGGTCAACAGGCAGTCCAGGCAACGGGTGTTGTAGCTTCCGTTCTCGTTTTGTGTGCGGTAATACATACTTCCTCGGCGTGCTGACGGATTTGTCGATGCTATCGCCAATTCAGACCAGGTGGCGTGACCGCAATCACCCAAAAGTGTGATGCCAAAAGTATGGATGCCAAAACTGAGACGGTCGATTACCCACGCCGGGGCGGCGTGGCCGGGTCCGATTCTTTACGGCTTATCCCACTTGTTGCGGTCGCGCCAGACAAGCCAGCAGGGGTCTTTGTCTCCCTGAGGAAAGAGCGCAACGGCGCAGCGGACCTGCGACGCCCCGATGTAGTCGTACTCTTCTTTGTGGCCTTTGAGCGGAATGGACAGGAATTGATTTACAGTGATGGTGGAGTTGGGAGAGCCGCGCAGCATGTAAATAGCCCAATCGGTGACGTAGGCGGCCAGGGACGCCACGGCGAGGGCCATGAATAGGCGAAAGAGCCAGCGCTTGAGATCACTCCACATTGGTTCAGCCGTCGTCGAATATCCGGCTCTCCGATTTTAGCGCCACGCCGGTGGGGCCGGGGCGGCGCCTGACGCTGAGAGCCGCGGGGTTTGGCGTAGCGGCCGATGAGAGACGACAAGCCTTTCGTTTCGCTTCCAGCGTACTCCAATTGTATGGAGCGCGGCATGGGCCGCCAATCAGAACTTGACCGAGCCCGCACGCAGGGAAATGCCGCTCATGAGCGCGGCGGAGGCTTCAGCGTAGGCTGCGGCGCCCAGCAGCGCGGTGCGGCTTTCCAGAATGACGCGAACCGGGGTGTTGATGAGCAACTGGCTCAGCCGGCCCTTGTCGGTGAACGCTTTCATGAAGGTGCCGTCTTTGAGCTTCTCGAGAATCTTTGGCGCGATGCCGCCGCCCACATATAGTCCGCCCACAGCGAGCATTTTCAGTGCCAGGTTGCCGGCTTCGGCGCCATAGGCCGAGACGAACATGTCCAGGGTCTTTTCGCAGATCTCGCTTTTGGCGTTGAGAGCCAGTTCCGCGATCACCGCGTTGGGATCTTCAACGGCGAGCCGCTCGGCGAGCCACACCGGCTCTTCGAGGCCGCGGACTTCGCGCAGGAATTCGTAGATGTTGGTCAAGCCCTGGCCGCTGACGATGCGCTCAAAGCTGATGCGGCCGTTGTATTTCTGCTTGAGGAAGCGGAGCAGGTCGATCTCGTCTTCGTTGCGCGGCGCAAAATCGGAGTGCCCGCCTTCGGAGGGGTAGGGCACATAGTCCCGGCCATCCCAGATCATAAAGGCCTCGCCTAGGCCGGTGCCCGCGGAGATGAGGGCGCGATTGCCGATCTGACGCGCGTCGCCTTCGCTCAGGACGTAGACCTGGTCGGCCTTGAGCTCGGCGATGCCGTAGCCGTTAGCCTGCAGATCGTTGATGAGGAAGACGTGCTGAATGCCGAGGGTCTGCGACAGCTCACGGCTGTCGAGCGTCCAGGGAAGATTGGTGAGACGCAGACGCCCGTCGCGCACCGGTCCGGGAACGCCGAAGCAGGCTGCGGTGGGAGCATCTGCGCCGAGGAATTCCTTTACGATTTCCTCCAGCCCGGAGTAGTCGCGCGCGGGGTATCTCTTTTCGCGGACGGTATTCAAATTTCCGTCGACAAATTCAAAGAGCGCCAGGTCAACTTTGGTGCCGCCCACATCGCCAGCCAGAATCATTCAATCCTCTCGATAGAGCTGCAGCCTCCCGCATCTGTGGCGGGCAAAAGTGCTGCCGCGGCCTTGTCCAGAACCAATGTGAGTATACCGCCTGCGGGACGGATCAACTGGCTGGGCAGACGCTCGAGGTCGCGGGGCCCGAGGAAAACCTCGTGAAGAACCGCGGCTTTGTCGGCACCGCCGATGAGAAAAAAGACCTCCCGACCGTGGTTAATGACGGGCGCGGTAAGGGTGACGCGCCAGGCGTCTTTGTTCTGCACGTGGTTGGCCACGCAAAGACGGCCCAACTCGCGCAGCGCAGCAGTATGGGGAAAGAGCGAGGCGGTGTGTCCGTCAGGGCCCATGCCGAGCTGGATGATGTCGAAGACCGGGGTTTCCGCGCCCTCGAGGCGGAAGCTGTTGCGCAGGGCGGATTCATAGCGCGCCGCGGCCTCTTCGGGGGCCAGCTCGCCTTCCATGCGGTGGATCTGCTGCGGCTGGAGCGGAGCGTGGTCCAGCAGCGCCTCGCGGGTCATGCGGTAATTGCTATCGGGGTGGTCGGGCGGAACGCAGCGCTCGTCGACCCAGAAGAGTTCGATGCGCTCCCAGGGCATGCGCGCCCGCCAAGGCTGTGCAGAATCACCGAGGAGCTGGAATGTAGCCTTGGGCGTGGATCCGCCGCTGATGGCGATGCGGGCGCGGCCGCGGGCGGCGACGGCCTGCTCGGCAAGCTCGGTGAAATGCTGCGCAGCGCGTTGGGCGAGGGCGTTGGAATCTTCGACGACGATGAAGTTGATGGTGAGTTTGCCGGGCATCGGGGAAATGGCCTCTGCCTTCTAGGTTATACGGGCGGGGGTCTTCGCCGGCGTAATCTGCTTGAAGCGGGAGCGCCGGATGCTGCGCAGATACCCGACACTTGCCGGGCTTCCGATCGTCGCCGCAAGCTGGGCGCATTCCGCGAACTATGCCTGGATTCAGGAAGATGCATCACACCCCAGGTGTGGCTTGCGAGGTATCGTGGGAATGAATTTGAAATTTCATCGCAAATCTCCGCGCCTGTGTTCCGGCCGCAACTTCCAGGGTTACCCGGCACAACCCCGGAGCGGAAGAAAAGCTCATTCGTAGCTGCCGGCCAATTTCAGCGCAGGAGACGAGTTCATGCCAACAAAGAAGAGCACGAAAAAATCAACAAGCAAGAATGGGGCCCAAAAATCCTCCACGAGGAAGTACGGCTCCGCGGCTGGAAAGCAGGTGAAGAAAGAGATGCACGAGATGAAGAGCGGAAAGCTCAAGAGCGGGCGCAGCGGGAAAAAGGTGACAAGCCGAAAACAAGCGGTCGCGATTGGTCTTTCCGAGGCTCGAAAGAAGGGAGCCAAGGTTCCGAAAAGGAAATAGGTGCCGTCGCTCATCGCCGGTTGGCCACTTTCCACATTCCGTTTTTCCTGCTGAAGGTAAACCGAATCTCGTGGTCGAAGGCTCGCGGCTTTTTCCCGACCATAATCGTCACCGTCTCTGTGCAGGTCCAGAATGCCGCATTCTCGGCGATGAACAATTCTGAAACCGGGCAATTGTCCTTTACCGTGGCGAGGGGATTCTCGCTGAAGAATTTGTCCCACAATTTCGCGCCTGACTGGTTGACCCCGGCAACCTGGAGCATCCCCACATCGTGCATAGCCAGCGCGTAATTGAATTGGCTCATGGCCAGCTCAACCGTGCCGAATCCTCTGGGCGCTGCGATAAATGTGGATGCGGCGGAGGAATCATGCTTCACGGCATGGGCGTGCCGGCGTTTTGCAAGAGCCGTCGGCGCGGCCATCGCCATTAGGACAAACCCCGAGACCATTGCAGAAATCATTCCAGCGGACTTCACGAACATCTCCAAGGCTAGGCGCAGTTGGCTGCCACCGGGCAGCAGCGTAGTGGAGCAGGTTATTTGATCTCCGGTTTCGCTGACTCCAGTGTTGCTCTCTCGCGATCCCACCGGAGTTTCGCCCGCCGACTCTCTCCGGGATAGGCAAGTCGCGACCGAACTTCAAGGGACATTAAGGCTTGAAAAATTACGCGAGCGGGATCGCCATTCAAATGTATCATCGGGACGGGCGACGAGCAGTGTTTGCGCCAGAGAGGCTCCCTCCCTGGCCGCTTTGTCCAAGCCAGCGTTTGCGCAACGGCTCGACCATTCCCGGCACATTTCTCGGGATCATGCAATTTATGTCAAAGAGAACGCCATGGCAGCGGACCCCTTTCGCGCATCCCGCCGCCATCCTCACGCGAACGGAAGATTGGATGCACGTGACCGGAGAAACTTTGTATTCGGCAACGCGCTTTTAGCTCGCCATGTACTCCTTGAGCGCTTCGTGGTTGGGTTCGAGGCCCAGTCCGGGCTCTTCGCTGAGTGTAACGTTGCCCTTTACCGGCTGCGGCGGGTTTCTGTAGATGATGTTGCCGGTCTGCCACATCAAGTAATGGAACTCGACGCGCCAGCCGTTGGAAGCCGCTGCCTGCAGGTGCATGTTGTGGTGGGGCCAGCCGCCGCCGTCGGCGATGAGGATGTTGTAAGCCTGGGCGAGCGCCGCAACCTTCATGCCTTCGCTGTATCCGCCGACGTAGCAGACGTTGGGCTGCAGGATATCAATCGAGGCGTGCTGAAGCAGTTCCAGGTGTCGGAAGCGCGAGCCTTCGTTCTGGCCCGCGGCGATGGGAACCGGGCAGCGTTGCCGCAACTGCGAGAGCAGCCGTGCATCGTTGCCATAGATGGGCTCTTCAAACCAGGTGATATTGTAAGGCTCGACGCGTTTGGCAAGTTGAAGTGCGCGGTTGATCGAGAATAGATAATTGCCGTCGATCATCAAGTCGTGGTCGGGACCGATGGCTTGGCGTACGGCGCTGACGCGCACCGCGTCTTCGGCAATGTTCTCGCCGTTATCGATGGCGACCACCATCTTGAATTTGTCCTGGCCGCCGGCCAGAAACTGGCGCGCGAATTCGACGAGCTGGTCGCGGTCGAAATCGAGCAGTCCGAAGGTGATGTAGGCGGGCACGGTCTTTTTGGCGCCGCCCAGCAGGCGCCAGACGGGCATATTCAGGTGTTTGCCCTTGATGTCCCAGAGTGCGATGTCGATGGCGCTGACCGCGGAGCTGAAGGCGCCGGTCTGGTAGCGCGGATTGAAGGTGAGGAACATCTCCTGCCAGCGCGCCTCGGTGTCGAGCGCGCTTTTGCCCTTGAGAAACGGCCCGAGCTGCCGATTGATGAATTCGCGCACGCCGAAGACTTGCAGGTCGCCGGTGAGGCCGTAGCCGCTGATGCCCGCGTCAGTGGCAACTTCAACGAAGACCAGTTGCTGAACCAGCGATTTGTTGAGCAGCGGCACCTTGATCGGCACATCGTGGACGGTGGCTTTAACTGAGGCGATTTTGACGTCTGGGCTTAAGGATTGTTGCGCGGATGCAGCGGCGGCCTGCATCATCATGCCTGCGCCGACCAAGCCGGCTGAGCCAAGCAGACTTCTGCGCGTAAGTTTGGAGCCTGTGCCGCTGATTTGGTTTCCCATCTTTTCCTCCGGGCGGGGCTTCTCTGGATCTTTGAAGATTGGACTTTGCGCGAACATCGGGGATTTTAGCACCGCGGCTGAAGGACTGAATGCAGCCTTGCCCGTGTGCGGCCGGGCGTGATTGACTGGAGGCCGAAGCGGAGGTTCCACGGCATGGCTTATGTTCTGGCGCTGGACCAGGGGACGACCAGCTCGCGGGCGATCCTGTTCGATGAGGCGGGAGCCTTGGTTGCGATGGCGCAGCGCGAGTTCCAGCAGTTCTATCCAAAGGCGGGGTGGGTGGAACACGATCCGGACGAAATCTTCACCAGCCAGATTTCCTGCGCCATTGAAGCGCTGGGCAAAGCCGGCGCGCGGCCGCGCGACGTGGCGGCGATCGGCATCACCAATCAGCGCGAGACGACGATGGTGTGGGACCGCGCCACGGGCGAGCCGGTTTACCCGGCGATCGTGTGGCAGGACCGGCGGACCGCTCCGCTATGCAGGCTTTTGGAAGAGCGCGGTGTTGGGGAGGAAGTTTCCGCGAAGACCGGACTGGTGATCGATCCCTATTTTTCCGGGACCAAGATCGCGTGGATACTTGAAAACGTTGCCGGCGCGCGGGAACGTGCCGAGCGCGGCGAACTCGCCTTCGGCACCGTGGATAGCTGGCTGATCTGGCGGCTGACCAGCGGCAAGCGTCACGTGACGGATGTGACCAATGCATCGCGCACCATGCTTTACAACGTCGTGAAAGGCGAATGGGATGCGGCGTTGCTGCGGCTGTTGAAGATTCCCGAGAGCATGCTTCCGGATGTGGCGTGGTCGAGCGAACGCGTGGCCGAGGTGACCACCACGCTGGGACTGGGCGGCGTGCCGGTGGCGGGAATTGCCGGCGATCAGCAGGCCGCGCTCTTCGGCCAGTTGTGCTGGAAAGCCGGCGAGGCAAAGAACACCTACGGCACGGGATGCTTTCTGCTGCAGAACATCGGCACCAAATTTGTGCGCTCCCAGCACCGGCTGATCACCACGCTGGCGGCAAGCGCGGAAAAACGGCTTGAGTACGCACTGGAAGGCAGCATCTTTATCGGCGGTGCGGTGGTGCAGTGGCTGCGCGACAACCTGAAGCTGATCGGCGCCTCCGCCCATGTAGAAGCTCTGGCCGCGAGTGTGCCGAATGCGGGAGGCGTGGTGTTTGTGCCCGCGTTTGTCGGCCTGGGCGCGCCGCATTGGGATGCGCATGCGGCGGGGATGATGATTGGATTGCGCCGCGACACAACTCCGGGGCACATTGCTCGCGCGGCGCTGGAGGCGATCGCCTACCAGGTGGCCGACGTGCTGGAGGCGGTGCGCAGCGAGACGGATGCGCCGCCGGCATCGCTGCGCGTGGATGGGGGCGCTGCGGTGAATGACCTGCTGATGCAGTTCCAGGCCGATATTCTGGGTGTGCCCGTGGTGCGTCCACAAGTGACGGAGACAACAGCGCTGGGCGCAGCTTATCTGGCAGGCTTGGCAGTGGGATTCTGGGGCCGGCCCGAAGAGTTGCGTGCCCGGCGCGAAGCCGACACCCGGTTTGAGCCGCGGATGGATGCGCAGGAACGCGCGGCGCGGCGGGCGACATGGAAACGCGCGGTGGAGCGCACCAAGTCCTGGACGGCATAAGAGAACGGAGCACATGATGCAGCGGGAAGCAATGATACAGCGCCTGCGCGAGGCGGCGGAGCAGAAGATGCCGTGGGATATTGCCGTGGTGGGCGGCGGAGCGACCGGCATGGGCGTGGCCGTGGACGCGGCGGCACGCGGCCTGAGCGTGGCGCTGGTGGAGGCGCACGATTTCGGCAAAGGCACCAGCAGTCGCAGCACCAAGCTGGTGCACGGCGGCGTGCGCTATCTCGAGCAGGGCAATATTCCACTGGTGATGTCGGCGCTGAAGGAACGCGGATTGCTGCGCAAAAACGCGCCGCACCTGGTGCACGATCTGGCCTTTGTGGTGCCGAATTACTCGTGGTGGGAAGCGCCGTTTTACGGGGTAGGGCTGAAGCTTTACGACCTGCTCGCCGGCAAATATGGCTTTGGCGCCTCGCGACGCTTGAGTCGCGAAGAGACGCTGGAGCGGCTGCCGGCTCTCGATCCCGAGGGATTGCTGGGTGGCGTGGTTTACTATGACGGACAATTTGACGATGCGCGGCTGTTGATTCATCTGGCCATGACCGCGGCTGACCTGGGCGCAGCGGTGGTGAATTATTGCCCGGCGACGGGCTTTCTGCGCGGCGACGACGGTTACGTGAGCGGCGTGACCGCTCTGGATACGGAGACCGGCGAAGAGCTGACGATTCTGGCGCGGATGGTGGTCAACGCCACCGGGGTTTTCACCGACCAGGTGCGGCGGCTTTTGGATCCCGAAGCGGAACAGCTTGTGACCACGAGCCAGGGCATTCACCTGGTTTTTGACCGCTCGTTTCTGAAGGGCGACACGGCGCTGATGGTGCCGCGGACCAGCGATGGACGCGTGCTGTTCGTGATTCCATGGCACGGACACGCGGTGGCGGGGACCACCGACACCCCGGTGGATGCGCCCAGCCTGGAACCACGGGCGCTCCAGGAGGAGATTGAGTTTGTGCTGGAGACAGCGGGGCAGTACCTGACGCGAGCGCCGCGCCGTAAAGACGTGCAGGCGGTGTACGTGGGCCTGCGGCCTCTGGTAAAGGGCGAGGGCAAAACTTCGACGCTGTCGCGCGATCACATGATTCACGTGGATGGCTCGGGGCTGTTAACCATCACCGGAGGCAAGTGGACAACTTACCGGCACATGGCCGAAGACTGCGTGGATCACGCCATTACCCTGGGGCGGCTGCCGGACGCCGAGTGCGTCACTAAAAACCTGCGCATTCATGGATACATGGAGAGCACGGACGCGCTGAGTGGCGAAGAGCACTGGAGCGTCTACGGCAGCGATGCGGAGAAGATTCGCGCGCTGGCCGGCGATCCGGTTCTGGACGCGCAACTGCATCCCGCGCTGCCGTATCTCGCGGCGGAGGTGGTGTGGGCCGCGCGCGAAGAGATGGCGCGCACTGTGGAAGACGTACTGGCGCGGCGCATGCGGGCGCTGTTTCTGAATGCGGATGCGGCACTGGCCATGGCCGAGCCGGCCGCCAGCCTGCTGGCCTCGGAGCTGGGCCGCGACGAAGAGTGGGTGTCGGAGCAGGTGCGGGAGTTTTCCGAGCTCGCCGCACAGTATAAGGTGGAATGAGGAGCCGGACACGCAGCACGGCGGAGGTCGATGATGGCGGAAACAGTTTGCACGCATGCGGCGGAGCACCTCAAGAAAGTGAAGCCGCGCAGCAAGGGATGCGAAGAGTGCCTGAAGATGGGGAGCCGTTGGGTGCATCTGCGCATGTGCCTGGAGTGTGGCCATGTAGGCTGCTGCGATTCCTCGCCCAATCGGCATGCGCGAGCGCACTTTCATGAGACGCAGCACCCTCTGATCCAAAGCGCCGAGCGCGGCGAAGATTGGAAGTGGTGCTACGTGGATGAAGTGTATTTGTAGGAAATCCGGTATGGGTTTACTCTACAGCAGGTCGAGAGTATCCTGCCGGGACATATCATTCGTAGCCCGGATTGGGCTGTGAAGATTTCTTGAGAAGCCATTCATTTGTACTGAATAGCACGATCAACTTGGCGTGCGGCGCAGCACAGGGCGTGACGAGCCGTCATTCGACGGCACCTCTGGAACTCAGGCCAACCCCACCTCGATTTGTTTCTTATCTGCATTTAGCCGGGCAATTCTGAAGCGGCGCACCTGGCCTTCGACCAGCGGCTCGGGTTGCGATGATTCGCTTGGCGCGGCGCCTTTCCATCGGGCCTGAAGCATGGACGTGAGCGAAGATAGATCGGGCGCGGATTTCGAGGATGCGGAAGCTGCCGACGGCGAAGCCGTCCGCGTCGAAGGCGAGTTGCCCGTGCGGCAAGCACCGCGGATGCCTTCGCCCAGCTCGATTACAGCGGTGTCGCCAGAGATTTCGACTACACGGCCGGAGACCTGGTCGCCGACTTTGTGCTCGGCAATGTATTCATCGAGGCTGGTGGGCAGCGCCTGCTTGATACTCAGCTTCATCTGCCGCTTTTCCGGATCGACGTCGAGCACCATGGCCTTAACGCGAAGGCCGGCGCGTAAGACATCGCTAGGGTGGTTCAGCCGGCGATCGGCGACAATCTCGCTGATGTGCACCAGGCCCTCAACGCCCTCGGCGACTTCGACAAAGGCGCCAAAATTCATGATCTTGGTCACCGGTCCCTCGACCTGTGAGCCAATGGGGAATTTGTGCTGCGCATCGAGCCAGGGGTCGGCCAGGGTCTGCTTGAGGCCCAGGGCGATGCGGCGCTGGGCCGGATCGATGGAGAGGACCACCGCATCGACGCGGCCACCCTGCTTGAGCAGGTCGGAGGGATGGCGAACCTTTTTGGCCCAGGACATTTCCGAGATGTGGATCATGCCTTCGACACCCGGCTCGAGCTCGACGAAGGCGCCGAAGTCGGTAACGCGGGTGACCGCGCCGCTGACGCGCTGGCCCTGGCTGTAGCGCTCCGGCACCGTCTCCCATGGCTCGGGCTGGAGCTGCTTGAGGCCGAGGGAAATCTTCCTGGTGTCGGGATCGATTTTGAGGATGCGTACCTGGATCTGCTGGCCCGCGGAAACCACGTCTTCCGGCTTGGCGACGCGGGCGTGGCTCATGTCGCTGATGTGCAGCAGGCCATCGACTCCGCCGATGTCGACGAATGCGCCGTAGGGCATGAGGCTGCGGACGGTGCCGGTGATGGTGGCGCCTTCTTCGAGGGCGGCGCGGCGCGCTTCCAGCTCGCTGCGCGCCTGCTCTTCGAGGATGACGCGGCGATCGACGACGACGTTCTCATCGGCCACGTCGAGCTTGGTGATGCGGCAGGTGATCTGCTGGCCGACAAGCGCTTCCAGTTCCGCCGCGTCGTGCGCCCCGCTGCGGCTGGCGGGCATAAACGCGCGAACGCCAACATCGACGCTGAGCCCGCCCTTAACGGCCGCGGTCACAGTGCCGGCAACGGCGAGCTTCTGCGCGAACGCCGCTTCGAGCGCGGACCAGTCGCGCGGCTGTGCGACGCGGAAGCGGGAAAGTTGATAGTAGCCTTCTTCATTGCGGCCGGTGATGGAAACGGGAACGGCGTCGCCGGGCCTGACGGCTTCGGCGTGGTTGGGAAAGGCGGAGCGGGACAGCACGCCCTCGATCTTGTAACCGATATCGAGGAAGACCTGGTCGGCATTGAGCGAAACCACCGTGCCCTCAAGCTGCCTGGCGCCGGTTTCGGTGTGGTGCGTATGCGCGCGCTCGAAGGCGTTAAGTGCGTCGGCGAATGACTCCTCAGGCTCGGCCGCAGGCTCTTGCGGAGGCGCCGCCGTCGGTTCGATCGAGGCCTCGGCTGCCGGCTGCGAGCCAGCTTCGTCGGAAGCGGTTGCCGCGGCCTCTGGTGCGGATTCCGCGGCGGTTTCGGGGATGGGCAGGGACTCCTGGGGCTCTTCTTCGCTCATGACCGGTCTGATTTGTATTGTTTCATGGCTGCCTGCTCGAATGCGCCCGTGCCCGGAGACACATCTCTGGAGTAGCAAACCGGTGGTAAGATGTTGCCGCGTGAAGGGAGGAAAAGCCGTGAAAGCTGGACGCAGAGTCATCCTCGTCGGCCTGGTCGTTGCGCTGGTCCAGTTTGGATTGGCGGTGCTGGGGTGGGGTGGTTTCACTGCTTTTTTTGCGCATCCGGCGTTTTGGGCGCTGACGGCGGTGACGGTGGTATTGATGAGCGCCGCGCCATTTACCGCCGGCAACATAAGCCCGGGAGAAAAAGAAGATCGCGGAAACCGCTGGGTCTTGTCCGCTTTCAGCGCGATTGCGCTGGCCGTTGCCTATCTGCCTGCGTACACTGATCGCATCGGGTTCTGGACACTGGATGGAAACGCGATGCGCTGGGCGGGAATCGTGCTCTATGCCGGCGGGGGCGCGCTGCGGCTGTGGCCGGTCTTCGTGCTCGGCAATCGTTTCAGCGGGCTGGTGGCCATCCAGCCCGGGCACCGGCTGGAAACCGGAAACATCTATCGGATTGTCCGCAATCCCAGCTATCTGGGGATGCTCACCTGCACGCTGGGGTGGGTGCTGGTCTTCCGTTCCGGCGTGGGCGTGCTGCTGACGGCGCTGATGATGATACCCATTGTTGCGCGCATTCGCGCCGAGGAGAGGTTGCTGCGGGAACACTTCGGCGGCGAATATGGCGCCTATTGCGCGCAGACGCCCTGGCGCCTGCTTCCGCTGGTTTATTGAGCTTTTCTTCCGCGGGATTAATCTTCGACGAACTTCTTGAGCCTGGCCAGCGCATCGTCCCAGCGGCGCGACATGCGATCGAGATACTCGTGAAGTTCGTTCATCGGGCGGGGATCGAAGGCGAAGAGGTTTTCGCGGCCTACGTGCAGGCTGCGCACGATGCCCGCGTGCTCGAGCACGCGCAGGTGCTTGGTGATGGCCTGGCGCGTCAGCCGTGAGCCGGCGGTGAGCTGGGTGATGGAGGCGGGCTCGCCGGAACTGAGCGTGGCGAGCAGCCCCAGGCGCGTTTCGTCGCCGAGCGCGGCGAAGATCAGGGCGCGATGTTCGCGTTTGGCGGCTTTGCGCTTAGCGGTTTTGTGTGACATGGCGCTCGATGTTTTTGATTTGTTCCGTCCAGCCACCGTCATTCTTGCGGAATGCTTCAAGGCGGCGATGGGCGGGGATATTTTCAAATCCGGACTCGGTGACGGTGAGCAGCGTGCCGGTTTCAGTGGGCTGAAGGCGGAATTCGACCAGGGTCGGAGGCTCGGCGGAGTAATCGGCGTTGGGATCGACCGCGTAGGGGTGCCAGGTGAAGGAGAAAAGGCGCTGGGGCTCGATCTGCTGCACGGTGCACTCAAGCATCAGGTGTTCGTAGCCCGGATACGTGATGTGACCGCAGGTGACCTGGCCGGGGATGAACGAACCTTCGAAGTTCACGCCGAACCACTCGCCGAATTCACGATAGTCTGTAAGCGCGCGCCACACGCGGGCGATGGGCGCCTTGAGCTCGACACGTTTTTCAATTATGTTATTCACGGAATAAGCAACCCTTTAGTTGCATTATAACCGATTATTGAAAAAGTGCAACCTATTAGTTGCGTATTGCAGAAGAGCAGAAGAACGGAAACGCGCTGATGGATTGGGCAGTCCGGATACCGTCCGCTGGTCGCTGGCGACACTCGGCCCCTTACCGCGGCTGCCGCGACTGCGTCGCCCACACCATGCCGAAGCCCAGGTCGTGCTTGGCAAGGATGATGGCGAATCCCAGTCTGCGCAAGGCTTCTTCGACCTGGGCAAAGGTCTCCCCGTGGAAAAGATGATATTCCATGCGCAGATTACGAATATGCTTCCAGCATTCCGGGAGCTGGAGCAGGTCCCACTCCGCCCCTTCGCAGTCGAGCTTGAGCAGGTCCACCTGGCCGCCGATCCGCTGGATGGCGCGATCAAAAGCAATCACGGCGATTTCGCCGTGGTCGCTGCTGCAGGTTTGCGCCTGGTTGCTGGGGCCGGCGTCCAACATGCTCACAAAACCATTGCTGGCTCCTACCGCCTCGGGGTATACGCCGATGTCCAGCTTCGACAGATTCGAACTGAGGAAAGGCAGGACTCGCGGGTTCGGCTCGTAGGCGTGAATGGTTGCATGGGGATAGTGCCCCCGCGCGGCGAGGGAAAAGAAGCCTACGTTGGCACCAATATCGATGATGGTACGCACCTCGGGGAGTTTCCGATGCAGGCCGTACTCGTTACTGATGACACAGCCGATGAAGTCGGACCTGACGCCGGTTTCCGGCGGATATTGCAGGGACACAGTCTTGCCCGCCGCGCGAACGCTGCCCGGCATTTTGAACCAGCGGGTGCGTGAATAGATCAATCCAAACCGCAGTCCGTTGGCAAAACATTCCCATTTGCGTCGCAGGGTGTTGCCGGCGCGGCGCACGGTATGGAAGATCCCAGGCATGGGGGGCTCCAAGGCTTCCCGGAAAAGTTGGCGGTTAAATCTGCACGCTTGGGTTGATGCTAGCATGCGCGCCTCGCCTCGGGGCCTTCCGATTCCAGACCACGATCACAGATGGGAACGCTTTCTAAAGTGGCAAGGTGCGGCGGAGCGAAGTAGAATTCCGGGCTGAAGGCAATTTGCCTTCCCATCCTGCAGTTGCGGTATTCTAAAAAGGCGCGCCCGTAGCTCAGCTGGATAGAGCGAATGCCTCCGGAGCATTAGGTCGGGAGTTCGAATCTCTCCGGGCGCACCATTCTTTCCCTTTCGCCCCAATAAGTTCCCGCGATTTTTCCCCTGGTTCTAAAGCCTTCATTTCTGCGCTGTGCCCATTTTTGTGCCCATCGGAGGAAATTGTCAGCCTTGACATCGCGTTCAGAACGGCATCTTCGGACGGATGGACGTACCGGGCAGAAATGGTGATTGAGCTATGCCCTGCAATTCTTGCCAGTGTCCAAGCATCGCACCCGGACTCGCCCAACCGCGTCAAGAACGTATGGCGGAATGAGTACAACACGAATGGACGAAGCAAGGGCTTCTCTAGGGGCTTGCCAGTATTGTCTGTGTTCACGGCCTTGAATACGGAACTGTGTTGCTTCCTGGTGCTTCCCTGATCGATGTGGCCGGATTTGGTAGGGGCAGGGAACACCCAGCCCTCTTGCGGCCTTTCTGCGGCCTCCCAGCGCATCTCCAGAACACTTCTGACGCGCATGGTGAACGGAAGCACGCGCTTTGCGGCGGGTGTCTTTCCGTGCGTCACACGCAACGCCCCAAACCGGCCTGAATCCCATGAAATGTGCTCCCAGCGAAGCCGGTAGCATTCATCGGGACGCATTCCCGAATCGGCCAGCACGGTTGCAAGATCGAATAGGAGCGGAGGAGCAACTGACAGGTAAAGCTTCTCCTCTTCTGACGTGATGACTCTCTCTCGCCGCATCTCGCCGGGAAGGAGTTGAATTGCAGGAGCGGCTTCGATCACGCCCCATTCGACTGCCACGTTCAGGATGCGACGAAGCACGCGCAGAGATGAATTGATAGAGCTAATAGCAAGGCCCTGCTTCTTGCTCTGACCGCGCTCATGAGTGCGAATGCGCTCACCGGCTGCATATCCCGCCGCTTTCTCATTCGTGATTTGGTCGAGCGGCGTCTTCGCAAGTCCGTCGAATGCCGTCAGTCTGCGAATGCCGGAACGGAACCAGTACCAATTATTTGGACTTGTCGTTTCGAAGGTAGCCTTTGCCCACGGCTCGAATCGCTTTTCGCAGAATTCTCTAAGCGTAGGGGCGGCCTTTTTCTCGCGGATACCAACCAACCCCTTGGCAAGCGATGTTCGGTGTGCCGACTCCATAGTCCGCGCCACCTTATCGTTTCCTTGCTTGGTGGATTCGCGAATCAATTCGCCACTCCACATGAATTTGTACCAGTAGACTCTTCCGCGCTTGTAAATCATTTCGCTGTCCCTTTCTTGTTTTTCTTCGATGCTTTGGACTCGTTCTCTCGCCACCATTTGAGCGCGTAATTTCTCTGCGCCCATGTAACGCAACCTCCTGCTTCGCAGATTTTTTGCGTCTTACGGCTTTTTAGGAAATATGGCGCGGGGCAATCTGGATTTGCGCAAATAGCTGTTTTTCCCTCAGCATGATCTCTCAAGAACAACATGAGGATGAGTCGCTGGACGTTCACCACGTAAATGTGAAAACAGCCTTCATCAATATCAAAATGGATTGGCAGACCGCTCGAAAGGTAATTATCAATCGCATCCAGAGCACGCTCATCCCCCGATCTCCACGCGTATTTCAATAAGGACTGTGTGTGGACCAATTTTCGGATTTGTTCGGAGCTATACCCCACGATTTCTTTGGAGATCGTATCTGGGCTCGGTGAGCTTTCGACTACCATCAGACGATCTTCCTTTTCCTTTAGGTAATCCAACAACCCTTCGCTCTCTAGAAATTCCGTCCACTCCTTGTCTTCCTCAAACGTCAGGAGGTTGTCGAGAAGCCCATACCTCTTGGTGAACGAGAGCATCGCCTTCGGGTCAATCATTTCTTTCCGAGAATCTGCGAGGGTCACGACAGGGAGGTTAACAAAAGAACGGTGCGGGTAATCTTTCCATAGTGCCGGATTAACATCGGTACCTCCATCCTTTGCCAAGATTGAATACCCGCTCGATTCGTTAAAGATTCGACGTGTTCTTATAGCGGGGCCCAATCTGGCCTGCTTCGGGAGACTCCAATCCGCTCCAATCACAGTTCTGAAGTCGTAGGCCGCCATCGCATTCCTCTTTCGAGCGGCACTTGAGTTCTTCGCGTGAAGTCCTTGCGTAACCATAAACTTTAGACCATCCTTCCATCACCTCCTCAAGAATATATGATAGGATTCTTTATGTCAACATTGTTAAACACCTAAAGGAGGTGATAAATGGCCAACCCTAACCTTTTGACTGTGCCTGAGGCCAGCGAGGTCTTGCGGCTCAAACCCTCAACCGTAAGAAGTTGGTTGCTGAAGCGGAAGATTCCATTTGTCAAGTTAGGCGGGCGCGTTTTCTTGAGACTTGAGGATTGCGAAGCAATGATTCTCGGCGGACTCAGGCCAGCGATGAATTTGAACGGGCAGGGTGGTGCGGCATGAGGTCAGCTAAATCTGAAGGTGAGTCAGTAACCGCTCGCGCCGCATATCAGCGGGCCAGATTAAACATCAGCCTGCCGCACCAACTCCGGCACCAACTTGACGAGATGGCGCGTGAGCAAAAGGTCAGCGTAACCCACATGATTCAGAGCATTCTCGAAAGCGCGATTCGCAAAGAGATGCATCTCAGCACACCCTTTTCTGGCATTTCAAGGTGTGCTTAATTTTCAAGGCAATCGCCGATTCGTCCATTAATCGGATTTTCGGCTCATCTCAAGGGAGCGAACGTGAGTGACATCGAATCGGTTCCGGAAGCAATCCGGAAAGAGATCGCATCATTGCCGCGCGGCTTTTACGGCAATGTAGAGATCACGTATCAGAACGGCATACCAGTCACAATCAAGACAACCGCCGTTGAGAAGTTGGATAAATTGAACCAGCAGCTACGGGGCGACCGCTATGCCAATGATCGATTCAACCGATAGTCAATTCACGCTAGATAATGTCCTTGCCTGCCTGAAAGGGAAGCTCCAGAAATCTGGTAATCAATATTTCGCAAACTGCCCTTTTCACAAGGACGATACTGCAAGTCTCTCAGTCGCTCTGGGCCGCAATGGGTTGGCGGTCGTACATTGCTTTGCCGGGTGTGATGCCTTCAAAGGGCTCAGCGAGGTGATTGCGGAGCGTGCTAAAACCGGTATCTTGCCCTC
>JASHOY010000189.1 GCA_030038435.1 Acidobacteriaceae bacterium | reverse complement strand
GTCTGGCTTTATCACAGTGGCGCGACCGCGCCGGAATTGCACCGGCTTCTCCACTTCATTTCAAAGACTAATCTAACCGTATGCCTCCGTATCATGGGTGTCAAGGCCTAGTGAAAAAATCCGGGGCTGTGGAGACCAAGTGGCAACCCGACTCACTCTTATAGCGCACGCCGCAACGGAGGCGCAGCGCCAGGCAGCCTTCCCCCTCGATGAACCCGCTTTGGAACGGGAGATCGTGAAGATCGCTGCGCTCGACTGGAGCGCACCTCGGGCTAACCGCATACTCTCCGGTCCCGAGTTGCGGGCGCAGCAAACGTCCCATGTCCTGAGACTTCAAGCAGCGATTTCAGATCAATTGCGAGACTGCGATTACGGCGCATGGAGTGGCCGCACCATGCGCGATGTTCAGGCAGAAGACCCTGAGGGAATGGTCGCGTGGCTGACCAATCCGGCCTCTGCACCTCATGGAGGTGAGTCGGTCGCAAGACTGATGACTCGAGTGGGGGTCTGGTTGGAACAACAGTGCGATGTGGCGCACACCATCGCAGTGACGCATTCTGCAGTGATCCGTGGCGCCATTATCTACGCGCTGCGGCTGCCGCTGGTGACGTTCTGGCGGTTTGACATCGCGCCACTGACGTTGACGGATCTCCGGTTCAATGGCCAAGTCTGGAATGTGCGCTGTGCCGGCTGCCCTTTGCGACCTTTGTTTCCAGCCGAACATTACCCTCCGCCCGGCGACTAGCCTCGCCGGAACGGATCTTGAGCCGGCCAGTATTACATTTCTGCGATTTGTGCTATGGTCTAATTTAGACATTCCGGGTGCCCGCGAGGGCATAACAGGGAAGCCGGTGAAAGTCCGGCGCGGTCCCGCCACTGTAAACAGGACAAAGGGTCTTCCAACCAGCCACTCGGTATACCGGGGAAGGCGGAAGATCTGAAGCCGCAACGAAGCGGCTTCGCCTGTAAGTCAGGAGACCTACCTGGGATGAGTTTGTGATTCTTCTCCGCGTGGAAACGGGGACGATCGCTCATGAATCTTTGAGCCCTCGCACCTTTCTTCCCGCCCTGCGAGGTGCATATGCTCCGTCCGAGGCTGGACTTTTTTCTCATCGCTGCCCGAAAGGGCCGTTTGTTCCTTCTAACCGCTTTGGCCCTTCTGCTTGCAGCGGCTCCCGTCTACGCGGCGAGTGGCGGCAGCATTTCCGGAACCGTCACGGACCCAAGCGGCGCTGTAATCGTCGGCGCAGCACTCAGGCTGGTCAACACCGCGCAGCAAACACTCTGGCGAACCGTTACGGATAAACAGGGACTCTACTCTTTTCCCGATCTTCCCGTGGGTCATTACGATCTCACTGTCACCGCGACCGGGTTTACTGGACAGAAGAAGACTGGAATTTCAGTCGACACCGATGCGGCAATCCGGCTGGATTTCGCACTTGTCGTCGGCGGCCAGTCCGCTACCGTAACAGTGACGAGCGACACCGGTACGCAGGTCGAGACCACGGCGACGCACCTTGGAGAGGTCGTTTCGAGCACCGAAATGACAGCACTTCCCTTGAATGGAAGAAGCTATACGGACCTGCTTGCGATCCAGCCCGGCGTCGCGCCGATTTCCACTCTCCTGCCAAGCTCCGTGATCATGGCTGGCGTCACCGGCAGCCTGGACCCTTCCGGCGACCTCAACCCCGGCAATCTCTCCATTAACGGCCAGCGGGAGTCTTCCAATGGCTTCCTTGTCAATGGAATCGACGTCCAGGAGCACATGAACGGAGGAACATCGATCATTCCCAATTTGGATTCGATCGATGAATTCCGCGTGCTGACCGATAACTTCGACCCGGAATACGGCAACTACAACGGCGGCATAATTACGGTCGTCAGCAAGTCCGGCAGCGGCCAGTTTCACGGTGAAGCCTTCGAGTTCCTGCGCAATACCGCGCTCGATGCCCGCGGGTACTTCGATCCTACACGCCCTGTCTATCGGCAGAATCAGTTCGGGGGAACATTCGGAGGTCCGCTGCGCAAAGACAAGCTCTTTTTCTTCACCGACTATCAGGGCACGCGCACCACCGAAGGCATCTCGACAGGAAATATCTCCGTGCCCACAGTTGCCGAACGTGGCGGCAATTTCCTCGATCCCTCCACAGGCCTGAGCGAGCTTACAGGCAGCGTCAGCGGACCGTACCTGGCGTCCCAGCTTACCCAGGAACTGGGCTACACAGTCACCGCAGGGGAAGCTTACTCGGCGGTCTTCCCTAATGGCATAATTCCGCACAGCGCCTGGTCCGCGCCGGCGAAGAACCTGCTCCAGTACATTCCCGCCCCCAATTCCGGTACGGACCAGTTCTCCACCTCGGCCTACGCGCAGACCGTGCGCGACGATAAGGGAGCGATGCGCTTCGATGCGAACACACGCCTCGGCCAACTCTCCGGCTACTACTTCATCGATGATTACGACCTCGACAATCCCTATCCCGGCTCGGTGGCTGGCGCCAGCATTCCGGGGTTTGACGCGCTCACCATCGGCCGTGCGCAATTGTTCTCCATTGGCGATACAAAAGTACTCAATATGACGACAGTGAATGAATTCCACCTCGGCTATTTGCGCAACGCGAACATCATCGGACAGCCCAAGGGCGGCCTTGGAGTGAGCCTCGCCTCGCAGGGTTTTGCATCTGGTGACAATGGTGGACCAGGAATTTATGTGCAGGCGCCGCAATTTGAAGGGGTCCAGAATATTACGTTCCCCACTTTTGTCATGGGCGTTCCTATCACAAACGAAACGCAGATCAACAACACCTGGTATCTGAGTGACGGCGTGTCGAAGGTCATTGGAGCACACAACCTGAAAGCTGGAGTGCAGTTTCACGCGGACGAGGTGAACGAGCATCCTAACGCCACCTTCAATGGCACGTTCAACACTGACGGAACGGAGACCGGCTCAGCGTATGCAGACTTTCTCATCGGCGTCCCCAGCAACTTTACGCAGTCATCCGGCGAGCCATTCTACTTGCGGAACCGCTATCTCGGCCTTTACGCCCAGGACAGTTGGCGTGCACGCAACGATCTCGTCATCAATGCTGGGCTGCGCTGGGACATGATCATGCCCTTCTGGGAGAAGTACAACCAGTTGCAGACCTATATCGCAGGAGCACAGTCCACGCTTTATCCAGGAGCCCTCCCGGGACTGCTCGTGGCCGGCGATCCAGGCATTCCGAAGACGATAGCACCGACCGGGTACCGGAATTTTGCGCCGAGGATCGGGCTCGCCTACACTCCGCGGCCAGACGGGGGATTCTTGAAAAAGGTCCTCGGTTCCGGTGGAGAAAGCAGCCTCCGGGCCAGCTATGGCATTTTCTACACCGAGTTCCCCGGCCTTGCGGCAGGCATCATGTATGCCGTCCCGCCCTTCGGCTACAACTACCTGAGCCCCGCTCCGCCGCTTTTCGCGACACCCTTCATCACCGCTGCCACCGGAGTCAATAACGGGCAAAGGTTTCCGTTCGATTTTCCGCCACACAATGTTTCAAAGTCGAATCCGGACTCTTCCATCGATTGGGCCAACTTCGCGCCTCTATCTGCCGATCCGTTCTTCGACCACCGCAATCGGGTTCCCTATATCAACAATTACATGCTTTCGATCCAGCGCCAGATTACGAGGAATGCTGTGTTGACTGTAAGTTATGTCGGCAACCAGGGACACCATATCCTTGCTGTCGTCTCCGTCAATCCCGGCAACCCGACGCTCTGCCTGAGTCTTTCTGGCTGCGGACCATTTGGGGAAGATTCCAACTACACCACCAGCAGTGGGCAGACTGTCTATGGAACGCGAACAGGCCAAAACACAGGCGTTCAAGTCAGTTCTTCCAGCGAGAACTACGGCGAGAACACAGCCGACAGTTCCATCGCCAACTCCAACTACAACGCACTTGAAACCACGCTGCGCTATCAGCACAGCGGTTCGCAGTTCCTCTTGAGCTATGCCTACGCAAAATCCATCGATCAAGGTTCGAACCTGGGCGAGCAACTGAATCCTATCGATCCGCGTCAAAGCCGGACCATCTCGGCCTGGGACCAGAAGCACAGCTTCGAAGCCAGCTACACGTGGGCGATTCCATTGGCCGCCACGCTGCGCAGGAATAACCGGCTTACCAACGACTGGAGCCTATCGGGGGATACGCGCTTCGCTACCGGATTTCCGGTGACCCTTTACGATAACTCCGACAACTCGCTTCTCGGCACGCTGGGCAATGGCGTCAACAA
>JASHOY010000188.1 GCA_030038435.1 Acidobacteriaceae bacterium | reverse complement strand
AAACGCTGCTCTCCATGCTCTTCCGCGAAACCGACCGCGTGCAGAGACAGAATGGAACCCTTAGCCTGCTTCTGTTTGACGTCGACGATTTCGGGCATTGGAACTCGCGCCTGGGCCCGGATGCCTGCGACGAACTTTTGTGCCAGGTGGCGAAACGAGCCTCGCGGCTGCTGCGCAGCTACGACCTGATCGGCCGGCCGGGCAAAGACGAGTTCCTGCTGGCTCTGCCAGGCTGCGACAGGGCCAGCGCCGTGCTGCTTGCCGAGCGCCTGCGCGCGGAAGTGTTTTGCCAGCCGTTTCGCGTCGCCGGCGAGTCGATCCGGCTTTCCGCCTGCTTCGCCATTGCCACCAGCTACGGGCGCTCGCCGGTGGTGGTGTTGCGGGAGGCCGAGCAGGCGCTGGTGTGGGCCAAAGACGCCGGTCCCGAGTCGATCCAGTGTTTCGGTGAGCAGCCCGAGCCGGAAGTCACCCCGGTTATGTTTTTGTCCGAGAATTCCGGCGATGAATTGATGGCGTGGTAGCACGGGCGGGAGCTGGCATTAGCCGCTCGTCTCAAGCCGAATGGGGAACTAATCCCGCTTCGTCACTGCCCCCATTCGCCAGGGCGACGACAATGCGATCCTCGCCCGATGCCGCCAGAAACTCCTGAAACACTTCGTTGGAAAGCAGCCGGCCTTGCGCGGTAAGCCGAAAGGTCCCGCCGTCGGTCTCCAGAAGGCCCATCCCCGCAAGGCGATGGGCGGTTTCCAACGCGGGTTCAACTAAGGCGCAGCCGAATTCACCTTCCAGTTCCTCAATATTCACGCCCGTGTTCAGCCGAAGACCGAGAAACCACGCTTCTTCATGTTGTCGTGCGGGTGAGAGCCAGCTTGTCTCCGGCGCCTCGGTTTCGTCAAGATACGCTCTCAGATCCGAAGTGGTTGACGAGCGAAGAACATACTTGTCGGCGACAGGTTCGTCCGCCTCCCGCCGCGCACTCAGCATCGAGGAGGCATCGAGGCCGATACCGAGATAGGGGCGCCGCTGCCAATAACGCAAATTGTGTCGCGATTCGCACCCCGGGCGGCTGAAGTTGGAGATTTCGTACTGCGAAATACCCGCGCCTGCCAACCGCTCCACGGCCCGGGTATACATTTCCGCGATGGCATCCTCGGTGGGAACCAGCGCGGCACGATAGCGCGCACCGCCGCTGAGAAGCTCACGGCCAAGGCGCGAGTACTCGTCCACCTCGAGCATGTAGACACTGGCATGGTTCACTCCCGAAGCAAGTAGTGCGTCGAGCGAGCTCTCCCACGAGTCCGGGGTCTGCCCCGCCAGCCCGGCGATGAGATCCACATTCATATTGGCGATGCCTGCGCCACGCAGACGGCGAAGATCCTGTTCCACCGCCGCGCGGTCATGCAACCGGCCGCTGCCGCGCGCTTCTCTATCGACAAACGACTGCACCCCCAGGCTGACGCGATTGACGCCAGCCGCGGCGAGCACTCCCAGTGCCTCGTCCGGCAACTGTCCGGGAGCACACTCCACCGTGATCTCCACGTCGCTGTCGACCTTAAAATGATTACGTATGCTTGCCAACAGGCGCGCCAGCAGCGGCGGTTCCAGAAGTGTGGGCGTCCCTCCGCCAAAATAGATGGTGTCAACCCTGGCGGGGAGATCCACTCCGATGAGCGCAGCCCAGCGCGGGGCGCCGTCCAAATCGGCTGCCAGGCGGTCGACATAGCGGGCGTGTTCGCCGGCCGGATAAACCCCGGATGCGAAGTTGCAGTAGGTGCACTTCGAGCGGCAAAACGGCACCGAAACGTAAATGCCGAGGACATCGTCGGGAACAACTCTCATAGTACGATTTTGGCATGCGCCCCGCGCTCGGAAGTTTGGCCATCGGTTTCATGCAATCATGAGAATGAAGGAGATATGCGTTGAAGGCGTGGCCTCTTCTGGGGATCATGGTCATGGAAACGATCCTGCTTGCCGGCCACTGGTTCGTTTACCGCACCTGGATCGACTTCCACGGCGCACTGCCGCCAGCAAATTCTGAATGGCTGCGCGCGCTGATTCTGGCGCTGGCCTTCAGCTATATGACCGCGGCGCTGCTCAGCTTTCGTTTCGCCAATCCCGCCATTCGCGTCTTCTACTGGATCGCGTCCTTGTGGCTCGGATTCCTGAATTTTTTCTTCTGCGCCTCATGCCTGGCGTGGCTGCTCTGGCTGGCGGCCCGCGTCACGGGACTGCCGGCCCATGTGGCGGGCGTGCGCTCCTGGATCATTGGCACCCTTTTCTCTCTGGCGGTTTTGATTGGCATCTACGGCGCTATCAATGCGCGCCTGATCCGCGTCCGGCACATTCATTTGAAGCTCCCAGGACTGCCCAGGCAATGGCGGGGACGAAGGGCAGTCCTGCTCAGCGATCTTCACCTGGGCAACATCAACGGCGTGCGATTTTGCCGGCGAGTCGCCGCCATGGCTGCCCGCTTCAAGCCGGAAATCATCTTTCTGCCCGGCGACCTATTCGACGGGACCAAAGCCGACCTCGACCGCCTGACGGAGCCCTTGGATTGCCTGTCCCCGCGTTTCGGCATCTTTTATTCCACAGGCAATCACGAGGAATTCACCACTTCCCTGCACTACGTCGGCGCCGTCACCCGGCGCGGTCTCCGCAACCTCGATAACCAATGCGTGGATGTGGACGGCCTGCAGATTGCCGGCGTCACCTGGGGCGACTCCACTTATCCCATCCGCATGAAATCCGCGCTCGACGCCATGAAGATCGACCGCACGCGCGCCAGCATCCTGCTCAACCACTCACCCAGCCGGCTGCCGCTGGTGGAGCGCGCGGGATTCAATCTGCAGCTCTCCGGGCATACCCACGGCGGGCAAATCGCCCCCTTCACCTGGCTCACGCGGAGGGTTTTCGGAAACTTCACGCATGGCCTGCACAGCTTCGGTTCCCTGCAAGTCTACACCTCGACCGGGGTGGGAACCTGGGGACCTCCGATGCGAGTCGGCACACATTCCGAAATCGTGGTGCTGCGCTTCGACTGACGCTGCTGAGCCGCTATCCTCGCCCATAATTCTTCTTCATGATTCCGGCCAGAATGATGAGAAACGCCAGGAGCCGCACAAAGTAATACCAGCGGCTTGCCTGGTTAGGATGGGCCACGCCCAGCAGCGAAACGTGATTGAATCCCTCCATGGTAAACGCGACGCAGAAGGCAAGAAAGAGGGCATCGCGGCTGCGCTTCCAGTAGACAAAGAAAAACAGCGCGGCAATGAGCGACGAGATGGCAATCACGCCGAGCAGAAATCCTTCGATGGTTGCGTTCATTGGCCCTCCCAGATCATTCCGAATAGCAGGATCAGCATGGAGAGGGCAGTGGTGGTCTCGCGTGCCAAATAGAGATCCAGATGGGGCAGCAGCACCAAATCAACGAAAACCAGGCCGTTGGCCAGGGTGAGCCCCGAAAAGCAGATGCCGCTCCAAAGCAACAACCGATGGCGTCCGCGCACATAGCCGCGCAGCAACATCACCGCACACAGCAGAGAAACAACGGTACAGAGGATATAAGCAACCGGTCTCATTGGTTACTCCTTCTTGAACCGGAACGCGTTGGCAAAATCCCGCACCCCTCGCGAGGCCTTGGAGTGGATCATATTGGATACCCGCACCAGCTCGCGCCGATAGATAGTGTCTACCGAAGCCAGCAGATTCAGCTTTTCCTCCGAATCAGCATTCAACGCAAACTCGTCTTTGCCCCCGTCAACCTCGAGAATCAGGCGCCGGTGAACGAGATACCTGAGAATTTCCCAGGCCACTTCGGGAGACACATACAAAGCCTTGGCCATGCTTGCGCAGGACCAGGCCTTGGGACGGCTGTTCCAAAAGAGAAGAAGCGCCTCCAATTGTGGAACGGAGTCAATCTCCTCCACAATGAACCGGTCGGCTTGATCGCGCTTAAGGACCCCAGGCAACATGACGGAACGTTGCATTTAGATGACGGGAAAAAACAAAATGTTGGCTGGAAGAGCTGCGGCGCAGTTCCAATTCAGGCAATAGCCGCGCTTCGGCGCTGGATCCATGAAACGTTGCTTTTACTCCGGCGCGGGCGGCACCTGTTCGAGCAGGCGTTTCCAGGTTCTCTGGTTTCTGCGAAAGCTCTTCTTCAAATCCTCAAGAATGCGCTCGAAATCGGAGTTGGTGCGCAGGTCTCTCCACGACGGGTTGATCTGAAACCAGGGATAATTCTCGTTGCCCAGATAGATGGCGCGGCGCAGCCAGTGCAGCGCTTCGCTGGAATCGCCCTCCACGGCAAAATAACTGGCCAGGCGATAAGCCATCTCATGATCGGCCTCGGCGCCGGCCAGAGTCTCGTCTTTAATGAGAGCCGCGGCACGGGCACGCTCGCCCGTCTGTACATAGCACAACGCCAGCGTCGGCACCGCAATGCGCATGGACTCGTCATCGCGAATGACGCCTTCGAGGACCTCGATCGCCCCGTGCAAATCTCCCATGCGCATCTTCTGGTAACCCGCGGACGTGCGCAGAAGCGGATGGCGCGGCTCCAATGCAAGTCCCTTCTGGAGCTCGTTTGCAGCTAGTTCCATCTGGTTGCGATAGTGATAGACGCGGGCGCGATGGTTATAGAGAATCGCCGCATTGGCGGGATTGAGCTTGAGCGCACGGCCAAATTCGGTGAGCGCTTCTTCGTACATGCCATCCCCGCGCAGCGCCAGACCGGTCACCAGGTGCACGTTCCAGTCGTTAGCAGCGCTAGAGAGCAGATTGGCAATGCCGTGGCGCGCCGATTCTTTTTCTCCGCGCGAGAGCAGCATGTAGATACGAAAGAGATTGGCCTCGACGGACGCGGGATCGAGCTTCAGCGCTTCGTCGAAGGCGCGTCGCGCGCGCATCACGTGGATTTGTCCGCCGAAACCGTGACGCGCATATTGCAGTTCGGCGATGCCCTGGCCCGTCCAGCCGGCGGCGAATCCGGGATCGTCCGTGGTGACGCTGGCAAACAACGCATGGGCGCGGTCCAGATCGGCGCGCGCGCCGGTGCGCGTGATGAACGAGCTCAGCAGGGCGCGGGCTTGCAGATAATTCTCGCTAACCTGCCCGGGCAGCGAGCCGTCGCGCGTGTTGGCGCGCTGCCCATCGCTCGACGCGCCTTCCATGCGCCCCGCCGTTCCCAGGCCGTGAAGCGTGGCGAATACTTCGTTCGAGATTTCCCCCTGCACCGCGATCAGGTCCAGAGAAGCCACGCGTATGGAGCCTCCCGAGCGCACCTTCTGCTCTTCGACATCGAGCAATTGCCAGTTAAGATCGAAGCCGCTTTCAGAGCGCAGAAAACTGCCCGCCAGAACATAGGAGACCAGCAGCTTTTTGCCCACCGCGAGCGGGTCCATCTTCGCCGTCGGCACCGGCATCAGCGCGCTCGACGGACGCACCACCAGGGTTGGAATCCGCGCCAGTCTTGCGGCGATCGCATCGGCAAGCGCCAGGCCGTAAAGCGGCGCCACTTCCATTGTGCCCAGATTGACGAAAGGCAACACCACTAGCGAATTCTGCGGGCCGCGCTCCACGGCGGATTCGCGAAAGCGTTCGGCAAGCATGGAGAGAATTCCGGTGGTGCGCTTCTCTTCTTCGGCGGCCGCCTCCGGCACGCGCGCCACGGCCTCCCCGGGAACGATCCCGGTCTCGATCCGCTGCGCCTTCATGATGGTCTTGAGCGCTTCGCGCACTCCGGCGGCGGATGCGTAGCGCGCGCTGGGATTCTTCTCCAGGCAGGTGGCGATCACGCTCTTCAGTTCCGGCGACACGCCGGGGACAAATTCATTCAGGTCCGGGGGCTCGAAGAACTGGATCGATCGGATGGCCTGAAAATCCTCGGCATCGGGGCGCGCAAAGGGATGGCGCCCGGCGGCAAGCTCGTAAAGCATCACGCCCAAAGCCCACACATCCGATTGCACGCTTGACTGCCCGGTAACGAACTGCTCCGGCGCCATGTAGCGAATCGTCCCGCCGCGCGCGGTGTAGGTCGTGGGCGCTTCACCTGGATGGGCGCCAGATCCGGTGCGCGCCGGGTCAAAGTTAGCATCTTCAGGTCGCAGTCGCCGCGCCAGACCGAAATCCAGAATCTTCACCAGGCCGCCCTCGCTGAGCATCACATTCTGCGGCTTGAGGTCGCGATGAAAAATCCCTAGAGCATGCGCGGCCTGCAACCCGTCTGCGGTTTGAATGCCTACCGAAACAATGAGCTGAAGGCTGGCAGGACCACGCGCAATGATCTGGTCGAATGATTGCCCCGGCACGTACTGCATGGCAATATAGGCTTCCTCGCCGCTTTCGCCAACTTCATAGATAGCGCAGACGTTGGGATGCTCAATCGCCGATGCGAGCCGGGCTTCCCGCAGCACAGTACTGCGCATCTGTTCGGCGGTCAGCGGCCCGGCGCGCAGAATCTTCAGCACAAC
>JASHOY010000187.1 GCA_030038435.1 Acidobacteriaceae bacterium | reverse complement strand
TAGCTGAACATCCCGTCCTGAACACGTTCGTCTCCACGCATGTCGGTTAGACGTTCAGACTTCCACGACCGCGACCACGCACGTACCTATTTCAACAAGTTCCTAAAAGGCGGATCTAACCCCGGCGCATTGCGTCCGGTTGTGAACCTTCCCAAAGGCTGCACGAATTCTCCGATTCACTTTCTCGGACTCTGTTTGTTTCAATGGGAAAATGGCCATTAATGGACCCTGGCGCAGCGGGCTGCGCGAGATATGGGGACGATACACTCAAAGCGAGATTGTAACCCGTCTATTCCCATGCCTGTCGAGTGAAAAGTGTTTGCGTCTGCCAATGGAGAGCTTGGCGGTCGAGATTGCCCGCTTGGGCCCCAGACCGGTTTGTTTTCTTCGCAGTCGCAATCGGCGCCGGCAAGAATGTATGCTACTGACTTGCGGAGCAATCGTTTGGGAAGGGACTTATGGCTGTGCCGGAAATGATTGCGCCTTCAAGCAACGCGCTGGATCGCGCGATACAGCGGGCGCGAGGGCGCATGATGCCCTTTCTGCTCCTGATGTATATCCTGGGTTTCCTGAATCGGACCAACATTGGATTTGCGAAAGAGGCACTCCGCGCTTCGGCTCATATCAACAATGCCGTTTACGCGCTCGGCGCCGGGTTGTTCTTCTTGAGTTACGCAGCGTTCGAAGTGCCCAGTAACCTGCTGATGCATCGCCTGGGCGCGCGGATGTGGATGACGCGCATCATGGTCACCTGGGGTCTGATTTCCGCCGCGATGATCTTCACTAAAGGGGAATGGTCCTTCTACGGGTTGCGGCTCCTGCTGGGCGCGGCTGAGGCGGGATTCTTCCCGGGTGTAATTCTCTACCTCACTTACTGGTTTCCGAACCGTTCGCGGACCGCGATGATTGGATTGTTTTACTTTGGCGCGCCGCTGGCCTTCATCTTTGGCAGCCCATTGTCGGGATACCTGATGCAGCTCCCTGAACTCGCTGGTCTGCATGGCTGGCAATGGATGTTTTTGATTGAAGGATTGATGACGGTGGCGGTTGGCATTTGGACGTTCTGGTATCTGGACGACCGGCCCTCTCATGCGTCGTGGCTTTCTGCGGACGAAAAGGAGGCGCTATCAACCGCAGTGACTCAGGAGGATGAAGAGCGGATCGCTCACGGCCCGGTTGCGTTCGTCGCGGTGTTGGGAAATTTCCGGGTTATGTATTTCACTGTTATTTATTTCCTCATTCAGATGAGCATTTATGGCGTGATTTTTTATCTGCCAACCCAGGTTGCCGCGTTGCTCGGAGTGAAGGTGAATTTCGAGGTTGGGCTGGTGACCGCAATTCCCTGGGTTTGCGCGCTAGTTGCGACTTTTGTAATTCCCCGTTTGGCTGAACGTACGGGCCGGCATCGCAGTGTTGCGGCAGTCACGCTGGCAATATCCGGCATCGGCATTGCGATATCCGCGTCGACAAGTCCTGTCATCGCCATTGTGGCGCTGTGTTTTGCTGCGGCAGGATTTATCGCCGTGCAGCCGCTATTCTGGTCATTTCCAACTTCGTACCTGGGCGGGGCCGCAGCCGCAGGCGGCATTGCGCTGATCAACGCGTTGGGCTCTCTGGGCGGATTCGTGGCGCCGAACGTAAAGGCCTGGGCGGATGGTATTTTCGGCTCGCCGCATGCCGGGCTCTACGTTTTGGCCGCGACCACGCTGGTTGGATCGCTCCTGATGCTTCTGCTTCTTCGCCCTGTGACTGCTTCAGTCAAGCCAGCGTCATGATCTATACAATTCGCTGAGGATCCAAGAATAATGCTGTAGCCGAAGACCATGGTTGCTCCGATAAAGGCAAACAACGGCCCGCGCATCATATCGGCTTATCGAACTCCGACGCGGCCAGAAGTCCGCCGTCGACCACATGCAGAATGCCGGTTATGCCTGCCGAATCTTCGGATACGAGATAGAGTGCAGCCCGCGCCACATCTTCAGGACGAAGGATTTCACCGAGCGGGACGCGCGACAGTCTGCTCCGGATCCGCGCTTCGCCTTCTGCACCGTGGCCCAAATGTTCGCGCAGCATGGGTGTGTCGGTGATACCCGGGCAAATACAGTTCACCCGAATCCGGTCGCGTCCCAGATCCAGAGCGAGTGACTTTGTTAAAAGGGCGATTGCACCTTTCGACGCGGAATATGCGGGCGTACCCACCTGTCCGGTAAAGCTGGCGATTGAGCCGGTGTTAAGGATTGCGCCGCCGCCATTCCGCCGCATCACAGGGGCTACATGTTTTGTGGCCAAGAATGCGGCCTTTACATTTATGGACATCACGCGATCCCACTCGGCTTCCTCCATCTGCTCAACGGATTTCACGAGGACTATGCCGGCGTTATTGAACAGGATGTCAATCGTGCCCCACCGAGCCACAGTCTCGTCCACCATTTCACGAAGTTCGTTTTCCCTGGTCACGTCGACACAGGAAAAATGGGCTGTTGCTCCGGCGCTGAGAATTTCGGCGACCGTCTCCTTGCCGCCGGCCTGGTTGCAATCTGCCACCACCACTTTCGCGCCTTCACGAGAGAAAGCAATGGCGCTGGCACGCCCAATTCCGCTGGCTGCGCCGGTAACGATCGCAACTTTTCCCGCAAGTTTCATCCTGGGTTGGTGCAGGCGCACTCCTCCCCGAGAATCATGTCGGTTCGAACAGGAAGTTAATTGGATTTTCGAAACGCTGTCAAGCGAATTCAGCGTATAACTCCACGGATTCGATGAGAGGCGGCTGCTGGCGAATTGCAAGAATTCCTATTGACAGATACTTTACCCGTGAGAAATGATCTGATGGCCTGACAGGGCGCCCCCACAGGGTTTCAATCCAAACGGGAGATTCCCCATGCATGAAGGAATGTCCAGACGTTCGTTCTTCAAGACGTTAGCCATGAGTTCGGTAGCCGGAGCCGCCGCTGCACAAGGATTTGTAGAAAGTAGAGTGGCTACATGCGGAATGTCTACGGAATGGGCCTATGTCAGCGGAAAGCAGTATCCAGACCCGTTCAACCAGGTGGAGGTAGATGCAATTGTAACTACCCCGGCGGGAGCTGAGGAGCGAGTTCCCGCGTTCTGGAGTGGCGGTTCGATTTGGCGGATACGCTACGCGCCGCAGGCCGCGGGCAGGTACAAGGTTCGCTCGGTTTGCTCAGACGCATCGAATGACGAGTTGAACCATCAAAGCATGACACTTGATGTGCATCCCTATGACGGAGACAATCCGCACTATAAGCATGGCGTGGTGCGGGTAGCTCCGGACAAGAGACACTTCCAGCATGCCGATGGCACGCCATTCTTCTGGCTGGGCGACACTTGGTGGATGGGGCTTTGCAAGCGGATGACCTGGCCGGATGGTTTTGAGACGCTAACTGCCGATCGCGTGCAAAAGGGCTTCAGCACTGTGCAAATTGTTGCCGGTCTTTATCCCGACATGCCGCCATTCGACGAACGCGGCGCCAATGAGGCGGGTTTCCCATGGGAGCGCGACTTTTCACGCATCAATCCTGCTTATTTCGATATGGCCGACGTCCGCATCCAGCACCTCGCGGATAATGGCATGGCGGCGTGCGTCGTCGGCTTCTGGGGATACTTCATACCATTCATGGGCCAAGCAAAAGCAAAACAGCATTGGCGCTATCTGATCGCGCGATGGGGCGCGTATCCCGTGGTGTGGTGCCTGGCGGGTGAGGGCACCATGCCTTTTTATCTCTCCAAGACTCCGCAGCAGGACGCGTTGATGCAGAAGCACGGATTAACTGAGCTCGCACGCTACGTCAGAGCCACAGACCCGCATCACCATCTCATCACGATTCATCCTCCGAGAACGGCTCGCCTATGCGTCGATGACGATTCCGTGCTTGATTTCGATATGCTGCAGACCGGCCACAATGATCGCGCCAGCGTTCCCAATACAATCCAGACCATCAATGCATCTCTGGCTGCCGAGCCAAAGATGCCGGTGCTTGTAGGCGAAGTCTGTTACGAGGGCATTATGGAAGCAAGCCGCCAGGAGGTGGAGCGGTTCATGTTCTGGTCGAGCCTGCTGAGCGGAACGGCTGGGCATACATACGGCGCAAATGGAATCTGGCAAGTGAATACGCGTAAGAAGCCCTACGGACTTTCGCCTCACGGTCACTCCTGGGGCGGCCCACCGTGGGAAGTGTCAGCACAGCTACCCGGATCGGGGCAACTGGGGCTCGCGAAGAAACTGCTCACACGCTACTCGTGGTGGAAGCTGCAATCGGAGCCGGATCTCATCGATCCGCGATGGAGCAAAGAAAACTATTGGATGCCTTTCGCCGGTCAGATTCCGGGAGAAGCTATCTTTGCATTCACACCTGCCTCGTACCAGGGAGCCACGTTTCGCAACCTGCCGCAGGCGAGTTACCGGGCGTTCTTCTTCAATCCAGCCAGTGGAATAGAAACGGAAATCGGAAGGATTACCCCAGACGCTACGGGAAGCTGGGAGATTGCAAAAGTCCCCATCTTTCAGGACTGGGTGGTGGTGCTCGAGAACTTAGCATGAGCCTCAATCGACAAACTGCTGCTGACTCCGAGTCTGCAAAGTTCCGCGTGGGCTTCTCCGCGGACTTTTGTGGCGAAGATGGCCGGCTGGTCTTTCCCGACATCGGGTTGTCAGTGCTTTCGGACATACCTGGACTCGCATATGAGTTTCTGGACAAGTATCGATCCGAGTACTCACCGGACCAGCTTGACCGCTATGACGTTGTCATTTCGCTCAAACCGAAGGTCACTGCGCAGTCGCTCGATGGGGTAACTCGCCTTTGCGCTCTGGGACGATGCGGGGTGGGATATGACAACGTTGACCTCAAGGCCTGCACCGAGCATGGAGTCGCGGTTTACATCACTCCTGAAGGCGTCAAGCGCCCTGTCGCAGAATCCATTCTCTTGTTGATCCTGGCTTTGTCGCATCGCCTGCTTGAAAAAGACAGGATGCTCCGCAAGGGGCAGTGGGCGGAAAGCAGACGCCGCATCGGCAGGGAACCGCGCGATCGGGTGGTGGGAACGATCGGGTTGGGAAACATTGCAAGTGAGGCGATCCGTTTGCTGCGCATTCTCGACGTGAGTCGTTTTCTTGCCTTCGATCCCTTCTCTTCGGCGCAGCGCGCAGCGGAACTTGGAGTTGAGCTGGTCAACCTTGAAGAGCTTCTTCGCAGCTCCGACTATGTGCTGGTGAGTTGTCCACTCACTGCACAGACTCGCGGGCTGCTGGGCAACGCACAATTCGCTTTGATGAAGCCTGATGCCGTGCTCATCAACACCGCGCGTGGTCCCATTGTGGACGAGAGTGCGCTGATTGAGGCCCTGAAGAACGAGCAGATTGCCGGGGCTGGACTGGATGTATTTGAAGAAGAGCCGCTGCCGCCTGACTCGGCTCTGATTGGCCTGGACAATATCATCCTCACTTCGCATTCCATAGCCTGGACAGAAGAACTCTTTCGTGACATGGGCAGAATTGACTGCCAGGGCGCACTCGCTGTTTTCCGTGGAGAGGTTCCGGCGAATGTCGTCAATCCGGAAGTTCTGACTCATCCTCTTTTTATCGAGAAGCTGGAAAGATTCAAAGCACTTTCGGCCTCGCGGGAGGGGAAATGACGAATCTCCGGCAGCACTTGCAGCGGGGAGAGGTTCTGTTAGGCCAACTGCTTCTGGAATTCTTCACTCCGGGCATCGGACCCATGCTGGATGCCTGCGGTCTCGATTTCGTGATTTATGACATGGAGCATGGCCGATGCGACATTACCCTGCTTGAACAAATGATTGCGTCGTGTCGGGGAAGCGGCATCGTTCCCATGGCACGCGTGCCTGACTTGAACTCTGCGCCGCTTTCCCGCGTTTTGGACGTTGGCGCGGGTGGGGTGATGGTGCCGCGCGTTGAAACCAGGCAGCAAACGGAAGAGATTGTGCGGCAGCTTAAATATCCTCCACAGGGCAGGCGCGGTGTCGCGCTCGGGGTTGCGCATGATCTTTACCGTGCAGGGGACGCGGAATTTTTCGCCCAGGCGAACGAAGAGACAATGGTGATCATTCAAATGGAGTCGGTACTCGCTTTTGAAAACCTCGAGTCCATTGTCTCGGTTCCCGGCGTAGACGTTGCCTGGGTTGGTCACTATGACCTGACTCTCTCAATGGGCGTGCCCGGGCAGTTTGATCATCCGCAATTTCTGCGGGCGATGGACGATCTGGTGGCGGCTTGCCGGCGCCACGGCGTCGCTCCAGGGTTTCTGCCGCCCACAGAGGAATCGGCTGTGCACTGGATCAGCAAGGGCTTCAGGATGCTCAGCCTGGGGAGTGACATCGGCGTCTTCCTCAATGCCATGAAGACATTCAAGGCTCACGTCAGTCAGGAGAGCGCAAGCCAATGAAGTATTCAGTCCAGGCATTCAATGGCGGCACATTCTGGGTTCCCGGTCCTGAAGTGTACTGGATGGAAGCGTGGAATCAGCGTGAAGAAATGAATGTCATTCTTTATCTGGTTCGCGGCGGTGGCCAGAATATTCTCGTCAATACGGGCCCTCCTCAGGACCTTACGGTGATTAATCAGGCCTGGCTCAAGTTCTTTGGCTATCCTGAGGCACAGATTGTGCGCTCGGACGCACAGTTACCGCAGAATATACTGGCCTCGCAGGGGCTGGC
>JASHOY010000186.1 GCA_030038435.1 Acidobacteriaceae bacterium | reverse complement strand
GTACGCGGCTCTCTCGCTCGCGCATACGCCAGCGCGAACGCTCCCGCGCTGAACGACAGGTCGCGGAAAGGAATCACCTGCAAGACCCTGATGTGCGGATGCGTAACCACGTTTGGAATATGAATCAGCGCTACGAAAAGCGCCAGCATCAGCGCCATCAGCCCCGCCGCCAGGCTCGAATACCGCTCCGTAACGATGCTGAGCGCGGCCGCGATCAGCGCCACGCCCACAAAATACGCCCAGAAAAGATGCCACGGAATCCAGGACGGCACCATCGCCGCAATCTCCCGGCCGGCGATCAGATGATCTCCTCCGAAGACTCCCATGGGAGCCGCGAAGAATATCGCGGCCCAGGCGATCGTCCTCTCCATCCCCTGCGGCTGCGGCACACTCGCCCGATTCAGATGCCACACGCCGATCAGCCCAGCAAGGCTGCCCGCAAAATACGGCCATACCGCCGGATTAGGGAATCGGAGCGGCGCGGCCGTCGCCCATAACATGATCGAGCCAAATAAATTCATCGTTCCTCTCTCCGCCGCGGTCACCGCGGCCTTGCAAAATCTCTGCAGCGGGTCAAATCACTGCGCAATCGTCCATCGATTCTTCCTGCAGACTTTGTTCCCTTCCAGCCAGAGTGGGCGGCAGAACTTCATGGCCCATAACCATTGTGTTTTTCTGGAAATAGCCACTGAACTTCAGACACAAATAAATGTGCCGCCCGCCGCGGCCTGGCCCGTTGTAACTTAGTCTATCCAATTACATTGCCCGGCAAAACAACAGCTTACATCTTCCGCTTAACTGGTTATGACATTTTTGCAAAAAGTGGTTATGTCTGCTCGAATCACCCTTTACTTTCTGTTGTTGCATCTGATTTGCTTTCTTCTTGCTCCACCTAGGCATGAATCTCACAGCTAACTGGTCATGACTTATTTTTAGAACTGGTGATGGCCGTTTAAATAACATGACAGCATAATTGCTTAATGCCGAATTGCAAGTCGGCTTCCCCGAACACGAATTTCGACAGTGGTTGGGATTGGATGTGACCAGTTACAGCGGTTCCACAGTTGGTGTATCCCGAAGGTAAGGATGCTAAGTGGCTTTTTCATCAAGAACAAGCCACCTTGCACTACCGCCAGAAAAGGCTACAAGTACTGTGGAACCGCTCTAGCTCTGTAACCATCGGAGTTCAGGAGGCGATCTATGCTTTATTCAGCACAGTCGAAAGATCATCGGGATTCCCGATGCCCAAGTCGCGCTCACCGGGTATTCTCACTTGTATTCCGGACGGCGCTTGTCAGCGCGGCCCTCGCCGTGGCTGCGTTCGAGCCGCACCCCATATCCGCCCAGGGCATCATCACCGGCGGTATCAATGGCAGTGTCGTGGACCAGACCGGCGCGGTCATTCCCGGCGCAACAATCCGCGCCACCAATGAAGCCACCGGCATCAGCTTTCAGGCCGTGTCCAATGCACTGGGTCTCTATCAGTTTCAGGATCTGCCCGTAGGTTCTTACACGCTCAGGATTACGGCCAGCGGATTCAGTCAGATCACCATTCAGCACGTCCACGTAGTAACGGGCAACGCAACACCCGTCGGCAAGCAGGCTCTGGGCCTCGCCTCAACGTCGCAGACGGTCGAAGTCGCAGCCGGCGCCGCGCAGTTGCTCAATACCGACTCCGCGCAGGGAGAAGTGACCATCGAAAGCGCCCAGTTGCAGACCATGCCGGTCAATGGCGCCTTTGACGATGTCACCCTGGTGGTGCCCGGCGTCGTCGCAACCCACGACGATGGCATGTCGAACACCAACGGCGTAAACTTTTCTGTCAATGGGGAGCGCGGCCGCGCCAATAACTTCGAGATCGATGGCCAGTCCAACAACGATAACTCGATCGCCGGCCCGAGCTTCTTCTTTTCAAATCAGGACGCGCTCCAGGAAGTTCAGGTAATTACCAATAACTTCAGCGCGCAGTACGGCCGTAATATGGGTTCGGTCGTCAATTATGTCACCAAGAGCGGCACCAATGAGTTTCATGGCACGGCCTTTGAAATGTACACCGGCTCCTGGCTCTCCTCGCTGACTCAGGGCGAAAAGGGCCCTCAGTTCGGATTCTGCCCGCCGGGATCCACCTCCGCATTTGCCGATGCCAACGGCTGCGGCCTCATTACCATTCCCCGCTTTGTGCAGAATAACTATGGCGGGACCTTCGGCGGACCCATTATCAAAGGAAAACTCTTCTTCTTCGGTGGAACCTATTGGAGCCATTCTTATTCTGGAGGTCTTGTCTTTACCTCCGGCGCAAACGTCTTCCCAGATGCAAATGGCCTCAAGGAACTCCAGGCTGACTATCCCAATAACCCGGCTGTAGTTTCATTGGTGGGCAATGGCCCTTACTCGATCGCCCCCGGCGACCCCACACCCATCGGAACGCCGTCCGAACTGCCAGTGACGGACGGCAACGGGAACAGCAACAACATCGAAGTCTCGCCATTCAAGCGCACTCTGCCGAATTACACCTTAGACCAGGAAGAGCTTGGACGCATCGACTATCAGATGAACTCCAAGGACCGCTTCTATCTGCGCTATAACTACCAGAACAACCCAACGGTCCCAGCGGCCGGCAACTTCGCCGCAGGCGGATATGTGAATGTTACCGGGGTTACGCATGAAGCCGGTGGAGACTGGACTCATAGCTTTACCCCAAGTGTTGTCAACGAGTTGCGCTACTCCTTCCAGCAATCCACCATTGGCTTCGAAAGCGGCGGAATCCCAAATTGCACCATTGCCAACTTTAACCCCTGCACATCCTCTGTCTCTTTCGGCGCCGGTATTGAAGGATATGGATATCCGTCCAACCTGCCCCAGGGGCGCGTCGTGAAGGTAAACCAGGTTCAGGACAACGCCAACTGGAACCACGGCCGTCATACCATCCTCTTCGGCGGCGAATTCGATCACCAGGATTCGCCGAACGTTTTTCTGCCCAATGCAGAGGGTAGTTTCAACTTTGGTCCTGGACAAGCTGTGAATCAGTCAACAGGAGCGGCCATTCCCTTTCGCAACCTGCCTAACTCAAATTACGACAACGGAATCACCGGAATGCTCGAGGGCATCACCGGAACCGATCTGACCGTCGGAAACGTAAACGTCCCATTCAAAGAGCCCGACTACGCGCTCTACTTGGAAGATGACTGGAAAGTAATGAATAACTTCACGTTGAATCTCGGCCTGCGCTATGAGTTCTTCTCGCAGAGCGTCAACCTTGTTCACGACGAGAGCGTAGCCCAGCAGACCGGTTCTCACCCTTTCTGGAACACGAGTCTGCCGCTTTCGGCAACCACCTTTCCGCATATCAATCCCTTCTATAAAAACATCGAACCACGCTTCGGATTTGCCTACACGCCTGCTTTTATGCCGAAGATGGTGGTGCACGGCGGGTTTGCCATCAACGTCGACCCAGAGTTTTACAACATCTTCCTCAACATGGCCACCGACGCCCCGGTCGTCAACGCCGGCTACTTTACCTGCGATGGCGTCTCTGTGACTTGTGTTCCCTCGAACGGCCTTACCTTTGCTACCGTTCAGTCTGCTGATGCCAAGTATCTTCCCACGGGCGGCGATCCCCGCGTAAATCCCATCTTTACCCTGCCCACTAACTTCCGTAATCCCATGGCCGAGAGCTACACGTTCGGCATTCAGTACCAGGTGTTTCCTGCCGCGGTCATGGAGGTGCGCTACGTCGGCAACCACACCTTCGACCAGTTTCAGGCGCTTAACGCCAATCCCGACATACTTGACGTGCAATCTGCCTTTCCCAGTTACGGAGCAGGACAAACCGTTTGTACAAACTCGAGCGCCCTTGGCTATACCCGTCCCAACTGTAACTACGGCCTTTTTTTTGAGGACGCTAACACTGCGTTTTCCATCTACAACGGACTGCAGACGGCGCTGACTGTGCGCAACTTCCATCACTGGACAGGCACGGCCTCCTATACCTTCAGCCGCACCATCGACAATGTGAGCGAAATCTTCTCCACCGGCGCGGGTGGCACCACCAGCGCCCTCGCGCAGGATCCGCTCAACACCGATGTCGGCGAGCGCGGCGTAAGCGGAAATTCGTATCCCAGTGTCTGGGGAATCCAGATGGCTTACAATGACCCGTTCTTTTCCGGGCAGACAGGACTTCTGGGCCGCGTCCTGGGTGGTTATTTCCTCAACGCCTTTTATCAGTACAACGGCGGTCAGCCGTTCAACCCCATACAGAACGCCCTGACCGTGCAATCCCCCAACGTGCTCGCGGATATTTCCGCTAACTCGAGTATCAACGTCACCAAGGCGACCACGAGTTTCTGTGACGCTGGCTTCTCCAGCGTCTTCGGAGACCCATGCCGCCCAGTTCTCTCTAACTCCAAGGCCCCGCTCAGCTCCGTTGGAATCAATCTGGGGCCTGGCGGCTATGTGGATTACGTAACGGGCAATCCAACCACTCGGTCGGCGGAACACTGGATCTGGAATAACCAATACGAGGCTATCGCCCTTGGCAATCCCTTCCCAGGCGTGGGTCGCAACACTCTCCGCGGAGATAGTTACAACAACCTCGACCTCTCCGTCGGCAAAGACATCCGGCTCACCGAACGCTTCACGATGATTCTCCAGGCAAGCGCCTTTAACTCTCTCAACCGCGGTTATTACGGCACACCGGACCCGAACATCGAAGATACCCTCTACCCCGTGCTCTATGGCGTTCCGGAGAGCTTCCTCAGCAACTATTACTCCGGCGGCGGCGGCGAGAGTCCAGCGGCGGGCGGCGCATTCGGGCAGGGCCCCGGAAACCGCAATGTGCAGCTCAGCGGCAAGATCACGTTCTGACCCACAGCTCAGCCAGGTGTTGTG
>JASHOY010000185.1 GCA_030038435.1 Acidobacteriaceae bacterium | reverse complement strand
GATGCCTGGGGTCAGCTGCGACTTCAAGCATGGTCTCGGCGGTGGCACGGAAGAGCAGATCGTACAGTAGCCGGGGATGTCGCTGACAGAGTGGGTTTAATGCGTGTGGCAGAGTAAAGACGACGTGGAAGTAGGGCGCGGGCGTTGCGTTCAGGCCTGCCAGACTCTCGAGGTCAATGAGACGCTGAGCATCCGGTGGGAGGATGAGCACCCCCGTGTTTTATGGGATGGCGGCGCGCCGATCGGCGAATCGAGTTGTGTTTCATGCGGCCATTGCATCACAGTATGCCCCTGCAATGCGCTGATGGAAAGGTCGATGCTTGGTGAGGCCGGCTATATGACCGACCTGCCCAAGCCCGCACTCGATGGCATGATCGATGTGGTCAAGGGAATCGAGCCGGAGATGGGATACGGCTCCATCATGAGAGTCTCCGAGATCGAATCGCATATGCGCGAGTCGCGCACCAAGAAAACCAAGACCGTCTGCACCTACTGCGGCGTCGGCTGCAGCTTCGATGTCTGGACCAAAGACCGCCATATTCTGAAAATAGAACCCTTGGAGGGCCCGGCCAATGGAGTTTCCACGTGCATCAAGGGCAAGTTCGGCTGGGGACACATCAACAGCGCTGACCGCCTAACCAAACCACTCATCCGCGAAGGAAGCTCCTTCCGCGAAGCTTCGTGGGATGAAGCCCTGTCTCTGGTGGCGCGCAGATTTTCAGAGATCAAGGCGGCAAACGGTCCGGACTCGCTGGCCTTCATCTCTTCTTCGAAGTGCACGAATGAAGAAAGCTATCTGATGCAAAAGCTCGCCCGGGCGGTAATCGGAACCAATAATATGGATAACTGCTCACGCTACTGCCAGGCGCCGGCAACCACGGGTTTATTCCGCACGGTTGGCTATGGCGGCGACTCAGGATCGATCACCGACATTGAGAAGGCGGGGCTGGTGCTGATCGTCGGCAGCAACACTGCTGAGAGCCATCCGGTGATTGCAACGCGAGTGAAGCGAGCTCATAAGATGCATGGCCAGAAACTCATCGTCTCCGACCTTCGCGAAAACGAAATGGCGGAACGCGCGGATGTGTTTCTGCACCCGTGCCCCGGCACTGATCTCATCTGGCTCTCCGCGGTGACAAAGTACATCTTCGACAACGGACTTGCCGATCAGAAATTCATCGATCAATGGGTCAATCAGGCCGCTGAGTACAAAAAGAGCCTGGAGTCCTTCACCCTTGAAATGGCCAGCGAGAGGTGCGGACTTCCGATCGATACGTTGACCAAGGTTGCGCATATGATCGCGGAAGCGAAAGGGGTCTGCATTCTCTGGGCGATGGGCGTGACTCAGCATTCTATGGGTTCTGACACCTCAACGGCTATCTCCAATCTTCTGCTCGCAACGGGCAATTACATGAAGCCGGGGACCGGCGCATATCCTCTGCGCGGACATAACAATGTGCAGGGCGCCAGCGATCATGGCGCCATGCCGAATTTCTTTCCCGGCTACCAGGACGTAGCAGATCCCGCGATTCGCGCCAAGTTTGAGAAGGCATGGAATGTTCAGTTGCCTCCGAAGCCCGGGCTCGACAACCACATGATGATCGATGCCATCCACGAAGGCAAACTCAAGTCGATGTATGTATTCGGCGAAGAAATGAGCCTCGTCGATTCCAACGCCAATTTTGTTGGGGATGCGCTTTCGAAGCTCGAATTCTTTGTCATGCAGGAGATTTTCTTTAGTGAGACCTGCCGCTTTGCCGATGTGATTCTTCCAGCCAGTCCGAGTTTGGAAAAAGAGGGAACGTTTACCAGCACCGAGCGGCGCATCCAGCGTCTTTATCAGGCTCTTGAGCCCCTCGGAGATAGCCGCCCGGATTGGATCATTATCCAGGATGTTGCCAATCGGCTGGGCGCAGGCTGGAAGTATGAGCACCCTTCTCAGATTTACGATGAGATTGCTTCCCTCACACCCTTGATGGCCGGCGTCACTTATGAGCGCCTCGAAGGATACAAGACACTGCAATGGCCCGTGGCTGAGGATGGCAGCGACCAGCCTCTGCTGTACACCAAGAACTTTAATTTCCCTGACGGTAAAGCTCGCTTCTACCCTGTTCCTTGGTCGGAACCGACCGATCAACCGAATGCCGAGTACGATCTGCACCTCAACAACGGCCGTCTTCTCGAGCACTTCCATGAAGGCAACATGACGTATCGCACCGAAGGCATTCGCGAGAAGACGCCGTGTGTGTTCATAGAGGTTTCACCCGAGCTTGCAAATGAGCGCGGTATCCAGACCGGCAGTTGGGTACAGCTAACATCGCGCTACGGAAAGGTGCGGGCCCAAGCCGAAGTGACGACAAGAGTGAAGGGCAAAGAACTTTATATGCCCATGAACTCCACGGACGAGGCCGTGAATCGTCTCACCAGCAGCCATACAGACAAGGTGACCCACACCCCTGCTTATAAAGAAACGTCTGTGCAACTCCGGGTGCTGGGAGACATCGGCGACGATCCGCTGCCCCGGACGAACTCCCGTCACGGACATCCGACACCTCAAACGGGCGTCGAAGTGGAGCGCAAGTGGAAGCGCAAAGACTATCACGAACCCGGCAACCCGCTGGTTCAGATCCAAACCCGCTAGCAACGGTTGCGGAGAAGGAGAGAAATATGGCCCGCCCCATTCCTCTTGAATTGCCCGCCCGCGATCCGCGCGAAGAGTTGCGCAAGCGGCTCGAACAGGCGCCGGTTAACCACGCCGAAGCCTTGCTCGACTCGTATGAGTTGCTGCAGCAACTGCATGACCACGGCGTCTTCGAACTGTTGCGCGGTGCGCTTTCCGCCAGCGACAAGTTGATTGAAACCGCGGTCGATGCTGCCAAGTCAGACGAAGCCATTCGCGCCATTCGCAACGCGATGATTCTCGGCAAGGTGTTTGCGTCAATCAATCCTGACGTGCTCCAGTGTGTTGCGACGGCAGCAAGCGACACTCTGGGATGCTACGACAAACCGATTATTGAGCCGCCGGGTCTGTTCTCGCTTCTCAATCAATTCCGTCACAAGGAATTACGCAGAAGTATCGCGCTTATCAACCGATTCCTGGAGAAGCTGGGAGATCAAATCAAGCACCGTGGAGGTTGTCAATGACAGAATCCGGGATAAAAACGAATCGTTGGGGAATTGCTGCAGCCGGGCTCCTGATGCAAATGGCTCTTGGAGCCGTTTATGCATGGAGAGTTTTTGGGTTCCGCCTGCAAGGCAATTTCATTGGTCGATAGAGCAAGTCACGCTCACCTTTACCATCTCCATCTTTGTACTGGGAATCGCGTGTTTCTTCGGCGGCCTTTAGCTGAACAAGAAAGGGCCTCGCGTCGTCGCGGTCACTGGCGGATTTCTCTACGGCCTGGGGGTATTCCTGGCAAGCTTCTCCGCCAACAAGCTCGGGTGGCTCTATCTGAGTTACGGCTTGATTGGGGGTATCGGAGTTGGATTCAGTTACATTGTTCTCATAGCGGTGCTGGTGAAAAATGTCGGTCCCATCTATGGCCTGATGCTCACTGCCTGGGGTTCCGCGAGCGCCTTTGGACCTTTGTTGATCGCGCATATGCGACAAAGCAGCGGCTCGTATGCCAGTGGCCTCCATGTGATTGCTGGCATCATGGCGGTGTCGATGATTCTGCCAATCCTGGTGTCGCCGCCCAAATCGATCAAGGCAGGCGCCGGAGCTTTGAGTCGCGCCGTGCCCGCCGTGAATTCCAAATGACTTTGCCTTCAGATGCTGGCAATCCGAAAAACGTGAGACGGGCGTAGCCCATAAGTGTTAAGCACCAGCAGTGGATTAGCCGGAACTTTCGGCCCATTCATGCGGATAATTCATGTTGGTGAAGTAAACTTCCTCGGCTTGGTCGAGTTGCAACGTCTCGATGAGGCCCTTACGAATTGCTTGTCTCACGAACTCCTGCATGGAGTGCTGGCCGATACCGAGCAGGTGTTCGGCCAATGATAGAAGGCTGACTGGGAATGCGGCTCCTAACGGCTGAAATCCGTTACGATCAGAAGGCACGCAGCCGGCGTCATTCTCACACCGTGAGAGTATCTTGCCGATCATGGCGGGAGCCATCCTGGGCATATCTACCGCGAGTACAAAAACCAGGTGCGATGAGGACGCTTTCAGCGCGGCTGCCACGCCGGCAAGCGGACCTGCCTGCGCAAACTTATCGCGAACAACCGTTGCCGCAAAGCGAGAATAATCGGCGTCGGCACGTCCGGATATTAGCATTTCCGCGGCGCCGGATTCACGGAGGCAGCGCAACTGTCGCTCGATGAGCAGTTCGTTTCCAACGCGCAGAAAAGCCTTGTCTGTACCCATCCGTGTAGAACGCCCTCCGGCGAGGACGACTGCGGAGAACCGCGACTCCACTCGTTCACGCTCCATGACTGTCTGACGCGCCAACCGCTTTTGTAGATGCGGAGGCAACTCTCAATTCAATCAATCGGAGGCCTCCAAGAAATTTGTCCTCCTGTCAGGCATTTGACGGTTACGTTCCGAGTCAAACCGCTTTTCGCTAGATGGCAGTTGATTCTAAAGGAGAAGAAGAATGGCGCGAATCGTGCTAAAGGATGGTAACTGGGAAACTCGGATGACTAGGAAAAACTTTAAGGAATTGTCGGAGCGCGAGATCCTCGCATTGGCCATTTCTCTGGAAGAGGAAGACGAGCGCGTGTATGCAGATTTTTTCGAAGGGCTGCGCCAGGACTATGCCGGATCGGCCGCGGTGTTCGACAGCATGCGACAGGAAGAGTCGGAACACCGCAGTCGTCTCATCGAACTCTATAAAACAAAATTCGGTGAGCACATTCCGCTTATTCGCCGCCAGGACGTGAAGGGATTTGTTCAGCGCACTCCGGTCTGGCTCGTGCGTCCGCTGGGGCTCGACGCCGTCCGCAGACAGGCGAGCGCTATTGAAGTCGAAACTCGCAGATTCTATGAACAAGCCGCAGCTCGTGCCCAGGACGCCTCCATACGCCAGCTTCTCGATGATCTCGCGCAGGAGGAACGCTCACACGAAGATCGAGCCCAGGAACTGACTGAGGAAAACCTTCGTCCAGATGTGAAGGAAGATGAGGACAAGGCACGCCGCCGTCTATTTGTCTTGCAAATCGTGCAACCAGGCTTGGCTGGATTGATGGACGGATCAGTTTCAACCTTGGCCCCGGTATTCGCTGCGGCCATAGCCACGTTGAACAGCTGGGATGCCTTCCTGGTCGGGATGGCGGCATCCTTGGGAGCCGGCATCAGTATGGGCTTCGCAGAAGCGTTATCCGATGACGGAAGTCTTACGGGACGCGGGCATCCGTGGGCACGCGGCCTGATTTGCGGCGCCATGACCACCCTGGGAGGCATTGGCCACACACTCCCGTTCCTTATCCGGGATTTTCATTTGGCACTGGGGGTCGCAATGGTCGTCGTCCTTGCCGAACTCGGGGTTATCACTTGGGTGAGACATAAGTTCATGGATACGCCAGTATTCTCCGCAGCTTTGCAAGTTGGACTTGGCGGAGCACTCGTGTTCATTACCGGCATCCTCATCGGAAGATCGTAATAACTGTTCTGGAACACCCGTTCCTTTTGGATCGCCTCGCACCGAGAGATGCGGATTACCGGGAGTTCTTGGCGGCATTAATGGGCCCTTTGAGCTGATCCGTTCCAGGCATTCGGCGCCAGACGCGGTGATCCATTTGTGAAATCTGATCGTCCCACGTTGGCTGATTTGGGGAACAGAGACGGTGCGTAACAGTTTTTCGCTTTTACAGGACTCGTCAGTCGGTGTCGGCCCTTTGACAGCAGGAAAAATGTCCAGACTGGCTTGAGTGCTCTAGCCACTGATTCCAAAAGAGAAGCCTAATGGCATGTGTCGTGCAAAGACTGATGTAGGCCAAGCCAATCGTGCCGCAATGATGAGGAAGCCTGCGAATTCGCCATCACGGCTGAAGGGGCTGCAACCGGAACTTTATGTGGATCGTCAAACTTGCTCTCAACCGGCCGTACACGTTTATAGTTCTCGCGCTGCTGATTGTCATCGCCGCGCCGGTGGTCATCATGCGCACGCCCACCGACATCTTCCCCAACATCAACATTCCTGTTGTTTCCGTCGGCTGGACCTACACCGGCATGAACCCCGAAGAACTCACCGGTCGCTTGACGACGCCTTATGAAAAGGCTCTCACCAGCCTCGTCGACAATATCCAGCACATCGAGTCGACGACTTATAACGGAACCGCCGTGGTTAAAGTATTTCTTCAACCGGGAGCGTCGCTGGCCACGGCTAATGCGCAGGTAACCGCTGCGTCACAGTTTATGCTGCGCCAGCTTCCGCCGGGCACACTGCCTCCGGAGATCATCAATTTCTCGGCATCGAGCGTGCCTGTCTTGCAACTGGGAATCTCAGGCGACGGGCTTTCCGAAACGCAATTGAACGATTACGCAACCAATTACATCCGTACGCAGCTCATTACCATTCCCGGCGCGGTGGTGCCGTCGCCCTATGGCGGCAAGCAGAGGCAGATTACCGTCAATATGGACCAGGCTGCGATGCAATCCAAAAGCATCGCTCCGGCCGATGTGTTGAATGCATTGGCGCAGCAGAGCGTGGTGATGCCTTCGGGCACGATCAAGATTGGTCAGTCGGAATACGACGTGAGGACCAACGGGGCGCCGCGCACAGTGGAAGCCCTGGCAAATATCCCTCTCAAGCAAGTCAACGGCACAACCATTTATTTGCGCGACGTTGCAAGCGTCAGCGACGGGTTTCAGGTACAGACCAACGTGGTCCGCCTCGACGGACGTCGCGGCGTGCTGGTCTCGATCTTGAAGAGCGGCAATTCCTCGACGCTCAGCGTGGTCGGGGGAATTCGGGCGATTCTGCCGCGTGTGGCAAGCACAGTACCTCCACAATTGAAGATGACTCCCCTCGCCGATCAGAGCATCTTCGTGCGCTCCGCAGTGCAGGGCGTCATCCGCGAGGCGATTAACGCTGCTGGACTTACTGCCGTCATGATTCTGATCTTCCTGGGAAGCTGGCGGTCTACCCTCATCATCGCGGTGTCCATCCCGCTGTCGATCCTGACGTCAGTCATCATTCTCGGACTCATCGGCGAGACCATCAACACTATGACCCTCGGCGGACTGGCGCTGGCCGTCGGCATCCTAGTCGACGACGCGACTGTCACCATCGAAAACATCGAGCGCTATCTTGAGCAAGGCCACGCCCTGCGTGATGCCATTCTTGAAGGAGCATCGCAGATCTCGGTACCCGCAGTGGTCTCGACGCTTTGTATCTGCATTGTGTTTCTGCCCATGTTTTTCCTTGGCGGCGTAGCGCGTTATCTCTTTGTCCCATTGGCGGAAGCAGTCGTTTTTGCCATGCTTGCCAGCTACCTATTAAGCCGAACGCTGGTCCCCACGCTGGCCATGTATCTACTGCGCACCAACGAGCATGGAGCGAGCGCCACCAGAGGACCTTTCGCGCGCTTTCAACAAAGCTTCGAGCGGCTTTTTGAGCACTTACGTGAGCGGTACCACTCGACGCTGCAGAGACTCGTCTTTCATCGGCGCATTTTCATACCCTCATTTCTCGGGCTTTGTCTTGCCTCGCTCATCCTCCTGCCATTCCTCGGTGAAGACTTCTTCCCTCAAACCGACAGCGGTCAGTTCATTCTCCATGTCCGCGCGCCCACGGGGATGCGGATTGAGGAAACAGCTCGCCTGTTCGATCTTGTTGAAGATGAGATCCGCAAGGAAATTCCACCGGCCCAGGTCGACAACATTCTCGATAACATCGGCTTGCCTTATAGCGGAATGAATACGCAGCACCTGACTGATGGCACACTGGGCGCGGGGGATGGCGACATTCTGGTTTCGCTCAAACCGAATCATGGGCCTACGGCAGACTATGTGCGCGAGCTGAGGC
>JASHOY010000184.1 GCA_030038435.1 Acidobacteriaceae bacterium | reverse complement strand
TACGAGCGAATCAAAGACAATGTGGTGGCGCACCGCGCCAAGCCGCAAACCTGAGCGGATAGCGGCCCTACACCGCCCGGAATCTTGTGCGGGAACTATTTCCGCAGGGCGGCGCGCTGTGCGGCGAGGATCTCTTTCAACCCTCGCTCGGCAAGATCGATGAGCTGGTCAAGCTGGGAGCGGCTGTAACTTCCCTTTTCCGCCGTAGCCTGGGTTTCCACGAGGCCGCCGTCAGCGGTCATCACTACGTTCATGTCCACTTCGGCCTGCGAATCCTCTTCATAGCAGAGGTCGAGCAGCAGCGTGCCGCCGACGATGCCAACGGAGGTGGCCGCGACCAGTTGCTTGAGCGGCGACTGCTTGAGAGTGCCGGCGGCGACGAGTGCGTCGAGGGCGAGCGAAAGAGCAACAGCGGCGCCGGTGATTGCCGCGGTGCGCGTGCCGCCGTCGGCTTGGATGACGTCACAATCGAGAATGACCGTGCGCTCGCCGAGCGCCTGGAGATCGACTGCCGAGCGCAGGCTCCGGCCGATCAGCCGCTGGATTTCATGGGTGCGTCCGCCAATGCGGCCTCGCTCGCTCTCCCGTGGTGTGCGGGTGACGGTGGAGCGGGGAAGCATGGCGTATTCCGCCGTGACCCAGCCACGGCCGGAATTCCGCAACCACCCCGGAACATTCTGTTCGACAGTGGCGCAGACAAGGACGCGGGTATTGCCCAGGGAGACCAGAACGGAACCTTCTGCGGTCTGAACAAAGCCAGTGGCCAGGGTGAGAGGACGAAGCTCGGTTTCATTTCGGCCGCCGGGGCGAAAAAAGGGTGTGGTTCCGCGCATAGAGGGAATTGTACGGGAGCAGAGCGGTCCAAGAAGGGAATCGACGCTCCTGAGGGTTTCAGGATGGGAAATGGAAACGAAGCAGACTGAAATGGGAATTTTTAACCAAAGCCCTAAGAATGAGCAGGATGCACTACGGCGCCAACGGCGCAGAGTTTCTTTTTGGGACCAAACCGGCCCGGACAGGAACCCAATGAAACTCTGGAGAAAGAAGAAAACTTGTATTTTTTCAATGGCTTAGACGGATAGTTCTGGTTTGGCACGCGACGTGTATTAGAAAAGGACAGTTATCGAGGATCGATTGGAGATCCGGCAAGGAGCTGAGATGGAGCCGACGTTGAAGCAGTCGAGAATCGCATCCGGAAGCGCTCTGGAGCGAGGGAGGCTGGATGCGGTAATGGAAGGCCTGACCAGCGAAGGAGCGTCGGCGCAGAGCCTGGCCGACGTGGCTCACGACGCTCGAAATATGGTGGCGGCATTGTCGGTTTATTGCGACCTGCTGGAGGAACCCGGGGTCCTTGCCCGGCCTTTCGCCCATTACGGCAGTGAGCTGCGGCTGGTAACGGCGGCCAGCCGCAGGCTGGTAGAAAAACTGATGGCTCTGCATGCGCAGCCAACGCAGGATAAGCAGTTAAAAGCCGCCAGCGACCGCGGGGCGTCGGATCGGGCCGCGCCAGGCACAGCTGCTGGGCGGAGACAGAGGATGGCGAGCGCGGATTCGACGCCGGCAATCCCCATCGCCAATCTGGCCGAGGAACTATTGGCGAACCGCAATCTGCTGGCGGCGCTTGCAGGCCCATCCATCACGGTTACTGTGCAGGCGAATGGCGGGGCCAAGCCGGTGCGAATGACGGGCGAGGATCTGACCCGCGTCCTTGTGAACCTGGTGAAGAATGCGGCTGAGGCAATGCAGGGCGCCGGGCGGGTTCGCATCTCGTTGACCGAACGTGCCGCCAGAGCAGGAATGCCGCCGCGACTGGTAATAGCCGTGGAAGACAGCGGGCCGGGAATCCCGGAAAAGCTTTTGGAGAAGGTCTTCGAACGCGGGTATACGACTCACACTTTCAAAGCCACGGGAGAAGGAGGTTGGCCGACGCCGCATCGCGGCCTGGGACTGGCCATCAGCCGTTCCGTCGTGGAGGCGGCCGGAGGGCATCTCGTAGCGGGGAGAAGTGGAGCTTCCGGGACACACCTGGAGATGGAACTCCCCGTGCAAGGGGCAGGAGTGCGGACGGATAATGGCGGGATAGGGGGATTTGTGGTTTCGTAGAACAGGAGTGCCGGCAACCAGGGATAGAAAGGTTAAGAGTCCGGTCAAACCGAGAATCGGTCGTTGCCAGCCAAGAACCCAGGGGCAAGCGCTCGCTGTGACGGGGAGATTCTCTGAAAGTGCATGAGGCGATTACAATGTTGGAAACAATCTCTAACACAAGGGCGATGGAGTATATCCCCAATATTGCGCAACTGCCGGCCAGATTGCACCTGCTCGTTGCAGATCCCGATGCGGCAGTCCGCTCGGCCTGCGCCGAAATCGCCGCCGGCCTGGGTTTCGCCGTGGAAAGCACGGGCGATCTGGACCAGGCGCGGAGTCTCATGGAAAGTCGCGCGGCAGACATCCTTCTGGTGAATCTTCCCCCGGGCAGCAATAAGGGGCTGGAAGTGGTACGCGATGTGAAGTTGCTGCATCCGGACGCTTCGGTGATCGCCATGACGGCTTCCAACTCGGTAAGCGCGGCCGTTGAGGCGATGCGCTGCGGCGCATCGGACTACCTGGCCAAGCCGTTTGCCATGGATGAGCTTTCCACCGTGCTGGACCGCGCGGCGGCAAACCACAATTCCGGGTCAATCGCCCGGCAACTGCGCGAGCGGCTGCGGCTTTCTCAGGGCTTAGGCGCAATGATCGGCCGTTCGCCGGAGATGGAGAAGCTCTACCGGATACTGTCTAAAGTCGCCCAGAGCTCGCACCCGGTGCTGGTGCTGGGCGAAAGCGGCACCGGCAAGGAACTGGTGGCGCGCACCATTCACGCCTATGGTCTCAATGCGGAGAAGCCGTTTTTGCCGGTGGACTGTGCGTCCTTGGCGCCGACGCTGATTGAGAGCGAGCTGTTCGGATATGTGAAGGGTGCGTTCACCGGCGCAAACCGTGCGAAGGATGGGTTGCTGGTCTCGGCAGAGAGCGGCACGGTGTTTCTCGACGAAGTGGGCGAACTGCCGCTGGAAATGCAGGCGAAACTGCTGCGAGCCTTGCAGGAGAAGGAAGTGCGACCGGTGGGAGCAACTTACAGCGTGCCGATGAAGGCGCGGATTGTGGCAGCGACCAATCGAGACCTGGGAGCTATGGTGGTGAGTGGAGCCTTCCGAAAGGATCTCTTCTACCGGTTGAATGTCGTAAATCTGCGATTGCCGGCATTGCGAGACCGCCGCGAGGACATTCCCCTGCTGGCGGCGCACTTTCTGGACCGCGTCAGCCGCGAACGCAAGTGGAAGTACACACTAAACAACGAAGCGCTGCAAGCAATGATGCTGTACGACTGGCCGGGAAACGTGCGCGAACTGGAGAATGCCGTTGAGCGCGCCTGCACAATGGGATCAGGACCAGAGCTCCGGCTGGGTGACTTGCCGACGCAGTTGCGGCAGCAGGAACTTGCCGCCAAGCACGCTGCGGCGGCCCTAAGCGATTGCGCCGACGGCGGCGAGGCTGTTCAGGTCAAGACCCTGGCACAGATGGAGCGCGAAGCGATTCTGGACGCCATCCGCATCCTCAAGGGCGACAAGCTGCAGGCGGCGAAACTGCTGGGAATCGGAAAGACCACGCTCTACCGGAAGCTGAAGGAGTATGGCATCGGCGACGCGGCGAAGGAATAGGGAGCGCAGTGAAGACAGGAGACTTCTGAAGGCTGGGAGTCGGGTAAAACTGGGGGCTTGTTATGGGCATTCTGATGGTGACGGGGATTGAAGGGGCGAAGAATTGTGCCGGCGCGGTGAGCGCACAAGTAGGCTTGGATGTGGAAGTGGCGCAGGGGCGAAAGGCGGCGCTGGAAGCGCTGCGGCAGCGCGAATTCCTGGTTGTGGTGGTGGATGAAACCATCGTCGAGTGCGATCCCGCAGCTGCCGAGACAATTTGGGAACACGCCGGGCTGGCCATTCCCCTGCAGGTAAACTTCGCCGTCTCCGGTGCGGGGCGGCTGGTAAGAGAGATTCGTGCGGGGTTGCGCCGGCGGGAACGGGAACAGCTGCTGGCACGGCGGGCCGCGGCCGCGGCGATCGAGACGGAGCTGAAATCCACCCTTGCCGGGCTGTTGCTCAATTCGCAGCTTGCGCTCGCCGGTAATGGAGTGCCGGCGCCGGTAGCCGACCGCTTACGCGTGGTCGCCGACCTTGCTGGCAGTCTGCGCACCCGGCTGAATACGCCGATGGTGAACAACGGAAGAACGGCGCGTTGACCGTGGCCGCGACGCTGACGGTCGCAGCGGAGTTTTTACAGTGCGTTGCACGCGCATCGCCGGAGCAGAAAATGCTCCGGCGTTTTTTTGAGTGCTTTATGAAGAGGCGCCGAAGCAGGTTTTTGGGCTCCAGGGGGCTGTAGTCTGAAGGAAGAGATGAGAGATACTGCGGTACTGCTGATTGACTGCCCCGACCGCAAGGGATTGGTGGCGTGCGTGTCGGGAATGCTCTACGAGCGCGGCGCAAACATTTTGCACGCGGACCAGCACATTGACCATGAGTTGGAAATGTTCTTCATGCGCGTGGAGTGGGCCTTGAGGGGAACGAATTCGGAAGGAAAGGGATTCGATCTGGAGGCGTTCAAAGCGGAGTTTGCGCCGCGTGCGGCCGAGCTGAATATGCATTGGACGCTGAGTTCCGGCTCGCGGCGGGTGCGGGTGGCGCTGTTCTGTTCGCAGTACCTGCATTGCGTCGCGGATTTGCTCTATCGATGGAAAACGGGAGAGCTGGAGTGCGAAATTCCGCTCGTTGTTTCGAATCACGCGACCGTTGCGGATCTGGCGGCGTTTTATGGAGTGCCGTTTGAACACCTGCCGGTGAATGCGGCTACGCGCGGCGATGTGGAGCGGAGGCAGTTGCAGTTGCTCGCTTCGCACAATGTCGAGCTCGTGGTGCTGGCGCGATACATGCAGATTCTTTCCGCGGAGTTTGTGGCGCGGTATCCGGCGGGGATCATCAATGTGCACCACTCATTTCTTCCCGCGTTCACGGGGGCGCGACCGTATCATGCGGCGCACGAGCGTGGGGTGAAGCTTATCGGGGCGACGAGCCATTATGTGACGGAAGCGTTAGACGACGGGCCGATCATCGAACAGGATGTGGCGCGGATCAGCCATCGCGACCAGGTGGAGGACCTGGTGGCGCGGGGACGGGACCTGGAGCGGATGGTGTTGTCGCGGGCGGTGCGGTGGCACCTGGAGCGGCGGATCCTGTGTTATGGGAATAAGACGGTGGTGTTCGATTGATGAGGGATGGCAGGCCGCGGCTTCAAGGCCTTGCCGCTCCAAAGTGCACAGTTACTGTGCAACTGTGCAATTCTGCCACTTAAGTCTTTCAGAATGACAAACGCACAGTTGCACAGTCCAAATTGGGGTTGCTATGTGATCTGCATTCGATCTGTGGTCTCAGCGAGACCCAAATCACGCTGCTGCGTGAACTGCATTTCATCTTTGACTTCAGCGAGACCCGGTGCGGATGCAGGCATGGCGCGGCGCCCGAGGTGCGGTAATGGGTGGCGGGCTCTTTTCTGATCATGATGCAAGGGTACTCTCCGGCGGGAATTAATCGGCAAAATCTCACTCCCGCCAGGTAGCCGTAAATAAATGGGTTACAAAAAAGCTTTGTACGAGGCTCTTGACAAATCCGGCGAAGAAGAACGGGAATGCCAGAAGGAAGACGGGAGCCCCATCGGAGCGAGTGCTCTCCGGATAGCGGCGAAGTGGCTGCCGGCGCTGCATGTCACTTCATCAGAAGCTCAGGCTTTAGCGAAGATGGCGGGGGTAACCGCGCAATGGCACTCCTGAATCATCATCTCTGAGATTCGTGCTTCCACTGAATCCTGTCTCCGGGAAGAAGAAGCAACTGAGCCGCGCCGGCTGGGGTGCGGGGAAATTCTATTTCGGCATAATGACCGCGAATCAGCCGTCGAAATACCCGAGCCGACTCCAGTGCCTTCCTCTGCTCCGGCCGAGGTCGAAATCTCAACAGGGCCGCAAGCGAAGTTCCAAACAGGCAGGAAGTACGATGCCCATTTACCCGGAGGGTATAAAAAAGACTCAGGGAGCCACGAGGGAACTCTGTGCAGAGAGTCCCATGGTAATTCATGCACTTCGCGGGATCACTTCGATGGATGAGATCCGTTAGCGCATCGAGTTGTCTCTGGTCGGACGCGCCGATAAGGATGCCGTTGGAGACCTCACCCTTTCCATAGACTCCTTCCAGAAAAAGCCGCAATACCGGTGTCTGAGCGAATTGCGGCGACAGGGAAAAAAGCCGCTTCTCTTCCACTCCCGAGCCGAGGTTGGGACCCCTCTGAACTTTCCGTGTCAGTTTTAGCCGGACACCTGCGCCGTGGCGAGGGATGACCTCATAGTCGGCGGACCAATCGTTCGCAGCCCACTTCCGAGAGGTGTTTTGTGATCGAGTGCCGATCGGCTTTACTGCAGGCAGGAACTGCTGGAGGCTGATTTCCATCCCTGGCGCCAGGTCGATGAATCCCAGCCGCTGTTGGGAATAGAAAAACAACGGGACTTCACTGGCCGGCAAGGGTATTCTTTGCGCAATTGCGGTTCGAATCTCGAGGGCGGTGAGGTGCGCGGGGAAACAGCCATTTTCATTCAAGCGCGCGAGGCCTCGCGTGAAGGCATCCCATTGCGCGTCGAGATTGAGCCGGCCGGCAAGGGTATTCCAACCGGAGATGCTCGGGCTGCGAACGGTCCACTGACTTCGATCGCGAGGGGAGGCTGAATGAAGCGAGAAGGCTTGACCTTGGAGCACGCATTTCCGGCCGGGTTCGTGTCCGGCGCCGGCGGCGCCGCCTGGGAGCACGATCTTCGATGTCTGGAATTCAGCCGGGCTGGAGCGATGGCCGTCAATCGGGACCAGCATGGGAGCGCCGGCGTTTTCCTCGATGCGGTATCCGTCTGCGATGGGGATTTTGTGCCGGAGGCACCCTGAGCAGCAGAGAAAGATTGCGAAGAGAGCCAGCTTGGGCAGGCTTGCTGCAGTGTCAGCAACTGAACTTGCCGGCTTGGTTCGTTTTTTTGTTCGCGGCATGCGGCTCCGGTTAGGACTGGGCAAGGGGCATTCGACGAGGCAGTAGACATTCTACGGCAAGAAACAGTAGAGTGTCTGCATCATGGAGCGCGCGCCAAAAACCTACCGCAACCGGATCGAGCTTCTGCAGGGCACGCTGGATATGTTGATTCTGCAGACGCTGCAATGGGGAGCGCAGCATGGCTACGGCATTGTGCAGGCGCTGCGGCTGAAATCTGCCGAGGTGCTGCAAGTGGAAACCGGGTCGCTTTATCCGGCGCTGCACCGGCTGGAGAGGCAGGGCTGGGTGCGCTCGGAATGGAAGCAGACGGAGAGCAAGCAGCGGGCCCGCTACTACCGCATCACGGCGAGGGGCAAGAAGCAACTGGCCACAGAGGCGGGACGGTGGGAGCAGATGGTGGAGGCAATTGGGGCGGTGATGCGCGGCGAGCCGGAGAAGGGCGAGGCATGAGCCGGCTGCGGAGGTTCGGGCGCGAGAAAGCGGAGCTGCGGGAGGAGATTGAGGCGCATCTGCAGATGGCGATTGCGGACCGTGTGGCGCGGGGAGAGGCGGCGGAGGAAGCGCGCGCGGCGGCGTTGCGCGAGCTGGGGAATGTGCCGCTGATTGAAGATGTGACGCGGGCGATGTGGGGATGGATGGGGCTGGAGAGATTGCTGCAGGACCTGGGGTACGCGTTGCGGCAGATGCGGCGCTCGCCGGGATTTGCCGCGACGGTGATTGGGACGCTGGCGCTGGGCATCGGCGCGGCGGCGGCGATGTTTACAGTTGTCGATCACGAATTGTTGCGGCCGCTGCCTTATCGCGACGCGGGGCGGCTGGTGGTGATCCAGGAACACGGAACCAAGGACGCAAAGCCGCAATGGGGAATACCGTGGCTCGACATTGAACAGTGGCTGGCCGATAACCACTCGTTCAGCCAGGTCGCCTTCTGGACCTCGGGTGGTTTCCGGCCACACGATTTTCTGGAAGGCACCAGCGAGACCATGCCGATTGACGGTGTGGCAGTAAGCCCCAATCTTTTTGCGACCCTTGGCGTCCACCCGGCGCTCGGCCGCAATTTCTTACCAGAGCCGGTTGGATTCGGGGCCGGCAAGAATGCTGGCACGGTCATTCTGAGCGACGCGGCGTGGAAAGAGGCTTATGACGCCGATCCGGCAATTGTGGGCAAAAGCGTTCGCATTAACAACACGTCGTATGTGGTAGTGGGTGTGATGCCTCCCGGCTTTGGCCTTACATTTGCTCCTACTTCTCCCAAGGTGTGGACCACGATCAGGCTTGGAAATTATGACAGGTCGCTGAACTACGCGATCTATCGTGTGGTTGCTCGGCTTCGCCCAGGAGTTAGCATCCAGTCAGCCGCAGCGGAGATGGGCGCAATTCAACGGCGCATCGCGTCGGCCTACACTGACCCCCGTCTTCGCGAGGAGCGCTCCGATGCTTCGCTCGAATCCTATGCCGACTCGCTCGTGGCTTCGGACTTGAAGAAGGCACTGTTGGCGCTGTTTCTTGCTTCCGGCGTATTGTGGCTGATCGCCTGCGTGAATGCGACCAATCTCATGCTGGCGCGGGGCGCGACCCGGGAGCGTGAGATCGCCATGCGCGGCGCGCTGGGCGCAAGCCGTTCGCGCATTCTGCAACAGTTTGTGGTGGAAAGCCTGGTGCTGAGCGGAGCGGGCGCATTGCTGGGGGTTGGACTGGCGCTGGGTGCGGTGCGGCTGGTGGGCAGCGTCAAACCGCCCCATCTCAAGGTCGATCTTTCAGCGCATGTGAATGTCACGATTCTGGCAGTGTTGTGCGGGCTTACGCTTCTCACCGCGCTGGTTTCATCGACGTGGCCGGCGTGGCTTGCGGTGCGGGCCCCAATTGAGCCCACTTTGAAACAGGGAGGGGTGCAATCGGGTAGCGGGCGGCGGCACAACCGCATGCGCAACCTTATGGTTGCGGGTGAAGCGGCGCTCTCGCTCACGCTTCTGGCAGCGTGTGGCTTGTTGCTGCGGACTATTTACACTCTACGCGATGTGCCGCTGGGCTATCGCACCGATCATATCCTGGTGGCGCATCTGGCAATTCCTTCCTATCAGTATTCGGGCCAGAACCTGCTCGTCAACCTGTATCAGCCGCTGCTCAATCGCGTGCAGCATCTGCACGGGGTTGAGGCGGCGGGGTACACGTCGGAGGTACCTCTCGGCCAAAGCTTCAACCTCCGAATAGCGTTGGTTCAGAACGGTAAAAGCATCACCCCCATGCTAAAGCTGGTGAGTCCCGGCATTCAGCGGGTCTTCGACTTCAAAATGCTGGCCGGTCGCTTCTTCAGCAACCTGGACACGGCCAACTCGCAGCCGGTGGTGGTGGTCAACCGTGCGTTTACGAAGGTCTATGCGCCCGGCAAACATGATCCCACTTCTCTCATAGGGACGGGCCTGCTGAATCTGAGAAAGAATGCAAAGGCCGTGATTGTGGGAATCGTTGACGACGAGCGCCAGGCGGGCATTGGCGAGCCCTCCGAGCCGGAGGTCGAAATTTGCCTTCCCCAGATTCCTCCGAAGAGCGAAATGTATCAACCGGCCGCAATGTCCATGGACCTGGCCGTGCGCACGAAGCGCAGGCCGGATGCCATGATTCCCGTATTGCGTTCGATCCTGCGGCAGGCGGACCCGGAGTTGGCCCACGCGACCTTCGACACGATGAACCAGATTGTGGAGGATTCGTATGGGAGCCAGCAGCTGGCGGCGCATTTGCTGGAGATTTTCGGGGGGTCGGCGCTGCTGCTGTCGATTGCCGGCCTTTATGGGCTGCTGGCGTGGGTGGTGGCGCAGCGCACCCGGGAGATGGGAGTGCGCATTGCGCTGGGCGCGCGGCGCGGGAACCTGTTGTGGATGGTGATGCGGCAGGCGGGGGTGCTGCTGCTTGCCGGCGTGGCGGCGGGGACGGTGATGGCGTGGCTCAGCGCCCGGTTTGTGCGCAGCTATCTCTATGGGGTGAAGGCGCATGACGGATGGACATTGGCGGGAGCCGCGATTTTGCTGTGCGCGAGCGGATTGCTGGCGGCTTATGTGCCGGCGCGACGGGCGGCGAAGGTGGATCCGATGGTGGCGCTGCGGGCGGAGTGAGGTGGGCAACGTGCATAGCTATTCGCTGGACCGGACGCCGCGGCCGAATCTTTATATTCCGGAGGCCGATGGTCCTGACACATCGATGACGCTCTTTGTTCGCACGCAAGGCGATCCGGGCGCGATGGACGAGACGATTCGCCGGGTTCTGCGGCACGATAACGAGATATCGCTTCGATACGTTGAGAGCATGCCCGAGCTGATGTCGTACCAGGTGGCAGTGCGCCGGTTTTCGATGTGGGTTATTGCAGCTTTTGGCAGTTTGGCCCTGGGACTGGCTGTTTTCGGAACCTACGCTTTGCTGGCGTACGAGGTATCAACCAGAGAGCGGGAAATTGGGATACGACTGGCCCTCGGGTCTTCGCGCCCCGGGATTGTGTCGCTGCTCCTAAGGCAGGAATCGCGCTGGATTGGCGGGGGGATGGCCCTGGGATTGCTGGGGTCGGTGTTGGCTGGCTTTTTCCTGAGGGCGGAGTTTTACCACGCTGAGGCGGCTTCAGTCCCGGTTCTGTTTACTTCGCTTGTCCTGCTCGGCATACCGGCGCTGGCTTCGGTTATGATTCCCGGGCGTCGCGCCAGCCGCCTTGATCCGAACGTAACGCTTCGTCAGGAATAGCAACGGAGGCCGTCATGTCACTTTGGAGCCGCATCTTTGGTTATGACTCGCGCAAGCGCGAACTGGGAGCTGAGATCGAGACGCATCTGCGCATGGCGATTGCGGACCGTGTGGCGCGGGGAGAGACGGCGGAGGAAGCGCGCGCGGCGGCGTTGCGCGAGCTGGGGAATGTGCCGCTGATTGAAGATGTGACGCGGGCGACGTGGGGATGGGTGCGGCTGGAGAGATTGCTGCAGGACCTGGGGTACGCGTTGCGGCAGATGCGGCGCTCGCCGGGATTTGCCACGACGGTGATTGGGACGCTGGCGCTGGGCATCGGCGCGGCGGCGGCGATGTTTACAGTTGTCGATCACGAATTGTTGCGGCCGCTGCCTTATCGCGACGCGGGGCGGCTGGTGGTGATCCAGGAACATGGGGCCAAAGAGCGAGGATCATGGGGCACGCCCTGGCTTGATATTGAGCAGTGGATGGCGCAGAGCCGGGCGTTCAGCCAGATCGCCTTTTACCGTGGGATGAGCGGGCGAAACTTTCTGGAGGGAAGCGGCGGCGGCGCCATGCAAATCGGCGGGACGGAAGTGAGCCCCAATCTGTTTGCGACGCTCGGGGCTGAACCCTCGCTGGGCCGCGATTTTCTTCAGGAGCCGGTTGGATTTGGGGCAAGCAAGAACGCGGGCACGGTGATCTTGAGCGACGCGGCGTGGAAGGAAGCCTATGGCGCCGATGCGGCGATTGTGGGCAAGAGCGTGCGCATCAACGACAAGTCATACATTGTGGTTGGCGTGATGCCACCGGGGTTTGAGTACCCGTTTGGCTCCATCCGGTTTGGAGTTTCATCGCCACAAGTTTGGACCACGATCACGCTGGGTGAGCGCGACAAAAAGCGGGGCAGCACGTACACGGTGATTGCGAGGCTGCGGCCGGGGGTGAGCGTTGAAGAGGCTGATGCGGAGATAAGCACGATACAAAAGCGGATTGCGCCGGCCTACACAGACGCGGCTCTCCGCGAACAGCATTCCGAGGCGGATGTCGAGAGGTACGCCGATGCGCTGGTGGCCGCGGATTTGAAGAAAGCGCTGCTGGCGCTGCTGGCGGCGGCTGGGGTTTTGTGGCTGATTGCGAGCGTGAATGCGACCAATCTGCTGCTGGCGCGGGGCGCGGCGCGGCAGCGGGAGGTAGCGATGCGCGGGGCCTTGGGCGCGAGCCGGGCGCGGATTCTGCAACAGTTTCTGGTGGAAGGCCTGGTCCTGAGCGGCACGGCGGCGCTATTGGGGACGGGATTGGCGCTGGGCGCGGTGCGGTTTTTTGAAAGAGTGAGGCCGGTGCACCTCAACCTGGATCTTTCGGCGCATTTGAATCTGACCATTTTGGCGGTGCTATGCGGGCTTACGCTTCTGACCGCGCTGGTTTCGTCGGCGTGGCCGGCGTGGCTTGCGGTGCGGGCCCCGATTGAGCCGGCTTTGAAACAGGGAGGGGTGCAATCGGGCAGCGGGCGGCGGCATAACCGGGTGCGCAGCATGCTGGTGGCGTTCGAAGTCGCGCTGTCATTGGCGCTGCTGGTTGCGTGCGGGCTGTTACTGCGCACCATTTACACGCTGCGCCATGTGCCGCTGGGGTACCGCACGGACCACATCCTGGTGGCGCATCTGGCCATTCCTTCGTACCAGTACTCGAGCGAGAACATGGTGGCCGAACTTTATCAGCCGCTGCTCAAGCGGGTGCAGCACCTGCATGGCGTGGAAGCCGCGGGATACATGTCGGAGGTGCCTTTGGGACAGAGCTTCAATATCCAGCTCGGGCTGTACATGAACGGCAGATTTATTCACGCCGCGCTCAAGCCGGTGAGTCCCGACATTGAGAGAATATTCGGGTTCAGAATGGCGGCGGGGCGCTTTTTCAACGATGGGGATACGGCGACTTCGCAGCCGGTGGTGGTGGTAAACCGGGCGTTTGCGAAGATCTACTCACCGGATCAACACGACCCGGCTGCGATTGTTGGCCAGAGCTTCTGGAATATGCGCAAGGGCGTGCCGATGAAGATCATCGGGATCCTTGGTGACGAGCGGCAGGCGAAGATCGGCGAGCCTTCGCAGCCGGAGGTGGAGATATGCCTGCCGCAGCTTACGCCGGAGAGCGGCGTGTATCAGCCGGCGACGATGGGGATGGACCTTGCGGTGCGGACGGAGCGCGCGCCGGAAGCGATGATTCCGGCGCTGCGCGAAGTTCTTGGGCAAGCGAACGCGGAGTTGGCTCATGCCAGCTTCGACACCATGAACCAGGTGGTGGAGGAGTCGTTTGGGAGCCAGCGGATGGCGGCGCACCTGCTGGAGATTTTCGGCGGGGCGGCGCTGCTGCTTTCGATTGCCGGGCTCTATGGACTGCTGGGGTGGGTGGTGGCGCAGCGGACGCGGGAGATGGGTGTGCGCATAGCGCTGGGCGCGCGGCGCGGGAATCTGCTGTGGATGGTAATGCGGCAGGCGGGGGCGATGCTGCTGGCTGGCGTGGCGGCGGGTACGGGGATGGCGTGGCTCTGCGCGCGTTTTGTGCGCAGCTATCTTTACGGAGTGAGCGCGCACGACGGCTGGACGCTGGCGGGAGCGGCGCTGTTGCTGTGCGCGAGCGGATTGCTGGCGGCTTACGTGCCGGCGCGGCGGGCGGCCAAGGTGGATCCGATGGTGGCGCTGCGGGCGGAGTGAGGCGGGGCGGATTCAGGCGACGCATCGACAGAAACGGGTGGCCGGCGCGGGTTGTAGATTTCCGCTGCGGCGGATCTGCGGATGCGCCGGTTGCCGGTTCGAAAGGACTCGGCTGAGGATGGAATTTCAATGGGCTCAGGATTCGTAGCGGAGAGCGTGGCCGAGGACACGATCGAGGATGGAATCGATGCCGCGATGGCCGAGGGTGCTTTCGGAGAGCCGCCGACTGTGCTGGAGATCGGCGACGAAATCGGATTCGATGATGGCGGCGAGACCGGGGTCGAGGATGGCGAGGTTGACCTCGTCATTGAGGGCGAAAGAGCGGTGATCGAAGTTGGTAGAGCCGACCACGCTCCACTGGCTGTCGATGGTCATGAGCTTGGCGTGGATCATGGCGGGCAGGTAGTCATAGACTTCGGCGCCGGCACGGATGAGCCGGCGGGTGGCGGGACGGCTAAGTTTGTGAATGATGGGGTGGTCGATGAAAGGACCGGCGGTGAGTATCTGGACCTGGACGCCGCGCAGGCGGACGGCCTCGATGAGGGCGCGGCGAGCGCTGCGGTCGGGAAGGAAATAAGGCGTGGTGATGCGGATGGATTTTCGCGCGCTTTTGATGAGGGCTTGAAAGAGGACGCGGGCCTGGGTGCCGCCGCCGCGAGGTGTGCTGGTGACGACGAAGCTTTCCGCACCCTGGGGCATGGCGTGAAAAGCAAACTCTTTGGGGCCGGAGAGGATTTCTCCCGAGGATTCAAGCCAGTTTTCAGCAAAGGTGGAGATGAGGCCGGCGACGGCTTCGCCGTCGACACGGAAAACGGTGTCGCGCCAGGGCGGGCCGCTTTTGGTGGGATAGAGCCAGTGGTCAGCGATGCCGGCGCCGCCGATGAAGCCGGTGTGGCCGTCGATGACGATGAGCTTGCGGTGGGTGCGCTGGTTTAATTCCGACCAGGTATTCCAGCGCAGGGGATGATACCAGCGCATTTTCCCTCCGGCAGCGCGAAGGCCGTTGAAGTAGCTGTTGCAGGTGCGGAGACTGCCTATGGCGTCGACGATGAGGCGGACTTCGACGCCGGCGCGGGCGCGCTCACTGAGCGCGTCGAGTATGCGGCGGCTGATTTTGCCTGGAGAGAATTCGTAAAACTCCATGTTGATGGCGTGGCGCGCGGATTGTATGGCGTCCAATTCCGCGGGATAGAACTCGTCGCCGTTTTTGAGTCGGTGAAGGCGGGAGCGGCGGCGGGTGCCGTCGGTGAGGATGCTGAGGAACTGCGCGAATTCGTCGGAATCCAGAGGCGCATCGAGGGCCTGCATGGCGAAAGGCGGTTGCGGCCCGAAGATGTTGATGAGGACTTTTGAAGCGTAAAGTGCGGCGGCGCCCAGGCCGAGCGCGGCGAGGGCGCGGCTTGCGGTGCAAGGAGACTTGGTTTGCTTTTCTGAATGCATCAGGCTCTGCTCCTGACGAGTGGTATCGATCCAGCCTTCAGGTTGGATGCGGAGGAGCGGATGGTGCTGAGCCAATTTGCCGGGAGATTGATGTTTCAGGCCAGTGCGCGGCAGGCTCACTGCTGTTGCTGCTGCATCTGCTGCAAATCGCTGAAGGGGACTGGGGGTTCGGGAGGTTGCTGAGCGCGTTCGACAAGGACGCTCCAGTCGTCGGGGATGGGGAGTTTCTGATCGAGGGCGGGAGGATGGTCGCCGGCTTCGACGTGGACGGCTACGTAGAGCTCGCTGGAGGTTTTTCCGCGGAAGATGCCGTGAGTAGGAGGGACATCGGCGTAGTCGCGGCCGAGTGCGGCGCGGATGTGGCGGCGGTGAGCGACCAAGTTGTTGGTGGGATCGAAGCCGACCCAGCCTAAGTGGGGGATAAGTGCCTCGACCCAGGCGTGGGTGGCGTCGGGGGTGGAGCGGTCGTGACTTTCGCGGCTGCGATAGAGATAGCCGGAGACATAGCGCGCGGGAATGCGGACGTGCCGCAGGAGAGCGATCAAGGTGTGCGCGAAGTCCTGGCAGACGCCTTTACGGCTGGTGATGGCTTCGTCGATGGGCGAGTCGACGCGGGTGTGGCGGGGGACATATTCGAAGTAGTCGAAGAGGCTTTGATTTAACTCGTGGACCAACATGAGGGGGTCGTCGCGGCGGGTTGCGCCTAAGCTGGCGGCTAACTCGACGACCGCGGGAGTTTCCAGGGCGAAGGTGCTGGGGAGAAGCATTTCCCAGTAATCGCCGGAGTCGATGAGGTCGTCGAGCGCGGTCCAGGCGTCGGCGGAGAGGAAGCGCGGCGGTTCGGGCAGGTCCTGCATTTCGACGATGGATTCAGCGACGATGACGAGCTGGGTGTGGTCGCCGGGGATGTCGAAGTGGTGGACGTTATTGCCGAGGTGGTCGCGGTAAGTGAAGACGCGGCAGCGAGGGCTGACGGAGAGCGCGAAGGTGAGGCAGTGCTGGAGAGCATCGGAGCGCGGGTGCATGCGCGTTTCCATGATGCTTTCGCTGATGGGCTGGGAGTAGCGGAAGCGGGTGAGATGGCGGATGGAGTAGAAGTTCATCGATGCTCCAAGTTTCTAATTTCGAGCTTGTGTTGCGGCATTGAGAGCTGTTGTACGAGGGGCAAGAGGGCGAGTCCATTGGTGCGCGGCAGGATCATGCATCCGGAGTGCTCCTAGACGGCGAGGGCGGATTGGATGGAGTAGTGGATGTAATAGCGGTAGATGAGCTCGTGAATGCGGAGGCACTGCTGGCGGATGGTGTGGAGGAAGGCGGCGGCGTCTCCGGAGAGGATTTCAGAGATGTTGGTATAGCCGAGCATGGCGTGGAGGCGGCCGGTGCCGGCGTTGAGCTCCTCCGGAGCGCGGCGGCCGCCGGTGTGCTGGATGGATTCGATGGCGTTGCGCACGCTGTCGACGCAGTGACGGATGGCGTGAGGGAAGTCGCGATTGAGGAGGAGGAACTCGAGGATGCGGGCGGGGGCAATGTCGGCGGTATAAACCTGGCAGTAGGCTTCAAAGGCGGTACAGCAGCGGAGGAGGCCAACAAACTCGATATGTTGATAGCCGGTGTATTCACGTTCATGGGCCATGAACAGGTCAGCATGGTAGACCTCGAGGAGGGTGGCGGTGGCATAAGCGCGCTCGAGGTAGCGGCCGAGGCGGATGAATTGCCAGCCTTGGCCGTGAATCATGGTGGAGTCACCGACGCCCTGGAAGAGATGGATGCCGTCGATGATGGAGGCGAGGGCGTCATTGATGCCGGAGCTGAACTGCAATTGCGTTTGCTGAGTGTGCATCTGGTGGTAGAGTCGGTTGAGCCGCTGCCATTGCTCGGAGGAGATTTCTTCGCGGATCTGGCGGGCGTTTT
>JASHOY010000026.1 GCA_030038435.1 Acidobacteriaceae bacterium | reverse complement strand
ACCGCCACGCCCAGCATCGGTCCGCCCACCGCGCTCGCCGCCGTGGCCCAGTCGCCTGTCGAAAAGCTCCCCGTCGAAAGACCCGCCAGCGCCATCCCCGCCAGCGGAATCACATACGCCACCGCGCCCATCATGATGGCCCAGATCATCGCCCGTGGATAGCTCCTTTGCGGGTCCTCAACCTCCTGCGCCACCGTCGAGGCATTATCCCACCCCATATAATTCCACAGCCCCACCAGGATCGCCGTCGACAGTCCTGATCCCGTTCCCGCGTTACCCCAGTGAACGGCCGGATGCAGGGTTACGGCCCGCCACATGCACAGGCCAAAGAAAACCGCAAACGGCGACATCACCAGAGCCGAAATCCACACCGAATCTTTGCCCACCCGCGGCGCACCCAGCAGGTTCCAGGCGCAACACACCGCCACAACGGCCACTTTCCAGCCGTAGCTTTTCCACCCCGCGGTCAGCCCCGGGCTCAGCATGCCCAGGTACAGCACAAACATTGATGGGTAAAGCGCCATATCGAAGATGCTCGCCGACAGCGACAGCCAGCTCTCCTGGTACGCCCAGAACGACCCCATCGCCCGCCGCACCCAGACGTAAAACCCTCCCTCGGCGGGAATCGCGCTCGCCAGCTCCCCGATCATCAACGCCGTCGGCAGGCTCCAGATGACCGGCAGCACCAGCAGAATCACCACCGCCAGCCCGAATCCCGCTCCGCCCAATATGTCCTCAATGCCATACGGCCCGCCGCACACCATCAGAAACGTGGCCGTAGCCAGCGGTACCAGCATCATTTTTCGCTGCATCGGTGTTCTCGCAGATCGCATCGCCGTGGTTTAAAGATAGCGCACACTGCTCGGCCGTCTGGTGCTTCGGAAACTCGGCTGACCGCCTCCTGAAACCGCATCCGCAGATTCCCCGCGCGCTGGCCTTCGCCTTCCCGGGTGCTCTTTCATCTTTGAAAAGTAACTCCAGATACCCGATAAGGTAACCGAAGTTGAAACGTTGGTATAAATCAAACCTTGCGCATAACCAAATTCCCTAACTTCAGCACAGTACAATCTATGAGAAACGGCGGAAGCCGCCTATCATCCCCGGATGGGAGGGTGTACGCAGGGCCATGAAGTTAATCAGAACATTGGGTGTAGGTGTCCGGCTGCTGACTTGCCGCAAGGGAACACGCATTCCTGCCGACGATATGGACGTGAACTATCTGTCCGAATCAAAGCAGAAATCGGTGCGGGTCAAGAACATCAGCCCGACCGGCGTTTACATACTCACCGACGATCGCTGGCGCGTCGGCGAGACCGTTTCCTTCACCCTGAAAAAATGGACCCTGATCGACACCACCGTGCAGCCTGTCGTATATCTCCGCGGCAAAGCCGTTCGTTCCGGCCATGACGGCGTGGGCTTCGCCTTCCAGTACGACCACATCGACACCGCATCCTGGTTGAATCTGGTTGGCCAGGCCGAGCCCCTCATCGCGCATCGCGATGCCTTGCACATGCTCCGTGTCACCAAGGCGCTAGCCTTTCTATGCAGAGTTTGTCCGGCGCGCGAATCGGAGAATCTGCGCTTCCTTCTCGACGAGCTGGTTTATGAAAGCGGAGACAGGGCCCTCGATATTCTTACCAACGCAGAAGAGCTGGTGTCGCGCCGGCAGCTTGCCACCAGGGCAGATGTTTCGCCTGACGTCATCTATCGCATTCTGCTCGACGGCTCGAAAAACGATATGGCATGGATGCGGCGCTTCTGGTCAGGTCTGCTGGCCGCAGCCTCTCTCCAGGGCACCAACGATGAAAAGAGCGAAGAGTACACCGAGCTGCTCTCCAAGCTCGATACTGTTCAAATCCACATTCTTACCGCCTCTTGCACCAAGTCTGGTTACACCAGGATGAAGTCCGGCGAAATCGTGCCCAACGGCCTGGCTTTCAGCGCGGATCAGATGCGTTGGATCACCGGGGTGAGCGACCTCAATCATATCGAGCGCTGCCTCGATCGCCTGCACCAGCTCGGCCTCATCGAGCAGACCATCAAATACGATCCCTTTGCCCCCTTTGATGTCGCCAATCTCACGCCTACTCTTGCCGGCCTCAACCTTTACGCAAAATGCAAGGGCCAGCTACAAAGCGAGAACACGTCTGAATCCGCCGATCAGATGTCGCTCTTTGCCGCTAAATCAGACCCACCCAGCACAAAGAAACGATCTCGCGCAAGCCGGAAAGAGATGGTTTCAATCTTATAGATCGTCTTTTCCGCGGCCATAGCATCTTCGATCCAGGGGTTGACAACACTCGGTGCACCATCCTTCGCGCGGCTCCATCTGCGAAGCGACAAAGACCGCACAAATTCCTGCCCAGAAGAACGGCCTGGCGGCAATGGACTGTTCGCAATTCCCATCACGATCGCACCCGCGGTTCGCATCAAAGGTCGGGTGCGCTTGCGGGGCGGCGTCAGGAAAAATGCGGTTTACCCCAGCATCGCCGGCTGATGCGCAGTGCCATCGAAGTTGGCCGTGGTTTTGTAGAGTTCATACTTCCCATTCTGCGCCGCAGCCGCCGTCCGCGACAGGATGCCCGCCACCTCAGCTTCGCTCAACGGCTTGAAAGTCCGCACCGCCTCCATAGCCTGGTCCAGAATCTGCGTGCTGTCGATCCCCGTGATCTGCACAGCCGCCGGCAGGTTCAGGCAATAGTGCAGCGCCTCAACCGGCTGCACCGTCCCGCTCTGCAAAATATAGTGATCGCCAAAGCATTTCATCCCCAGCGGCGCAATCCCTTCGCGCAGCAGCACCGGCAGCACCTCGTGCGTAAAGCTGCGGAAGTGAGCATCCATCACGTTCAGCGGCATCTGCACTGTGTCGAAATGAAAGCCGCGCTGCCGCGCTTCGTCCAGCATGCGCAGATGCACATAGGGGTCCTTGTGCCCCGTAAATCCGATAAACCGCACCTTGCCTGCCTGCCGCGCCGCCTGCATTGCCTCCATTGCGCCGCCTTCGGCAAAGATGCGGTCGGGGTCCTCCAGCCGGATCACCTCGTGAAACTGCATCAGGTCCACGTGATCGGTGCGCAGCCGCAGCAGCGACTCGTCAATCTGCTCCGCCGCAGCCGACTTCGTCCGCCCGTCGATCTTGGTCATCAGAAACACCTTGTTGCGGTAACCATCGGCCAACGCCTTGCCCATGCGCAGTTCGCTCACTCCGTCGTTGTAGTCCCAGCAGTTGTCCATGAACGTGATGCCGCGGTCAATCGCCTGCCGCACAAGCCGTACCGCTTCTTCGTCGGTGAGCAATGGCTTCCCGATGTGGTAGCCGCCCAGTCCAATCGCGGATACGCGCTCTCCCGTGCGGCCCAGCAGCCGGTAAATCATCTCCCCGCGGCGCTCGCCGGCATTGGCGCTTTGCCCCGCCAGGAGCTGGCTCAACATCGGTTGCGCGGCAATTGCTCCGGCGGCATATCCGGCACTTTTAGCAAACTGACGGCGATCCATAAGCGGCACGGCTGACGGCATCACTGGCTCCTCGGCAGAGCAGCGCGCAATTGCTTTTATCCCGGAATCTGATCGGCGCGGCTGGCTCTCCCCAGAGTATCCGGCCACAGCGCCGCTACGCACAAGAGTTGCCGGCAATTTTCATGGCCTTGGCACGAACGTCGCCACCGGCTCCATGCAGGGCTTTACCTGCTGGAGATTGCGCCCCAGATCATTGCGGCGTTGGAGCACCGGCGCGCTCCGCCGGTTTCAGCACGAATCCCTTGCGAACAATGGCGAAACCCTCTTGCGGCAGTTCCGCCTGCAACAGGCGATTCTGAGCATCCGAGAAGAGATCGGTATTGGCATCGGCGATGGTCGCGACCAGATGGTGCACCGTGATCGGCTTGCCGTTCAGTGAGCCCTGCTGATCGGCGTAGGTGGCCAGCTGCACAGGATCAACCGCTCCCTTTTGCTTGGGAATGATGGCCCATAGACCGCGGTTGTTACGCTCCGCTGCGATGGCCAGCAGGGTTTGCAGAGCACCCGGATCGAAATCGGGCAACAGGACTGCGCCGGCATGCGCGGGCAGGCTGTTGGTGATCTTGCGGCCGCTTGCAGAGAAATCCAGGATCACCTGGCTGGACTGCGGCCTGGCGCTCAGCGTCACCGCCTCTCCATTCACGACCGCGCTCAGCATCACGTCTTCAAGTTCGTTGGCCGCAGAGAGTTTCTCGGCCTTCGACAGGGAGTAATCCAGTCCCTGCATGGTCACGCGAACAATCGAGGTGGATTTGTAGCCTTGCGCCGTGGTGACAAAATCGCAGCTCGCGGTTCCCACGCGCTGGCCGTGCATGAGAATCGCAAACCCGCCGGCCTGCGCTGAAGCTTTCCTGACAACACCAAGAGAACCAAGAGCAAAAATCCCCGCTACCGCGAGAAAAATGAATCGACGCACCGCTTCCCCCCATCCCGCTGCCGGAATAGACGCAGGATGGGGAAAATCGTTGTGAAAATGCAAAGGCCACGCGTCAGAGCCACGCGTCAGAGATCGAGGCTCAGGGCCTGACTCTTACCCGTCTTCTCCGCTTCTATCCCTTTGCCGCTGCGAAACGCTTGTTGACTTCCGCCCAGTTGACTACGTTCCACCACGCGGCAAGATATTCAGGCCGGCGGTTCTGGTATTTGAGATAGTAGGCGTGCTCCCAGACGTCATTGCCCAAAATCGGGTAAATCCCCTGCGAGAGCGGCGAATCCTGGTTGGCGGTGGTGATCACCTTCAGCTTGCCGCCGGTAAAGACCAGCCAGCCCCAGCCGGAACCAAACTGCTTTGCCGTAGTCTCGTTGAATGTCTTCTTGAAGGCCTCGAAATCGCCAAAATCCGCTGAGATCTGCTTGGCGATGTCGCCGGAGGGATGACCGCCAATGCCGGAGCTGTTGGCCGCTCCCATGATGGCCCAGAACATGCTGTGGTTGGAGTGCCCGCCTGCATTGTTGCGCACCGCGGTGCGGATATCTTCGGGGACCTTGTCGAGCGAGCGCAATACGTCGTCCACTGATTTTGACTCCCACTCAGGATATTTGGCAAGGGCCGCGTTCACATTGTTCACATATGCCGCGTGGTGCTTGTCGTGGTGCAGATGCATGGTCTCCGCATCGATAAACGGTTCGAGTGCGGCGTAATCGTAAGGAAGCGCTGGAACTTCGTAAGCCATTGGGGAAATCCTCCGTTTTGGATTGTACTGTGTGAGGCTTATCTCCTGCGTGAACAGCTCCATCAGAGACAAGCAGTGAGAAGTCGTGAAATCCCCGGTCGCCGGGGCTCGGCACACCATTCACCTCTGGATGGATGCAAAACCCGGCCTGCGCGGTGCGAAAAGTTCCCGCAGAGGGGTAGCCGCCCTCGTCCTGCCGGTTGCCCTTTGCACGCCGCACCGGGGCTAACGCATCCATCCCAAAATGTAACCTCAAACCCGCCCGGAACATCGATAATGGGAAACGGAGAGGCTGGCTTCCCCAACGCGCAGCCGCCTCCGGCTCTCAAATTCCCGCAAAGCGAGCGGTCATGAGCGATCAGTCCGAATACTCCTGGCTGGAGCAGCAAGGTGAGGCGTTCGGCTCACCGGGCCTGCAACCACGCTGGACGTCGAGCGTCAAAGACGCGGTAGGCACTGCGTATTCCGGCGCCAGCCGCATTTGGTTCACCTGCTCACACGGCATTTTGAACGAACTCTATCATCCCACCATCGATCGCGCCCAGGTGAGGGACATGGAGTTCCTGATCACCGATGGCGAGACCTTTGCCCACGAGGAAAAGCGCCATCTCGACTCGACCTTCGAGTACATCGACCGTGAGGCCCTTGGCGTTCGTTACATCAATCGCGACCGCGACGGCCGCTACACCCTCATCAAGGAGATCATCTGCGATCCGCACCACTCGGTGGTGCTGCAGCATGTGCGGCTCGAAGGTCATGAAGAGCTGCTTTCGCGACTGAAGGTCTACGCGCTGCTTGCGCCGCACCTGGACGGCGGCGGCGCGGGAAATACGGCGCGCGCCATAGATATCGCCGGCTACAAAGTGCTGCTGGCATGGAAGAACAACTGGTCGCTGGCCATGACCGCCAACTGCAATTTTGCGCGCGTCAGTTGCGGCTTCGTCGGGGCAAGCGATGGCTGGCGCGACGTGATGAAGAACTTTCACATGACCTGGGAGTTCGGCTCAGCCAGCAACGGGAATATCGCGGTGGTGGGAGAGATCAACCTGAGCCGCGCCGAGTCTGACGGGGCGCGGGAGTTCACGCTAGCCATCGGCATCGGCGAGGGCAACCACACCGCCGCGCAAAAGACCATGGGGGCGCTGGCCAAGCCCTTTGCCGAAAACAAAAAACGCTTCATCGAGCAGTGGCACCGCGTAGCCAATCCCGAGCAACTGGCGGTGCGCGCCGGCGACGGTGGCGAGCTGATGCGCGTGAGCCACAACGTGCTGCTGGCGCATGAAGACAAAATCTACTCCGGCGCCTTTGTCGCCTCCGCTTCCATTCCCTGGGGACAGGCACATAGCGACGACGACATGGGCGGCTATCACCTGGTGTGGACGCGCGACATGGTGCAGACGGCCACCGCGCTGCTGGCCTGCGGGCGCGCGGAAACCGCCGGTCGCGCTCTGGTCTACCTGGCCTGCACGCAACGCGCCGACGGCGGATTTGCGCAGAATTTCTGGATTGACGGGACTCCATACTGGAACGGCGTTCAACTCGACGAGGTGGCCTTCCCGCTGATGCTGGCGTGGCGCCTGTGGAAAGCGAACGCGGTGGGCAGGATGCCCATCTTCCCCTTTGTGGAGCGCGCCGCCGGCTTCCTGGTTCGCCACGCGCCCATCACCCATCAGGAGCGGTGGGAAGAGAACGCCGGCTACTCGCCTTCCACGCTGGCCGCGGTGATTTCCGGCCTTATTTGTGCGGCTGAAATTGCCCGCGAGCACGACTCAACGGAGCTGGCCATCTTCATCGAAGAGTTCGCCGACTGGATTGAGGGCCACCTTGAAGACTGGACGGTGACCAATAACGGCGTGCTCCATCCGGAAATTACGCGCCACTACATGCGCATCCGGCCGCCGGAAAGCGGAGAAGCGTACTCCTGCGAAAGCTGCGGAAAAGAAATCATCCAGCTTCGCAACCGTCCGCCGGGAACGCGTGATTCGTTTGAGGCGCGGGAGATTATCGACCACGGCTTTCTGGAGCTGGTGCGATACGGCGTGCGCCGTGCCGACGATCCGCTGATCGTGGATTCATTGAAAGTGGTTGATTTTGTCATCAAGCGCGATTTGCCGCAGGGATCGGGCTGGCTGCGCTACAACTACGACGGCTACGGGCAGCGGCCCGATGGCGGTCCGTTTCTGGGATGGGGGCAGGGACGGCCTTGGCCATTGCTCACCGGTGAGCGTGCGCACTATGAGCTTGCCGCGGGTAATGGATATGAAGCGCTGATCCGCACCTACGAGAATTTTGCCACCTGCGGCCAGTTGCTCCCCGAACAGGTGTGGGACGAGCCGGACAAGGCCGGGACCTACCTGCGGCATGGCAAACCTGCCGGATCGGCGGTGCCGCTGGTGTGGGCGCATGCCGAATATCTCAAGCTGCTGCGCTCGGCCGTGGATGGAAAGGTCTTTGACCGGATCGATGCGGTGTACAACCGCTACGCGAATCCGGAAGGGCGCAAGCAACTACGGCGCGACCTGGAGATTTACAGCCTGCGGAGGCCGATCCAGAGGATTCCGCATGGTTCCACGCTGCGCATTCTCAACGAAGCGCGATTTGAAATCGTGTGGTCGGCTGATCACTGGAAGTGTACGCACAGCGCGGCTTCGCGTAGTTACGGCTATTGCGGATACAGCGCCGACATTACTCCTCCCGGCGATTCTGACACGCTGGTGTGGACCATGCGCTGGACCGATCAGGACCGCTGGCTTGGTTACAATGTGGAAGTGAAGATTGAAGGCAACTGACTGCAGGCCCCAACACGACGAAGACCATTCTGAGCGTTCGTCAACCCATGGAAAGGACATCGCGTAAACCGTCATGACCACCAGTCTCGCGTCCCTCTCTCTCGACCAGCTCTCCATCGATACGTTGCGGCTGCTCGCGGTAGACACAGTAGAAAAGGCCAAAAGCGGCCATCCCGGAGCGCCGCTGGGCTGCGCACCGATTGCGTATCTGCTTTATCACAAGATCATGCGCCACAATCCGGCGGATGCAAAATGGGCCAACCGCGACCGATTCGTGCTGTCGAATGGCCACGCATCGGCGCTGCTTTACGGATCGCTCTTCCTCTCTGGCTATGGGCTCACTCTCGACGACCTGCAACACTTCCGGCAATATGATTCGCGCACCCCCGGACATCCGGAGCGAGGCTGCGCGCCGGGCGTTGAAGTCACCACCGGCCCGCTGGGTCAGGGCCTGGCCATGGCCGTGGGCATGGCCATGGCGGAACGGCATCTGGCCGCGGTTTATAACCGGCCAGGGCACGAAGTGGTGGACCACTACACCTACGTGCTCGCCGGCGACGGCGACATGATGGAAGGCATGACTCACGAAGCCAGCTCGCTCGCAGGCACGCTGGGTTTGGGAAAGCTGATCGTGTTCTATGACGACAACCTCATTTCACTGGATGGACCGACGGAGCTGAGCTTCACCGAGAACACTTATAAGCGCTACGAGGCTTACAACTGGCATGTGCAGCGGGTGATGGACGGCAACGATCTGGATGCCATCGAGAAAGCCGTCGAGGTGGCGAAGGCTGAATCCGGCCGGCCATCCTTCATTGGCGTGCGCACGGTGATCGGCTATGGCAGCCCGCGCGCAGGCACTAACAAGGTGCACGGCGAAGCAATGGGCGCCGCGGACGCAGCGGCGACCAAGAAATTCTTCGGGTTCCCTGAGGACCAGAGCTTTTATGTACCGGACGATGCGCTGGCTAACTGGCGCAAGGCGGGCGAGCGCGGCGCAAAACTGGAAGCCGAGTGGAAGGCGCAGTTCGACAGCTACGCCAGGGAGTCTCCCGAGCTTGCCGCGGAGTTCGAGCGCACGCAGAATGGCGAGCTGAAGGCGGGTTGGGAAAAGGCGATACCCAGCTTCCCGACAGACAAGCCGGTGGCTACGCGCAATGCCGGCCAGGAAGTGATGAATGCGATTGCCGCGTCGGTTCCCGAGTTGTTTGGCGGCGCGGCCGATCTAACCGCATCCACGAAAACGATTTTCAAGCCGGGAGCGAATTTCCACGTCGATCCTGCGGGGCGCAACGTCTTCTTTGGCGTGCGCGAGCTGGCCATGTGCGCCGAGGTGAATGGAATGGCGGCGCATGGCGGGCTGATTCCTTTCGGATCAACTTTCTTTGTCTTTTCCGATTACGCCAAGCCGGCGCTGCGCATTGCCGCGCTCATGGAAGCACACTCCATCTTCGTCTTCACCCATGACTCGATTGGAGTGGGCGAAGACGGACCGACGCACGAGCCCATCGAGCACCTAATGGCTCTGCGGGCGGTGCCGCACATGACGGACTTCCGGCCCGCGGACGCCAATGAGACCGCGGCGGCGTGGCGGCTAGCGCTGGAGCGCAAGAGTCCCTGCTTCATGGCGCTGACCCGGCAGAATGTTCCCGTTTTTGACACCGCGGGGCGCGATGTTTACGCCAGTGTGAGCAAGGGCGCTTACGTAATTCAGGACGCAGACAAGCCGCAAGTGGTGATGATCGCCACCGGCTCTGAAGTTTCAACGACGCTTGCGGCCGCGAAGATCCTCGCCGATGGCGGGACTCGCGCCCGCGTGGTAAGCCTCCCGAGTTGGAGAATCTTCGAGGAACAATCGCCGGAGTACAAGGCTTCGGTGCTGCTGAAAGACGTGCCCAGAATCGCGGTGGAGGCTGGCGCAACGTTGGGCTGGTGGAAGTACGTGGGTCTCGACGGCGACGTTGTCGGGTTGGACCGTTTCGGCGCCTCGGCTCCGGGCAACGTGGTTATGGCTAACCTGGGCTTCACGCCAGAGAAGATTGCGGCGCGGGCAAAGAGGCTGGTGAAATAGCGGGTCAGCGAGTCAGAAAGGACGTTCCGTGAAACTCGTCATAGCTTCCGATCATGCAGGCTTTCCTTTAAAGGAAGAGGTTCGCGCTTACCTGGCAAAAGGCGAGCATAAAGTGATCGACCTTGGCGCTTACAAGGTGGAACCTCTGGATGATTATCCCGATTATGCGGAGCGTGTGGGCGATGCGATCAAGCGTGGCGAGGCGCCGCGGGGAGTGCTGATTTGTGGCTCGGGAGTAGGAGTCTGCGTGGCGGCGAACAAAATTCCCGGGATTCGCGCGGGAATGTGCCACGACACTTACTCGGCACACCAGGGTGTTGAGCACGACGACATGAACGTGATCGTGCTCGGCGCGCGCATCGTCGGCGCTTCCCTCGCCTACGAACTTGTGGATGCGTTTATCCATGCAAAATTCATTGCTACGGAAGAACGCTTCGTTCGCCGCTACAAGAAAGTTAAGGCGATTGAAGCGAAGTATCTGTGCGGAGAAGGTTCGGTCGGCCCGGTGTAGCTTCGCACGGCGATTTACACAATTCGACGCGGAGAGGTCCGCCGTATCGATCGATCCGGGCTAACTGATTACTGACGACACGCCATGCGCGGGAAAGAAACGCCGATGTTCCCCTTCGACGCCATTCTCTTCGACGTAGGTGGAGTATTGCTCACTAACGGCTGGGACCGCGCCGAGCGCGCAGCCGCGGTAGAACACTTTCACCTTGATGCTGAAGACCTGGAAGCCCGTCATCTCGCCATTTTTGCAGCCTGGGAGCGGGACGCGATCGGTCTCGACCAGTATCTAGACGAAGCGGTGTTCTACAAACCGCGGCCTTTTTCGCGTGATGAATTCTTCAACTTCGTTCTCCACCAGTCCAAGGAACTGGAGGGAGGCGCGCTGCGCATCCTCGGCGAGATTGCAGCATCGGACAAGTGCGTGGTTGGCGCGCTCAACAATGAGGCGCGGGCGACCAATGACTATCGCTTCAGCACATTTGGGTTGCGCGATCGTTTTCAGGTGGCTTTCAGTTCGTGTTATGTGGGGTTGAGGAAACCGGACCCGTCGATTTACCGCCGCGCGCTCGACATTCTGGGCCGTCCGGCGGAACGCGTGCTGTTTATCGACGACCGGCAGCAGAACGTGGACGGCGCAGCAGGGGCAGGCATGAAGGCGATTCGATTTCAGGGCGCGGACGCGCTGCGAAGCGAATTGGCGAAGTTAGAAGTCTTGTGATTGCGTAGAGAACTTAAGGGCTTGAAAGTCTGGGCCATGGATGGAATTCAATTAAGCGACTAACCGGAGGAGTCATGCAACTTGGTTTGATCGGCCTGGGCAAGATGGGCGGTTATATGGCGGAGCGGCTCAGACTGGGTGGCCACCAGGTGGTGGGCTACGACTTCAATGCTGAAGCCGTGGAGAAACTCACCGCATCGGGCAACGTAGGCGTTTCTTCACTAGAAGATATGGCTAAAAAGCTGGAAGGACGCAAGGCCATCTGGATCATGGTTCCGCAGGGCAAGCCTGTGGACGACACCATCGCGAAGCTGGTGCCGCTGTTGAAGGCCGGAGATATCCTCATCGACGGCGGTAACTCCTATTACAAGGATTCCATGCGGCGCTACAAGGAAGTTACAGCAGAGGGACTTCAGTTTGTAGACGTCGGCACCTCGGGCGGGATTTGGGGACTCAAGGAAGGCTACAGCATGATGGTTGGCGGCGACAAAGACGCCGTGGAATATCTGCGTCCGATTCTGGAGACCCTGGCTCCGGCGGCAGATAAAGGCTGGGGACACGTGGGGCCCGGAGGCTCGGGTCACTTCGTGAAGATGGTTCACAACGGCATCGAATACGGGATCATGCAGGCCTACGCCGAAGGGTTCACGGTGCTGGAAAAGAAAGACGAGTTCAAGCTGAACCTGCCGCAGGTGGCGCAGATCTGGCGTTACGGGAGTGTCATTCGCAGTTGGCTGCTGGATTTGACGGCGGATGCGCTGGCCGGCAATCCCACGCTGGATGGACTGCAGGCGTATGTGGTCGATTCTGGTGAAGGACGGTGGACGGTGTTCGAGGCCTTTGACCTGAACGTGTCGGCGCCGGTGATTACGGAGTCGGTGATTCGGCGCATCCGGTCGCGCGAGGAGAATAACTTCACCGACCGCATGCTGGCCATCATGCGCAAGGAATTTGGCGGTCATGCCGTGAAGACCGAGTGAAGTCAATTTACTCTTCGCAGTTGACGCTGCGGAATGAACTGCAGATCGAAACCGGCAAACGTCGAGCCACGAACCGTGAACTGCGAACCGCCCCTAGGAGGAATGCATGGCGACGATTCAGATGAGAGTTAGCCCCGAGGATCTTTCCCAAGTTCCCCAGGGCAAGGAGCGGATACCTGACCCGGGGATCATGGTGATCTTCGGCGGATCGGGTGACCTGACCAAGCGCAAACTGCTACCGGCGCTGTTTCATCTGCGCCAGGCTGATCTGTTGCCCAAGCAGTTTGCCATTGTGGGCGTGGCGCGGCGGCCGCTGGGCGATGAGTTTGCCAAGGATATGCGCGAAGGCATCATCGATTTCGGCGGCGCCGACGCAAATGATCCGAAGCTGGCGGAGTTCGTCAGCCACATCAGCTATTTCCCGTTGAGCTTCGACGACCGCGAGGGGTTTGGCCGCCTGAAAGAGGAGTTGGATCGCATAGCCAAGGAAAAGGGGATCGGGCAGAACCGGCTCTTCTATCTCGCCACGGCGCCCGAATTCTTCTCGGGCATCGTGGAGAACCTGGGCGCGCAGGAGATGGCCCAACCCGAAAACGGCCTCGCGGCGGTGGTCATTGAGAAGCCCTTCGGGCACGACCTGGAATCGGCGCGCGAGCTCAACCACCAGGTGAACGCGGTCTTCCACGAGAGCCAGGTCTTCCGCATCGACCACTACCTGGGCAAGGAAACCGTGCAGAACCTGCTGGTATTCCGCTTCGCCAACGGCATCTTCGAGCCCATCTGGAACCGCAACTTCATCGATCAGGTACAGATCACCGTGGCCGAGCAGTTGGGCGTGGAAGGCCGCGGACCCTTCTATGAAAAAGCCGGCGCTTTGCGCGACGTGGTGCAAAACCACATGATGGAGCTGCTGGCCATGGTCGCCGTCGAGCCTCCGGCGAACTTCGATGCCGAAAGCGTAAGGCGGGAGAAGCTGAAAGCGTGGCAGGCGATTCCGCCGATTCCCATCCTCAACACGGTGCGCGGGCAATATGGGCCGGGAATCGTCGGCGGCAAACACGTGATAGGCTACCGCGATGAGGAGCGCGTCGACCCCGAGTCAGGAACAGAGACCTATGCGGCGCTGCGCCTGGAGATCGAGAATTGGCGATGGGCGGGTGTTCCCTTCTATCTGCGCGCGGGCAAGCGCATGAAGAAACACGCGACCGAGATCGCCATCCGCTTCAAACAACCGCCGATGCTGATCTTCAATCGCATGCAGGGCTCGAACGGGTGCGGGGAGATTCAGCCCAACCTGCTGACCATCCGCATCCAGCCTGACGAGGGCATTGCGTTGCGCTTCGGAGCCAAGGTTCCGTCCGCGCCCAATATGACGGTTTGCCCGGTGACCATGGACTTCGACTACCAGTCGGCGTTCGGCAAATCCAGCGCCAACGGCTATGAGCGGCTGCTGCTCGATGCCATGCTCGGCGACCAGACGCTGTTCGCGCACCGCGACGGCGTGGAGACCACCTGGGCGTTGTACACGCCGATTTTGCAGGCATGGGCTGCGAAGAAACCGCAGGTATTTCCCAATTACTTTGCCGGCTCCTGGGGCCCGGAATGCTCCGACCATCTGCTGGAGCGCGACGGGCGCGAATGGAGAAACGAATTGGGCAGAAGCTCTTAAACGACAGAGCCTTCGGCGGCTGAACCACCCAAGCCCTTTTCCGCTGATTCAGCAACACCCTGGCTGCCCCATCCTTTGTGCGTCCTTTGCACAAAGGGTGGAAAAGCACGAACGTCCGCATCGAAAATAGACACTCAACCGAATACTCTTTATTCGGGGGCAGGCCCACCCAAGCCCTTTTTCCGCTGATTCAGCAACACCCTGGCTGCCCCATCCTTTGTGCGTCCTTTGCACAAAGGGTGGGAAAGCACGAACGTCTGCATCGAAAATAGACACTCAACAAAAAACGCTCTATTCGCGAACGATTTTCACGAACACGCCGTCCGGTAGCTCTCCGCCAAGCAAATGGACGACGCCATCCTTGACATACCCTTCGAGTACCTGCCGCGCAGCCGGTGATTTGTCTGCTTGCCGCGCAGCCGGCGGTTCGTCGTTGCGCGGCCGCGGAGTTTCCCCGCCCGCCGGCTCGCCGGTTCTGCCCGTTCCCCGGTCCATCGCTTCGTTGGCAAGACGGTCGGCCTCCTGATTCCCCGCGCGCAGAGTGTGGCGAATCTCAAAGCGCTCCAGGCGCGCCGCGCGCCGCCGGGCTTCTTCCCATAGCGGACGCAGTGCCGGGCTTGACACCTTGTATTGCCCCTTCATCTGCTTCACCATCAGTTCCGAGTCGGAGACCACGCGCAGCCCGCGCGCTCCATGTCCGGCCGCCCAATCCAGCAGCGCCAGCAAGCCCTGGTACTCGGCGTAGTTGTTGGTTTGGCAGCCAAGATACTCACTGAGCCGCGCCACCACCTTGCCCTGCGGATCTTCAATTACAGCGCCGTAAGCCGCCGGGCCCGGGTTGCCGCGCGAACCCCCGTCGCAGTGGCCGGTAAACCAGTCCAAGTCTCTTGTTCCACTGGAAGCTTCATCAAATAAGCTATTGGTCATCTCTTCAATATTACGAGACGCTGCGCCATCGCATTGCAAGCCCATAGCGAAGGCCCCGCCCATAGGCCTACGACGCGCATTCCCCCACCATCGAGGGCACCCGTCCGAGCGCTGCTCGGGCGAGAATCGACTCCACTTTTCCAAATAAGTCCCAGCAAACGCCCTTCGAATCCGGAAACTTCGCCAGCCTCACTCTTCTCACCGTCCCACCCGCAGCGCCTTAGGATACGCCGGCCAATCCTTAGCCACCCGGCTCAACACCGCCGCAGACACCACCGCCGCGACCGTGAACGGCAGCACCGCCTCCAGCGGAAACCACCTGCTCGAGTGCAACAGAGGCGGATACATGGCCAGCGCCACTCCCGGCGGATGATTGGCACGAATCAGGTTCAGCAGCCCGAACGCCGCCACCGCCGCCACAATCGCCATCCACGAGCTGTAGCTGAGAATACTCAGCATCGTGCCCACCGCCGCGCCCGTCACCGACCCCACGATCAACGCGTAAGGCTGCGCAATCTGCGCTCCGGGGAGCACCAGCAGAATCGTCAGCGTTGCCCCGAACGGAGGCACCAGGAAGAGCCCCAGCCGGTTTGTCTCCAGCCCCGCCAGCAGCCCGAACATCGACACGATCCACGCGTACTGCACCGCGCCCAGCCGCGCTCGCGTCCCCCACGAATTCAGTATCGCCGCGCCCACGCCGGGCCCTCGTCTGCTCATTGCAAGCTGCCTGCCTGAAAAATGCCGCCCTCTCGCGCGCGCTTCGCTCCCGCGGCGAAATCCGGTGATTCAGACCTGCGCCTAAGCCGCCCCCTGCTGCCGCACCAGTGAGAGGAACTCCCCCCGCGTTTCCTTATCCCTGAAGCACCCCACCATGGCCGACGTCACCGTCGAGGAATGCTGCTTCTCAATCCCCCGCATCATCATGCAAAGATGCCGCGCCTCGATCACCACCCCCACCCCCTGCGGCGCAATTGCCTCCTGTATCGCGTCGGCAATCTGCCGCGTCAGCCGCTCCTGCACCTGCAGCCGCCGCGCAAACACCTCCACCAGCCGCGGAATCTTGCTCAACCCGATCACCTTTCCCTTGGGAATGTAGGCCACATGCACCTTGCCGAAGAACGGCAGCATATGATGCTCGCACAGCGAAAACATCTCGATGTCTTTGACAATCACCATCTCGTCATAGTCCACATCGAAGAGCGCGCCGCGCAGGATGCGATGCGGGTCTTCGTTGTAGCCCTTGGTCAAAAACGCCAGCGACTTCTCCACCCGCACCGGCGTAGCCAAAAGCCCGTCGCGATTGGGATCTTCGCCAAGCCGACCGAGAATCTCGCGATACATATCGGCGACTGCATATCCGCTCAGGCCCTCGTCCGCCTCCGTCACTCCGCGAATTGGCTTGCTCACTGCCATTGGCTGCGCCACGTTTCATCCTCCCGCCCCCGGCTGCAGGGCCGTCATTTTCCTGAATTCCCGCTCCGAGTTACTCGTTTATTGGCCCGCAGTATTCGAAGAAGTTGTTCTCGGTTTCTTCAACTCGCACATGCGCGAGGATAGCCGGCGCCAAAGCGTGCCCAAGCAAATCGAAGACTGCCTTACAGAGATTCTCCGTGGTGGGCACACGATTCGCAAAGATGGGATCGGAGTTAAGATTCGTATGATCAAAGCGATCGAGCACTCTTGTTTGCATGATTTCATCGAGCATCGCCAGATTGATCACCATCCCCGTTTCCGCATCTACGGCCCCACCCACCAGCACTTCAACCACATAATTGTGCCCATGCCCATGCGGGTTGTTGCACTTCCCGTATGCGGCGCGGTTTTGCTCGGCAGTAAGCTGCGGTGTGTGCAGCCGATGGCTCGCGCTAAGGGTGTACCGGCGTCCGAAGAAGGCATTCATCGTACGCCTTCTTCCCCGGAAGCGCCTGTCGCTGCCGGACCCATCTTCGGCCCGCGATACTCGGCAAAAATCTCCGGTGTTTCGTATACACGCACGCGATTGAGGCGCGCGCCGCCCCCTAGGGCGATGGCAGAATCGAGCCGGTTCCACGCAGCGATAGCGATGTTTTCCGTGGTGGGTATCGTCCTGGCAAACTCGCGCGTTTCGAGATTGAGATGCCGATGGTCCCATGCGGCAAGCACCTGGCGCTCGATCACGTCTTTGAGCCATTTCAGGTCAACGACAAATCCGGTGGTGGGTTCGGGCTCGCCGGCCACCGTCACCTCCAGCGTGTAATTGTGGCCATGCCCGTTGCGGTTGGCACAGCGGCCGAAGACCTTGCGATTCTCTTCCTCAGACCATGCCTCGTTCCAGTAGTAGTGCGAGGCGGAAAAAGTTGCGCGCCGCGTAAGCAAGATCATCTGGGTCCTCTATGGTAATGATGCCCCGGGTTCTCGGAAGGCTTCAAGTCGCATCGCGCAGCCGCCGCGAATGCCGGAAGCCTCGGCTATGTCCCGTAGCTTCTTCCTTTCCAGCTCACGCGCTTGAGGATGCGATGCTGAAACCAGCTCCGGTAAAGAAGCAACACGAACAGCGGCAGTCCGAGAGGCGAAATAAGACAGTCGGAAAACGGAAAGTTGGATTTGGCAACGCGGCGATAGAAACGGAAAAGCGTCCGCACCCATAGCAGGGCGATGATCCATCCGCCGGCGAGCCACTCCATGGAGCGCGCCACGAAGTGTGCGTCCCATAGCTCGGCGGCCAGAATCGGCAAGCCGAAAAGCAGAACAAAATCCAGGGCCCGCCACAAAGCCAGCATCAACGCGTTGTTGAACAGCAGGGCCAGATTTTTCGTCCAGCCTTCGACCATACTGCCAAAGGACCGATACATACGCGCGGAGACGGCGTCACTGGCATAGCGAAACCGCAATCCGAGTCTTCTGCGCTTGGCCAGGAAAGCCAGCTCCACATCTTCAAGCACGTTCCTGGCGACGCTTGCATGTCCGCCAAGCCGGCGATAGGCTTCCCGCTCGATGAGCAGGAACTGGCCGTTGGCAGCCGCGATGCGCTGCGCGGGATCGGAAACCTTGGCCGGCGGGTAAGCCAGCGCCAATTCGCAGAAGATGAGCGGCATGAGCGAGCGCTGCGCGACTCCGCTGACCAACTGGCGGGGAGAGTAACTGAGCACACCGGACCGGTGGCGTTCGGCTTCGTGAATGGCGCGGCGCAGGTCGCCGGGCTCGTGGATAGTGTCGGCATCGGTGAACAGCAGCCATTTTCCTCGGGCTTTTTTGGCCGCGGTCCACATGGCGTTTGTCTTTCCCGTCCATCCCCGCTCAAGCTTGTCCGCGGTCTTGACCGTCACCCCGGCAAAGCCTTGGGCGATTTCCGCAGTGCGGTCGCTGGAGTGGTCATCAATGACAATCAGCTCCCAATCGCGACCGAGCTGGAAGATCTCTTCCGATTGAGCGACAAGCGATTCGAGACAGGCGCCCAGCGAGCGTTCCTCATTGCGCGCGGGGACAATGACGGTCAGCTCGCACAGCGGTTCCGGCTCCGGTTGGTCGAAGACCGTCCCCGGCACCGCAGCCCGGGCCCAGGTGCGCCAATCCTCCTGCCCCGCCTGGCGCGACGTGGATTCAGTCGCTTCGGAAATGCCCAGCACCGGGGTCCAGCTGCCTGGCCCGGTTGCCGGTCTATCGTCGTCCTTCACCTTGAACCTTTCTTTCGGGCTTTTACCTCATCCTTAAATGGACCCGGCGGTTGCCCTAGGTAAATCGCCCTTCCGCTCGTATTATAAGAATGTGCCGGGTTCTCGTGTTCTCTGTTTGTTCCTTTTGATGCCGCTGGCGTTAATCGCCGCATGCAATCGCGGCGCGCCTCCGCAACAGCCCGGCGAAGTAGCGCCCGATTTCACCATCTCTGACGGCAGCAACACCGTGAACCTGGCCAGCTATCGCGGCCACGTGGTGCTGCTCAACTTCTGGTTTTCGACTTGCCCGCCATGCGTGGCCGAACTGCCATCGCTTCTGGAGCTGCACCGTGACATGCCGAAACTGGACATCATCGCGGTAAGCGTGGATCAGGACGCCGCGCAATACAACCGCTTTATTACCCAACACCACGTGAACCTGATTCTGGCGCGCAATCCCAGCGAATCGGTGCCCACTCTCTTCCACACTGAAATGTACCCCGAAACTTATCTCATCGACCGCAAGGGCATCATCCGCTATAAGTTCGTCAGCAACCAGGACTGGAATGACCCGGAGATCCGGGCCATGATCAAGAGCCTGATGTAATCCGGCCAAATTCGGAATCCGCCGAAACCAGCCGCCGATTCTTCCTCATTCCATTGCCATCTTCATTTCCCATGGTGAGAACCCCTCGCCTGTCCGGCCATAAATTCAGCCCGAACTTTCCCTTGACAGTATTCTTGTTATGTTGTACTAGTCTTATAGTACATTGGTTCTCAGCCATGCGCTACTCTGCCGCGCCATCTTTTCGCTTCTATCTCGACCTGCACAGCGGCACGCCGGCCTACCGCCAGATTATCGACCAGGTGCGGGGCGCAATTGCTCTGTCGGCTCTGCGAACCGGCGATCAGTTGCCCACGGTGCGCCAACTCGCCGTCGATCTGGCGATCAATCCCAACACCGTGGTGCGCGCATACCGCGAGCTTGAGCTGGGTGGCTTGATCGAGACGCAGCAGGGGACGGGCACTTTCGTAAGCACACGGAAAATTCCGCGTGCCGAGGCCGAACGCGAACGGCAACTGGCCGAGATTGCCGCAGACGCTGTCGCGCGTGCTGGCGCAGCAGGTTTCACGATGGAAGAGCTTATGAAGCGTTTGCAGAGCATGGTTACAGAACCGCCGCGAAGGAGATAAGTCATGGCAAAAACTTCGTTGCAATTCAATTCAGTGGCTGTTGCGGCGTTTGCCGCCTGCGTGATCGCGGGTGGAGTTTGCAGCGGCCTTCTGCTCAACCCGGTACCGGGAATCGTGGGCGCATGCGCCGGCACTTACCTTCTCTGCGCCATCAAGGTGGTGCGCCAGTGGGAAAAGGTCGCGTTGTTGCGCCTCGGACGTTACATCGGTCTGCGCGGACCCGGATTCTTCCTTATCGTGCCCGTGCTCGAATCCATCAGCCCTCATGTTGATCAGCGGGTGCGTGTTGCCAACGTAACCGCCGAATCCACTCTCACCAGGGACACAGTGCCAGTTGATGTCGACGCCATAGTCTTCTGGCTGGTATGGAACGCAGAAAAGGCGATCCTCGAAGTTGAGAGCAATCTAGATGCGATCTCGCTGAGCGCGCAGACCGCGTTGCGCGAATCCATCGGGAGACACGAGCTGGGACAGATGATCACGGACCGCGAGGCATTGGGCCGCGAACTTCAGCGCATTCTCGACGAAAAGACGAGCCCATGGGGCATCACGGTTCAATCTGTCGAGGTTCGCGACGTACGCATACCGCAGGCATTGCAGGATGCAATGTCCCGACAGGCACAGGCAGAGCGGGAGCGTCAGGCACGCATCATCCTGGGCCAGGCGGAAACGGAAATATCCGCGAAATTTGTGCAGGCCGCGGCCGCTTATACCGAGAACCCCACAGCACTGCACCTGCGTGCCATGAATATGCTCTACGAAGCCATCAAGGAACGCGGTTCCATGGTCATTGTTCCCTCGTCCGCCGTGGAAACCATGGGGCTAGGCAGCACGCTGGCGACGGCCGCGCTGGCAAAACAACCGTGAGGAGATGTAAATATGAATCGGAAAACATTCTTCTTGGCCATGGCTCTGCTTGTGGGCGGTGGGCAAGCTCTGGCCCAGCCGGGCGCAAATCAAAAATGGATTGGGGTGTGGCATGCCGAAGTCAATGTTCAAAGGCCGGACACCCTCACTCTGGCCGCGGATAGCGGCAGACTTGGTGGGACCATCGTTCTGGATATGATCAGTGGCGAAGGAGGCGTGCCTCAGGTTATTGAGCGCGATCCGCATGTGCTCTTAAATCCTCACCTCGATGGCAACACGCTTTGGTTTCAGATACAGATGAGGATGCGCGATGGAAAAGCCGTTATGCATACTTTCACCGCGACACTGATTTCTCCCGGCAAGGCTGATATCGAATGCCTGAATTGCGGCGCAGATGCGCCTGTGGTAGAGATGGCCAAAGATCGATAAGCAGAATTGGATATGACCATGAGGCCCCAGGTGAATTTTCGCTATCTTGGCGAGCACGCCTGCAATTCCCCGGGGGTGGCGTCAGTCATGGAAACAGCGACAAATGAGACCAAGGTTCCTTCCGTTGTCCTGATGCGCAGCACTCACGAACTGCTATCCTGAAACTATGACAACGGTGGAGATTTTCTATCGCTACACCGCACCGCCGAGCGACGCCGTGGCCCTGGCGCTGGCCGGTATCTGCGACGTGTATGGAATTCGCGGCATCAAGTTCAATCATGAGGAGCGAACCTTGCGCGTGGGTTACGACGCCAGCCGCCTCAGTGCCGCGTCGGTCACCAAGCTGGTTCGCCAGGCGGGACTGGAAATCGCTGAGATCGTGGCCCTGATACCGCCGCCTCCTCCTGCGCCGAAAGCGGCAGCGGTGCCGGCTCAGGCCTGATTGCGCCGAAGTACAAAGCCTGATACTCTGACAGTGGATCCGGCAGACTTCAGTTTCAGGCCGTGTGTTGCGCGCCCGTAGCTCAGCTGGATAGAGCGACTGACTACGAATCAGTAGGTCGGGAGTTCGAATCTCTCCGGGCGCACCATTAAATCAAAGAAAATCAAAGATTTACGAGCCGAGTGGAAATTGAGCCACTCGGCTTTTGTTTTCTGTGTCACCACCGTGTCACCAAATTGGCGATCCGGTCACTTGAGGTCACCACACGAATTCAGACAAGGCGGTATCGGCCTTGGCGCCGGATGGGCTCCCCCGTGATTTGACCGGGGCAGATCGCGCCGCC
>JASHOY010000025.1 GCA_030038435.1 Acidobacteriaceae bacterium | reverse complement strand
CCGGCGATTTGCGCAATTGCCGCAAAGCGAAGCGAATATCGAAAAACCATCTGTTCATGGCGTGAATCTCCGTCGGCTTTTTCCCAGGGCTCGCAGTCTTCCGCGAAGGCCCGGGTCACTCAATCCGCAACGCCTTCATGGGCTCGGTGGAGGCAGCGCGCTGCGCAGGAATATACGAAGCCAGCAGTGCGAGAAGAAAGATGGAGCACACCGCCAGCGCGATAACCAGAGGGTCCAGCGGATTCACCTGAAAAAGCAGCGAACGCAAAAGGCGGGTTGCAAACAACGCGCCCGCGCCGCCAATCACGCAGCCGGCCAATCCCAGCTTTGCGCCTGACACAAGAATCAGCCGCACCACGCCCGAGCGTTGCGCGCCCAGGGCCAGGCGAATGGCCATCTCCTGGGTGCGCATCGCGGCAGTAAATGCAATGATGCTGTAGATGCCAAGAAAAGCAAGAAGCACGGCGGCCGCGGCAAAACTTGAAATCAGCGCGGCGTTGAACCGGCGCGGAGCTTCGGTCTGGTTCACGGCCTGATCCATGGGCTGCACCTGCGTGAGCGGCAGTTGCGGGTCGATGGAGTGAATGGTGGCGCGAAGCGCACTGATCATCGCATCGGGCGGCAGGGCGGTGCGCAGGACGATGGAACCGCCTTGCGCGTTGAGCATGTCAGGCGGCGCAAGCGAACCAAAAGAGGCAGTAGTCTGGCTCGCCGGCTGGTAGACCTGGTATCGCGTGGGATCGCCGGGGGCGGTTTGCTTGATGTCTCCGATTTCGCCTACCACCGTCATCCAGGGAAGCGGCGTTTCTTTCATGCCCCAATGCACACGTTTGCCGATAGGGTCTTGCCCGGGCCAGAAATGCTCTGCCAGCGTGCGGTTCACGATGCATACCAGCGGCGACGTCGCGGTGTCGGCCGGGGTGAACGAGCGGCCGCGCAAAAGTGGAATCCCCGCGGCGCGGAAGTAATCGCCCATCACCGATGAAAACCACGACAGATTCAAGCCCGCGCCTTTGGGCGGAATGTATCCGTCAGCGACGAAGGCATTGTTGTTTCTATTTCCCGACGCCGGCAAGTTCGAGGTGACGCCCGCCGCCTCGACGCCCGGCAACTGCGCAAGCCTGCGCAGCAGAGTGTCGTTGAATGCGTCGATTGCCGCCTGAGTGGAGTATTGATGTTGCGGCAGGCTGTAAGAGGCGGTGAGCATGTGATCGACGCGAAAACCGAGATCGACTGCGCGCAGCTTCTGGAAACTGCGCAGCAGCAGGCCGGAGGCAACCAGCAAAACCAGCGCGACCGAAATCTCCGTGACCACCAGAATCGAACGCAGACGCAGGTGCGCGCCACCGGCCGAGCCGGTGCGGCCGCCTTCCTTCAGCGCTTCATTGACGCTGGTGCGGGCGGCGGCGAAGGCGGGAACAAAACCGCAGAGCAGTCCAGTGAGCACGGCAGCGGCCAATGCAAATGCGACCACGTGCCCGTCCAGGCGGATGGAATCGATCCGAGGCAAGGTTTCGGGTAAAAGACTTGTGCCCACGCGCAAAACACCCGCCGCCAGAGCCAGCCCAAGCAAGCCGCCGAAGACGCTGAGCGACAGTGATTCGAGCAGCGTTTGGCGTATCACCGCCGCGCCTGAAGATCCGAGCGCCAGGCGCACGGCGTTTTCGCGCCGCCGGCGCAAGACGCGCACCAGCAGAAGCCCAGCCAGGTTGAGGCAGGCGATCAGCAGAACCACCGTCACCGCGAGAAAGAGCGTGCGGATGAGCGGCCGCGCCTGGGCCACGGTGTCTTCGTCCAGGGAGCGAACTCCGGCATGGGTATGAATGCTGCTCATGAATGCGGGAAACGCCTGATTGATCTGTTTGTCGACGGCCTCGGCATCCTGCTGCGCCTGCGCCGGCGTTACGCCGGGCTTGAGCCGCCCCACCATCTGGTAATTCCAACTCGCCGCCGACGACATGCCCATCTCATCGTGCGTGAAGCTCATCGGCGTCCACAATTGGCTCTGATTCAACTGCCCCGGCACCAGCGGAAATTCGAAGCTTCGCGGCATGACGCCGATGATCTGGTAGGTCTTGCGGTCGAGCTCGATCTTTGTGCCCAGAACCTGCGGATCGCCGCCGAACCGGTTGCGCCACATCGCGTAGCTGATCACAACAACCTGTGCGTGATCCGAATCCTCCTGCTGCGTAAATACACGCCCCATCAGCGGAGAAACGCCGAGGGTGGGGAAGACACTCGCGGTCAGGCGGGCGGCGCTGATCTCGGCGGGCGCGCCGGCGCCTGAGAGCTCGTATCCGGTCTGCTGAAACCCTCCCAAGCCTGCAAAGCTGCGGGTCTCGCGCTCGTAGACGGGGATTTCAGGCGCCGTCACTCCCCACCCCCCGTTGCTTACCACCTTCACATTTTCGAGGACGTCATAGAGCATAACCAGCCGGCCCGGATGCGGAAACGGCAGCGGCCGCAGGAGCACCCCCTCGACGATGGAGAAGATTGCCGTGGTGGCGCCGATGCCGAAGGCCAGCGTCAGCACAGCGGTGAGCGAAAAGCCTGGCGCCTTGCGCAGTTGCCTGAGTGCATAACGGACGTCGAGCCACAGATTTTTCATCTCGTCTCCTTTCGCCAGCGGGTGTAACGGTTATTGGTTGCGCATTGCTTCGACGGGATCAATTGACGCAGCGCGCCATGCGCAAATCAGGACCGCAAACAGGCCCACCACCATCAGGGACCGGCGCAAGCGCAAATCCGGGCGCACGCCGCAACTGAGGCAGCGCGTAGCGCAGGTCCTGCAAAGGCACGTTACGCCTCCACTTCTGCTTCCAGCTTGTGCAGCTCGTCCTCTGAAACCACCTTGCCGTCAAACAGGTGCACTTCGCGCTCGGCGTGGCGCGCGAATCGAGGATCGTGGGTGACCATGCAGATGGTCGAGCCTTCGTTGTGCAGCTCGGCGAGCAGCAGCATCACCGCCTCGCCGTTTTTGGAATCGAGATTGCCGGTGGGCTCGTCGGCCAGCAGAATCGAGGGCGAACCGGCCAACGCCCGGGCCACCGCCACGCGCTGCTGCTGGCCGCCGGAGAGCTGTGCCGGATAATGCCGCATGCGGTGCGCCATGTTGACGCGCTCCAGCGCTTCTTTCACCCGCTTCTTGCGCTCCGCAGAGGGCATGCCGGCGCGGTAGGTCAGAGGCAGCTCCACGTTCTCCTCAACCGTGAGATCGCCGATGAGATTGAAACTCTGGAAGATGAATCCGATTTCCTGGTTGCGAATGCGCGAGCGCTCGCTGAAGCTCAGGTTCTCTACCGGATTGCCGTTCAGCCGGTAGCGCCCGCCGGTCGGGGTGTCGAGCAGTCCCAGAATCGAAAGCAGCGTGGATTTGCCGCAGCCGGAAGGACCGGACATGGCCACATACTCGCCGCGCGAAATGGTGAGGTGAACGCCGGAAAGCGCGTGGGTCTCCACTTCGTCGGTGTAAAAGACCTTGGTCAGATCCTCAATCTCAATCAGTGTGGTGCCGTTACCGTTCGATGCCATCGATCTCTCCTCTGCGTGCGCGCATTTCGCTCTCAGCTTGAAACCGCCAACCTTCAGCTCATGACGTTGCCTCTGACCAGACGCGCATCCTTACCCAAGTGCGAATTACCAAAAAGCGGTTGAAAGCTGATTGCCGATAGCTGAAAGCCATTTCAGTCCAACTGAATGTGGTCCACGTTGTCGTAGCGCGACATGTCTGACAGAATCACCGTGTCGCCCTCCTTGAGCCCTGCGAGCACCTGGATGTTGTTGACGGATGCGCGGCCCACCTTCACCGAGACGCGCGTGGCGCCCTTGCCGTCGGGATCGAGCTTGAACAGGCTGAGCGTGGAGTTGTCATTCCCCAGCGCCGGCCGGCCCACGTAAAGCACATCTTTCAGGTGTGCCAGATCGATCTCCCCATCGACGCTCAATTGCGGCACTGCCCCCGGTGGAAGCGGTCCATCCAGTGATACGTCAACGGTGCGCGTTCCGTTCAATACTGCGGGATCGATTCGGGTCACGTGCCCCGGCACGATGCCGTTATGGGTATCGATCTCCGCCGGCTGCCCGAGTTGAATATCGTGCGCCTGCGTCTCCGGAATCTGCAGGGAAGCTTTCAGCTTATCGAGCTGGATCACCTTAGCCACCGAGGTTCCCGCGGTGACATGCTCGCCCACCTGCACCGGCGTATCCAGCGGCGCCAGTTCGCCGCTGATGCCGGCCCGTACCTGCAGCGCCGCCGCCTGCTGCTGATAAAGAGCCAGTTGCGCCTTGGCCTGATCGATCTTGGTCTGCGCCGAAGCCAGCTGCACCGCAATCGCCTGCTGGTTCACACTGAGTTGCTGCTGGCTCAACTGGTGCTGCGTGGTGAGCTGGTCGGCCGCATCCTTCGCGCTTTCATAGGCCAGTCCCGAGATCACTCCCAACTGGAAAAGCTGCTTGTCGGTCTCGGCCTGCAGTTTGTCCTGCGAGTAGCTGGCGTCCACCGCCGCCGCCGCCGTCTTCTTGTCCATCAGCGTGCTTTCCAGCGTCGCCTGCAGGCTCTTGTAATCGGCTTCGGCGCCCTTGAGCGCCAGTTGCGCATTGAGCAGCTCCTGGTTCAACTGCGGGTCGGCAAGGTCCATGATGATGGTGTCGGGTGAGACCTTGGCGCCCGGGAGCACGCGGATGCGCACCACGGTGGCGTCGGTCTGAGCTGGAATCAGCTGGATGCTGTCTTCGCGCGGCACCAGCATGCCCGTCGACGCGCGCACCTGGATGGTCAGATCGCCACGTTTCACAGTGTCGGTCCAAATGGTCGAGCGATCGACCGTCGGCGATGCCGGCTTCAATCGCGAAACCGCTACGGCCAAGCCAGCCACGGCCACTACGCCGACGGCCGACCACAGCAGGTTGCGGCGCTTCTTCTTTTGCCTGATGTCTGGGCGTGCGATATCCATTGCCCAACATCATTGCACACGCCGTGCCATTGACGATCAGTTTTCTATATATTTAGGAATAAAAGAGATACCCCTCATCGTCGGCGCTGGATCAAGGATCTCGTTTGCCCGATTTTGAAGGCTGGTGTTCGATTTCGGACAGCCGCGGCCCCCTACGGCCGCTTGCGCAACCCGGCCAGAAATTCTTCCGCCGAGCGCGTATTCAACACGTATTCAGCGGTGAGCCAGGCGCGCTTCAGCTGCTTCACCCCGTAATCCATCTTGCCCAGGTTGCGGCTGTCGTGGGAATCGGAGTTGATGACTATGCGGCAGCCCATCTCTTTGGCCAGCCGCAAATCGCGGTCGCAAAGATCCAGCCGCTCCGGCGCTGCATTGTGCTCGACAGCTACGCCCAGTTCCGCCGCCCTCCGCAGCACCGCACCGGTATCCAGCGCGAAGGGCTCGCGCCGCAGCAGCAGCCGGCCGGTGGGGTGCCCGAGGATTCTCACGTAGGGATTCTCGATCGCCCGCAGCACCCGCGCCGTCATCTCGTCGCGGCTCTGTTCAAACCGGGTATGCACGCTGGCAATCACCACATCCATCTGCGCCAGCACGTCGTCGTTCATATCCAGTGCGCCATCGGCGAGAATGTCCACCTCGATCCCGGTGAAGATGCGAATGCGCCCCTTCATGCGCCGGTCCACGGCGCGCACCTGCTCAATCTGCTCTGTTGCCCGCTTCTCGTCAAGGCCGTTGGTCATCGCCAGGTTTTTCGAGTGGTCGGTGATGGCAATGTATTGATACCCGCATGCCGCCGCGGCCTCGGCCATTTCCTCAATCGAATTCCGGCCGTCTGTAGCCGTGGTGTGCATGTGCAGGTCACCGAGGATGTCGGACTTCTCGACCAGCCTGGGCAGCTTGTGCTGCACGGCCGCCTCGATCTCGCCCAGGTTCTCGCGCAGCTCCGGCGGAATCCACTCCATCCCCAGCGCCGCGTATATCTCTTCTTCGCTGGCCGCCGCCACCGTCGAGTTGTCATGGAGCCGCGCCAGCGACCACTCGCTCAGCGTGTAGCCCATCTTCAGCGCCCGCTGCCGCAGCGAGACGTTATGCGCCTTTGAGCCCGTGAAATATTGCAGCGCCGCCCCGTATGACTCCGCCGGCAGCAGGCGCACATCCACCTGCAGCCCATCGACCAGGTTGAAGCTCACCTTGTTTTCGCCTTTAGCGATCATGTTGTGGATACCCGGAAACGCGGCAACATAATCGACCGCCGGCTCCGTCTTTTCCGGCGCGCAGCCCGGTCCCGTGGCCAGCAGGTCCAGATCGCCCGCCGTCTCGCGTCCCCGCCGCAGCGACCCGGCCGGGGTCACTTTTTCAATTCCCTTGAACTTCAGCAGGTATTCGCGCAGTCCCCGCTCTGCGTCCTGGGCCACGTCTACACGGAATCGCCCCGCGCTTCGCCGGTAATCCTCGATCGCCTTGCGCAACTTTTCAATCTGTTTGGCGCCCATGCGCGGCAATCCGGACAGGCGTCCGGCTTGTATGGCTTCGCTGAGCTGATCTACGGTGCCAATCTGGCCGGCCGACCACAGCAGAGCCACGGTCTTCGAGCCCATCCCCGGCAGCTTCAGCAATTCCAGGATGCCGGTACCGTATTTGGAAAGCAGCTCGTCCCGCTGTTCAAGCTTGCCGGTTGCGGCCATCGCCTGCAGCTTGGCCGCCATGCTCTTGCCAATTCCCTCGATCTCCAGAAGCCGCGCCGTATCGCATCCGGCCAATTCCACCGTCGTCTGCTCGGCAGCGTCGGCGGCCCGCCGGTAGCTGCGCACACGAAAGCTGTCGCAGCCGTCAATCTCCATCAGATCGGCTGCTTCGGCCAGCAGACGCGCCATGGTGCGATTGTCCATCCTTGTGCCTCCGCCAGCAGTATCCATCATCCGCCGCGGAACTCACCAGTCCGGTGATCGCAAACAGGCCGGTTTGACTCAGGATTCTGGGTGGTCGACGCAGGAAGGACGAAAAACCAAGCAAGCGAGGCTTAAACCAACATCAGAGCAGAAGATACACGCCATCCCCCGCCGCTCGATGGCAGTCTTGCTGAAACGCCCGGCCGTTCGTTCTTCAGGCCGCGCTGTGAGCGCTGTCCCTGTAGCGGACTACTCCATCCGCCTGAGGGCCTTTCTGGCCTTCGACGATATCGAACTCGACTTCATCGCCTTCTTTGAGCGTTTTGTATCCATCCAATTGGATCGCCGAATAATGGACAAATACATCCGGCCCGTCATCACGTCCGATGAATCCGTAGCCCTTGGCGTTGTTGAACCACTTCACCTTTCCTTTGTACTGAGCCACAGGCTCCTGCCTTCCTTTGCTTGGTGATATGAGGGGTTGGGTGGTGACGAAGAATAAAACTTCCTTCACCGGTACAAATTAAGACGGTATTTTCGCGCGCAGGGTTTTCTCGTTGCATCGGAAGTCATCTCACAATGCGACACATCTGTACCGGTTGCAACTGCCATCGTCGCAGCTCAACGCGCCTCTTTATGCAAGTGCCGGATTCGCACTTTGGCTTTAAGCCATACATGTTCAAAGGTTTTTCTATCTACGGTACTGGCTCGGCGTTACTTTACACTGCTGCACGCACCCCACGCGCACCGATTATCGCAATCGCCCTCTAAGATTCAGTTTTGAGATTTGCGGCTAGTTTTTCACAGGTTTTTCCGCAGATCCTCCCGCGGCGCTGCTTATTCACGAGTGCCGCAGTCGGCTGGCCTTCGCCGCTTATCTCTTGCCCCTCTTGAGCCTCGAACGAGCAAAGAGGAGAATTCCGACCAGCGTTTTTCCGTCCTGGATCGCGCCCTTGTCGATCATCTTCAGCGCATCATTCAACCGCACCAGGCGCAGCTCGATCCTCTCGTCTTCCTCGGGCGCGCTGTCGCCGGCGGTAAGCCCTTCGGCCACGAACAGCTTCATCCACTCGCCCACGAATCCCGGGCTCGGCCAGAACTGCGCCAGCTCCGACCACTTCTTAGCGCGGTAGCCGGTCTCCTCGGCCAGCTCGCGCTGCGCCCCTTCCAGCGGGTCCTCGCCGGGCTCAATCTTTCCCGCCGGCAATTCCCAAAGATACCGCTCCGCCGCGTGCCGGTACTGACGCTCCATCACTACCCAGGGATTTTTCCGGTTCTTGGCGCTGTCGACGGCGAGGATCACCGCGCTGCCGTTGTGCCGCACAATGTCTCGCTCGTTCTCGTGCCCGCCCGGCTCAACCACCTTGTCATGAACCACCTTGAACAGCCGCCCCTCGAAAACCACTTCCGAGCTCACCAGCCGCGCCTTTTCGCCATCCCCCTCTTCCTTGCGCGCTTTCTTCTCTTTGGGAATTTTGGTTTTCTTTGCCTTGACGCTTTTTGCGTCCGCTGCTTTTTTCCCTTTGGCTTTCCCTGGCATGGCTATCCTCTCCTTCGTTGTTTCAACGGCGTCAAGATCGCTTCCCTTTTTGCCTGGAGTTGGTTCTTACCTTCAGCTTGCGGTTACCAACGAGTATACCCACCCCCAGCTCACCACCTGCGCGTGTCCCATGGTCGCGAATCTGTTTTGTCGAGAGCCCGGGAAAGTTACTCGGTCCCGCTGCCCGGCTCGCGATTGTAAAGATAGATCCAGCAGGTCAGCGTGTCGCCTGAATCCAAAGCGACCCCATGCATTTCCCGCACGAACAGGCTGCTCTCCGGCGCCCGCGGATCGAATTCCTCATACTCATCCAGCTCCCGCAGTATGGGCGCATCCTCGGGCAACTCGACGACTGTGCCAACGATCTCCGGCGCGTCCGCATCCAGAACCGCGCCCGGGTATTCTCCGCAATCATAGAGAACACCGCGAACACGCCCCGTGCCCACAACTCGCAACTGTGCCACCGTTGCCGCAATCTCCTGCGGCGCCCGGCCCGGTTGCAGCGTGCCGTAGGTAAACAGATATTGGCTCACATCGGATTCTTGCTGCGCAGCTCGGCGACTATTTCCGCCGCCGCCGCCCGCGCCTTGTCTTCCTGGTCCGGCGGAAAGCTGATCGCTCCCACCCGCGCGTGGCCGCCGCCGCCATAGCGCTCGCAGATCTGCGCCAGGTTCACCATCTTCGCCGCATCGGCCTTGGTCCACGGGTTCGATCCCACGGCCACTTTGGTGCGGAAGCTCGATTTCGACAGCCCGATCGAATAGGTCGCGTTGGGGTGCAGATAGTAAGGAATGAATTTGTTGAAGCCTTCCAGCGGATGGTCGGTGATGTCAAAAAAGATTGTCCCGTCGCGCTCTTGGCTGCGGCTGCGGATCAACTGCAGCGCCTGCTCGTGCCGTTCGAGCAGTAGCGGCAGCAGCGGCGCCACAAACGGCTGCGCCAGCACTTCGTTCAGCGGCATCTCTGTCAGCAGCGGAATCAAACGCGGAATCAATGCCGGGTCCTGCGTCGATTCGATGATCAGTGTCAGCTTCATGGCCGGCGCGGCCATCTCCACCGCCGCTTCCGGGCTTTCATACTTCGCTCCGTCCACGATATCCGCCCAGTGGATCAGCTCCGCTATCGGCGCGGTGTCGAAACCGAAACGCTCGGCCGCGATGCGCGCCAGAAAACTCGTGCACGAGGTGTATTCCGGATCGTAAAACTTGCGCGCCGCGCACGCCGGGTCTTTCTGGCAGACAAGAAAGTGGTTGTGATCCTCCGGCGTCAGAAACGCAGACAGATGATGATCGAACCACCAGGTAATTCGCGGCGAGGCCGAGTACTTGAAGTCAACAATGGCATTTTCGTCGCCGGTGAATTCAGCCTCATTAAAAAGCGCTCCTGCGCGATGCACCAGCCCGCGGTACTCGTACTCTGCGCCGGCCGCGATCCGTTCACGATGGAAACGTGTGAACAGTGAGGCCGAGCAGGCTCCGTCGAAGCATTTGTCATGATAAAAGACACGAACCCGCAAAGCCGTATATTCCTCTCCGACCGGAAAATGTGAATCACCAGAACTGTTTAGCATCAAGGGCCGGGCTCGTTGTGTCAAGCACGCCAAGCCGCGCCGTGGCATGTTCCTTCGGTCGCCGGAATGCATCTTACCGAGGTAAGCGACGCGGCACCGTTCCGGCGAGCCGGTGAAACAGCCCGCAGGTCTCGGTAAAGCGCCAATATAGCCTTTCAATTACAAAGATGCGCATCTGCATGGATAGAAGATACGGTTCGAACAGATAGATAAAGCAGGAGACTCTCGAAGCCGCGCCCCGCGGCAATTGAAGATAACGTGGCGACTTCACGGTGCTTGTCTCAAGTGCGCAGGCGGCCGCAGGGAGTTTCCTGTCCGGAGGATCATTATGTTCTCAACCAATCAAAAACCGGCTGGTAAACGCAAGCTCCTATGCTGCCAGTGCCGTCGAGGAGGTATCGTCATGAATTTATCCAATCATTTCTTTCCCTGGGCAAAACACGCTGGATTCAGGACCCGCATTTCTGACGGCCGCTATTTTTCATTGTTGCCTGCCCTCTTGTGCGTTGCACTTCTTTGGCCTTTCGGAGGAGGTCAAAAAATACACATGATCCCGGGATCTACGGATCCCTCTGCGCAGGCGGTCATCCATATCAGGAAAACAGACAATGGGAACAAGCAATTGAATATCCAGGCCCATTCTCTCGCCCAGCCCACGGCGCTTTCGCCGTCGGAGGAAACCTATGTGGTGTGGATTCAGCGCTCCGGCCACCCTCCCATGAATGAAGGGCAATTAAAGGTGAACAATAAGCTCAACGGCCAGCTCACTGTTGAGACGGCCTATAAAGCTTTCAACGTTTTCATCACCGCTCAGAAGTACGCACAGACCCAGAGCCCCAGCGGTCCTACCATCCTGTCGGCGCAGATCCAGGGCTGAAACACCCGAAACCGGGATTGTCGCGCTGCGGAAATAAAAAGGGCGCGCGTTGATGTTGAAATGAAGGCGCGCGCCCTTAATTACCGGCGGCGGAGTGGACGCGCGCGTGGGCAACGAGTGCGCGTCTTCGCCGGTCTGGCCAATTCCGATAAAATTCAGCCTGCAGGAATCTTCACAAGTTGAAGGAGACTTCATGGAGCCGGACATGCATGCTCCGTCGCAGGAACCGTCATCCGGGGACGACTCACTGCAGCACCTTCCGCCCCCCGTGCTCGAACCTGAAGCGCCTCCACCCTCGTTGGCGCGCGCCATCTTCGTCGGCCCTCAAGGGATGCGCGCAGGTTGGTCGGCGCTGCTCTTCGTTCTGCTTAGCGCAGTCTTCATCGTGGCCACCGCTCCCATCCTGGCTACGCTCCTCGGCGTCGCCCAGCACGGCAAGCCCGCGGCTCTGACTCCTTATAACGCCCTGCTCTCCGAAGTCATACAGGTGCTCGCCATTCTCGCCGCCGGCGCGCTCATGTCCCGCATCGAGCGGCGGCGCCTCAAGGACTACTTCTTCGCCGACCGGCGCGGCCTTTCGCACTTTTTCACCGGCACCGCCGCCGGCTTCACCGCTCTTTCGCTTCTCGTGGGAGCGCTTGCCTGGGGCGGTTGGCTTCACTTCGGTCCGGTTCACCTTTCCGATTCGCGCATCCTCGGTTTTGCTTTCCTCTGGGGCGTGGTATTTCTGCTCACCGGCTTCTTTGAAGAAGGCAGCTTCCGTTGTTATCTGCAATTCACCCTCACGCGCGGAATCAACTTCTGGTGGGCTCTGGGCATCGTCGGCGCGGCTTGCCTGGTTGTGGGTCTCAGAGGCAGCCGCGAAGCCTGGGGCGTCTTTGCCATTGCGCTTCTCGGCCTGCTTCCCTGCCTGCGGCTGCATCTGCGGCGCACCGAGGGCGCCGGCTTCTGGCAGGCCGCATGGGCCACTTCAACCATCTTCGGCTTTATTCATACCGGCAATGGCGGCGAAAACTGGATCGGCATCTTTGCCGCCGCCGGAATCGGCTTTGTCTTCTGCCTCAGCATCTGGGTGACCGGCTCGGCGTGGTGGGCCATCGGCTGCCACGCTGCATGGGACTGGGCTGAAACCTTCTTCTACGGCACCGCCGACAGCGGCCTGGTTCCCAAAGGCCACTTCCTTTCCACTGCGCCCGCGGGCAATGTCTTCTGGAGCGGCGGCACCGACGGCCCCGAAGGCAGCATCCTCATTCTCGGCATCCTGGTGCTGTTCATCGTGGCGCTGCTGCTCATCTACGGCCGCAAGCGCGCTGTGCCTCTGCCCGCGCCGCCAGCACTTGAAATCACAGGCTGAAATCGCCCCGCACTGCGCAGCGGTATTCTGTTACTGAACCAATGCCCGCCCCGCAGCCGCCTGAATCCATCTCTGCACATGTCTTCACGCCTGCCGTCACCCGCCGCAAGCGCCGCTGGCCGCGCATCATTTTGTGGTCTGGCGCCGGCATGGTCGTCGCCGTCGCTTTGCTGGCCGCCATCAGCCTTGTCTGGTTGCACCATGCGGCCCTCGCCGCCCTGCCGCAGCTCGACGGCACATTTCACGTCCCTGGCCTCTCTGCAGCGGTCACCGTTCGCCGCGACGCTCACGGCGTACCCCACATCGCCGCGTCAAACCAGGATGATCTCTTCTTCGCCCAGGGCTACGTCACCGCCCAGGACCGGCTCTGGCAGATGGACATGCTGCGCCGGCACGGCGAAGGCACTCTCGCCGCAGTCCTCGGCCCCGGCCTGCTCAAGCACGACGAAGAACAGCGCGTCCTCGAATTGGGCAACACCGCGCGCCGCATCTACAATAACCTGCCCGCGGCCCAGCGCACCCAGCTCGATGATTACGCCCGCGGGGTCAACGCCTACATCTCCCATTGCGAAGCCGCCAACTCGCTTCCCCCCGAATTCAAGCTGCTCTTTTACAAGCCCGCTCCCTGGACCGGCGTCGATTCCATCGCCGTGGGCATGACCATGGTGGAAACCCTCGACACCCACGTCCTCACCAAGCTCGACCGCGCCAAGGTCGATGCCCGTCTCAATAACCCAAAGCTCGAAGCCGATCTCTTCCCCGTCGGCTCCTGGCGCGATCACCCGCCCACCGGCATCATCATCGACCTCAGCAAGCCCCAGCCGGCGCCGCCCGCAACCAGTTCGCCTGAGGAATCCGGGGCCGCAAACAATCCGCCCATCTCCCTGCCCGGCTTCACCACTCCGTCGCTGCTCGTTCCCCGCAGCCTGTCTGCGCTGCTCGGCATTCCCACATGCAGCAACTGCGCAGCCGGCTCCAACAACTGGGTCGTCTCCGGTGATCACACCGCCAGCGGAAAGCCGCTGCTCTCCAACGACATGCACCTCGACCTCACGGTGCCCAACATTTGGTACATGGCCGGCCTGCGCGCGCCCGGCATCCACGTCACCGGCGTCACTCTGCCCGGCGTGCCCTGGGTCATCGCCGGCCACAACGACCACGTAGCCTGGGGATTCACCGCCCTCGGCGGAGACGTGCAGGATCTCTACCTGGAAAAACTCGACGGACACGGCGACTACTACCAGTTCCCCACCGACGGTTCGGCCGGCGCGTGGAAGCCGCTCACCATCGATCGCGAGACCATCGACGTTCGCGGCGGCCGCAATGTCACGCTCAACATCCGCTTCACCGATCACGGCCCGCTGCTCAATCCGCTGCTGCCCAAATCCGCGCCACCCATCGCCCTCAAGTGGACCCTCTTCGACCCCACGCTCAATACCATCCCCCTCTACCAGATCGACACCGCTTCCAACTGGGACGACTTCCGCACCTCGCTTCAGGCCTGGTGCTGGCCCACGCAAAACCTGGTCTACGCTGACGACCAGGGCCACATCGCTTACCAGGCCATCGGCCGCATCCCCATACGCTCCGCCGGCCTCACCGAAGAACCCATTGCCAATGACAGCGATCAATGGCAGGGCTACCTCCCCTTCGACGACATGCCCAGTTCCTTCGATCCCCCATCCGGCTTTCTCGCCACCGCCAACTCGCGCGTCACCACCCCGGCCTCCAAGTACCCCATCACCCTGGAATGGGGCGAGCCTTACCGCGTCCAGCGCATCTATAAACTGCTCCAGGGCCGCAACGGGCTAACTCCGCAAGATATGCTCGCCACCCAGACCGATGTCTACAGCGCGGTCGATCACGAACTCGCGCAGCGCTTTGCCTACGCCATCGATCAAACCCCCGACGCCGGCCCGCAGCTTCGCCAGGCCGCCAACCTGATGCGCGTCTGGGATGGCCGCGTCACCACCGCTTCCCCCGCCGCTTCCATCGTCGACTGGGCCCGCCGCGCGCTGATGCTCATGATCCTCACCCCCAAGCTCGGCAACGAAACGACGGATTATCACTGGGAAGAAGCGGTCTACGCCGAGGAGCAGATCGCCACCAACGACGAAGCCGCCTGGCTTCCGCCCGCCTACAAAAACTGGAATGCCTTTCTCGCCGCCGCCGTCGCCAGGGGCATCAAAGACGGCCATGCCCCCCACGATCTCTCCAAATGGACCTACGGAAGCTGGCACGTCATCCAGCTCGAGCATCCGCTCTCGCAGTTTCTGCCTTTCCTGAAACGCGTCGCCGGCGTCGGCCCGCTGCCACTGAGCGGCGACCGCACCACCATCAAACAGGTGGGCCGCGCCTTCGGCCCCTCGCAGCGCTTCACCATGGACTGGAGCAATATCGACGCCTCCACGGAAAACATCGTCCTCGGCGAAAGCGGCAACCCTTACAGTCCTTACTTCCGCGATCAGTGGAGCTACTGGTACAACGGCAAAACATTTTCGCTGCCCTTCAGCAATGCCGCCATCGCCGCGCAGACAACGCACACGCTGCAACTGATTCCATGAAGATCAGCGGTGCATGCTCAGTATCAATGAAGCGTATCTGGCGATGATCCTCGCCCCGGCCTCGGTCCCTGATCCCTGACCCCCGAACACCGTCTACTGTTCGCTGCGAGCCGAAGCTCCCTCGTTTATCATGGGTCCAATGTCTGCGGACGTAAAATCACTCATTCAGGAAGGCGCGGATCTGACCGACCGCGCGCTCGAAGAGCTCATTCCGTCGGCTGATACCGTCCCGACCTCGATCCACGGCGCCATGCGCCACTCCGTCTTCGCCGGCGGCAAGCGTTTGCGTCCCGTGCTCGCCATGCAGGCTGGAGTCACCATCGCCGGAGCGCTGCCCGCGGGCATCGAGCGCCTCGGCGCGGCGCTGGAAATGCTCCACACCTATTCGCTCATCCACGACGACCTGCCCGCGCTCGACAACGACGACCTGCGCCGCGGCAAACCCACCTGCCACGTGGCTTTCGGCGAAGCCATCGCCATCCTCGCCGGCGACGCCCTGCAGACCCGCGCCTTCGAGGTCCTCGCCCATCTCGACTCCCCGCCCGCCGCCACCGTGCACATCATCCAGCTCGTCTCCAACGCCATCGGCACTGTCGAAGGCATGATCGGCGGCCAGGTTCTGGATATCGAAAGCGAGCGCCTCAAGCCCACGCCCGAGCTCGTCGAAGCCATCCATCGCGCCAAAACCGGCGCCCTCATCCGCGTGAGCGTGGTCGCCGGCGGCGTCTACGCCGGGGCCGATGCCGCCGACGTCGCCCGCCTCGACACCTTCGGCCGCAAAGCCGGCCTCGCTTTTCAAATCGTCGATGACGTCCTCGACCTCACCGAAGACTCCGAGCACCTGGGAAAAACCGCGGGCAAAGATCAGGCCACCGAAAAAGCCACCTGGCCTGCCGTCTACGGCATCGAGCAGAGCCGCCGCGACGCCGCGCAACTTGTCGACGAAGCCTTTGCCGCGCTCCAACCCTACGGCAGCCGCGCCGACGGCCTCAAATCCGTCGCCCGCTACCTGGTTGACCGGAAGAACTAGATTTGGCAGAGGGCGAGCAGGTGAAGCTTGGAGTGAGGGGCGCCAGCTTTCGCAGGATGGACCGCGCGGGCATGCAGGCGAGTTGGAACTACGACAGCTTTGGAAACCGGGCCTTTGAGCAGTGCCATATCGAACTCACACTCCGACTCGCATCTGTGAAACCGAGACCGGTGCCGTCTGTGGATGCAGTAGATATCAAAATGCCCTGACGCGGTATAAGACGACTCCGTGCGGCGGTACATCCGCACTGATATCCCCGACTGTCTTCTTCGTCTTGCCTGTCCACAAGTTATCCACGGAATAGCCGCTTTCACTCTCGGGCAGGCCCACTGCAGAAGCCTGCACCGAGATTTTCTCCTCCGTCACCCCGGTGTTGAACAAACCGACGATGGTGTCTCCGTTCGATTCCGTCTTGGCGAACACCTGTTGGTCGCCGTTGTCGACCACCCTTTTAGCGGCGATCGAATCCTGGTCAACCGAAAGCACTGCAGCGTTCTTCAGGTATTTCTGCAAATCCCTTGGATCGAGGTTTGTAAGATCGACACCGAGGATGAGGGGCGCCGCTCCCAGCGCCCACAAGCTCAACTGCGTCTGGCGCTCGGCTGGAGTAAGTCCGTCGTTGCTGCCATTCCCTATCTCGATAGAGTCATAGTCGTTGAATCTCCCCGAGCCGGAGTAAGGCTGCCACTCAGCGACATAGTTAAAGCGCTTCGCAACATTGTTCCAGCTTGTCAGCGGGTAACTGCTCCCTTTCTCACATTTGTAGCATTCAATGTCGGGCGCGAACTCCCATTGATCAGCGTACCTCATCAGCGTCGGAGTGAGAGCTGGGGTAAAACTCCCTTGTGTGACATCGAGGACAATGGAACGCCCGCTTTTTCGTATTGCTTTAGGAACTTGTTGAAATAGGTACGTGCGTGGTCGCGGTCGTGGAAGTCTGAACGTCTAACCGACATGCGTGGAGACGAACGTGTTCAGGACGGGATGTTCAGCTATGTTTCGTTGGAGCAGCGGGTGCCCATCGACCATCCGCTGCGAGCGGTTCGCCGGTTGACGGACAGGGTGTTACGGTCACTGAGCCCTGAG
>JASHOY010000183.1 GCA_030038435.1 Acidobacteriaceae bacterium | reverse complement strand
GTCCATTCCTCGCGGGTGCCACGTTGATGCATTTCTTGCGTCGTCATCGTCGTTTTCTCCCTTCGTGAGATTTGGCAATTCGTTCTACCTAAAGCCCCCTTTTCCAGCAATGCCCGACTAGAGGGCTACGGTCTCTGGGACGAAACCCGCAACCTGGCGCTCCATGGCCTTGGCTACGCCGTTGCGCCATCCTTCGGCGATCGATTGCGACATGGGATCGGGGAAGATTTCCTCATCGCCCTTCTCCAGGCCATCGAAGATAGCCGCAGCGGCATACTCGGTAGAAGCCTTTGGAATGTCGAAGCCGCGGTTCATATCCGTGTCGACTGGTCCGGTCAGAATGGCATGAACTGTGACGCCCTGGCTGGCAAGGAGCGCCCTCAGCGACTGCGTCATGCTGAGCAGGGCTGCCTTCGAAATGGAATAGCCTGATACGACAGGCAGGGCCGCGAGCGCGACTGTTGAGATGTTGTTGACGATGGCCCCTTTCGATCGTTTCAGCAGCGGCAGAAACGCGCGAATCACACTGAGCGGCCCAAACAGATTGACTGCCAGTTGCTGCTCGATCACCTCGGGTTTGCTCAAATCGTCGTAAAGAGCGATACCGGCGTTGTTGATGAGCACATCGAGAGTGCCGATCTCACTTACTGCGCGTTGGATCTGCTCGGTCTTGGTCACGTCGAGGGTTACGGGCACCACTCGCTTGTCAGAGTGTTCGAGTGGGCCGCGAGTGCCTGCATATATTCGTTGCGCGCCACGTCTGAGCGCTTCTTCGACGAGTGCCTGGCCGATGCCGCGGTTGGCGCCGGTGATTAAGACGGCCTTCTTTGCAATGTTCATGACGATCTCCTTTTCGGTTGGGAAGTACGTTTCAGGCCCGATCTTGCTTTTCAGTCGGTGAAACCTTGGGGAAGCCAAAACTCAGCGTGCGCCCAGCCAGGAGTTGCTTCCACTTGGCGGCGACCACGGTACCAGCTTGCCAAGCATTGGTATCCCGGTGCAATTAGGAACATCTATGTGCCTAGGTGAGCAACAGCAGCAGAAGCATAATCACTACAACGGCATGAGATGCTCTCATCTCCGGCTCCTCTCTCATTCGATTCCCGATGAACTTCGACTTGCAGGCCCAGGCAAAGCCTGGTTCCGGACATAGACCTCGGCGCTAATGTACCTGCCATGCTGTTTTGCCCACCTGCACATGCCTCGAAGCGGAGTAATGATCGTCCGTCCAAGTCTGGTGAGTGAGTATTCGACAGCCACAGTCTTCGCCTGTATTACGTGTTTGCTGATCAAACCCGCGGTTTCAAGTTTGCGAAGCGTTCTGGTGAGCATGCGCTGTGAGACGCTCGCCAACTGCCGGCGCAATTCGCCGTGGCGATGAGGCCTCTGCCTCAGCAAAAACAAAATCCGCGGCGTCCATTTGCCGATAAAGATCGGGGTGTGCAAATTTAGTTGTGCTTGGCTCGCATTCATGGTTGGCTTTGGTCTCCGGATCATCGTCGATATGACCTCGTATCTGGTGGTCATGTACACATACTGATTCAGAACTCGAAACGATGGAGAGTGACAAGTATGGCGTGATTCGCGCGCCTGAACGGCCGCTACTCTTTAAGGCTGGCGACTCACCTGCGAGCGTAGCGGGATTCGAATGGATTCACTGATCACAGCTGCTGCTCTGGCGCTGGCGTCAGAAATGGCGGAACAGGCGCCGGGATTGGAAGTCGTGGCGACCCGGCTGGCCGAGGTTCTGTTCATTCAGGCACTCAGGACGCATATCGCGTCGGAAGCGGAGTGGCGCAACAAAGGATGGCTTCGTGCAATTTTCGATCGTCAGGTCGGCGCTGCCCTGAGTGCCGTTCACGACACTGTGAGTACACCCTGGACAGTCGAATCCCTGGCGCCGATTCGTACCGCCCAAGCAGCCTGATAATGGAGCTCAGGTATGGGCGACGGCGTCGCGGCATGGGAATGACACCTGGAGCGTATGTTCCCGAGGAATGTTGAGGAGAGATCAGCATTATGAGTGTTCCTTTGATTGTCGGCGAGAGATCTAAACCAGAATTGTCGGCGAGACCGCTTTCGGTGGGATGCCTCATTTTTGAGCAGATGGATCAGATCGACTTTACGGGACCCTTTGAAGTTCTTTCACGCATACCTGATACAACAATCCAGGTCATGGCGAAAACAGTTGCGCCTGTTCGCGATATGCAGGGACTTCGGCTCTCCCCGGATGTATGCATTGCGGAAGCTGGACTATTTGATGTTCTGCTCGTGCCCGGCGGCCACGGTCAGCAGGCGCTCATGCATGATGAAGAAGTGCTTGAGCTCATCCGCAAGCACGCTCAGAGCGAAAGGCTCCTGTTTTCGGTCTGCACCGGAGCCCTACTCTGTGGTGCTGCGGGCGTGCTCACAGGAAGGCAGGTAATCACTCATTGGAGTACCCGGCACCTGATACGGTACTACGGGGCGGTTCTTGTGGATTCAAGAGTCGTGGTCGATGGCAACCTCATCAGCGCCGCCGGCGTAACGGCTGGCCTCGATGGGGCGCTGGTGCTGGTTTCTTTGTTGCGAGGGCATGCGGCGGCGCAGGAGATTCAGCTTGCCATTGAGTACGCGCCGAACCCCATCTTTACGAGCGGAACTCCCGAGAGCGCTCCCGTTGAGGTGCTTGAGAGTTTTCGAAAGAAGTACGAGCCGATCGGAACCGCGAGGGAGAGGGAGGCGATTGGCTATGCGGCCACCCACCATGGAGCCCGGTGAAAATCAGCCGCAACGGCCACGCCAAGCCTCAGTAGCCCAGGAACTTGAGCAAATCGGGTCATTACTTTCTGAACGCTTCACCAAAACCACAGCGGAGCGGTGAACGTACCAGAGAACCAACCAGGAGCAGAGATGAAGATCGGAATCATTGGAGCGGGCAACGTCGGATCGGCACTTGCCAGACATTTTCGTAGACTACGGCACGAAGTATTGATCGCAAATTCACGAGGGCCTCAAACACTGTCCCAGGTTGCACAGAAGACCCTCAGGAACTGGTGCGAGTAGCACGGCTTTCCGCTGGTTTGGATACATGGAAGCCGAGAATCTGGCTCGCGGCACTACGTTTTGGCTTCGCGGCTCTGCGGGCCGCATGACTTCGCGCCGTATATCTTCCAAGGGTGGACTGAAGAGCAATCTATTTAGCCGGTCGTGAACCTGCTATGAGTATGTCAACGAGTCTCCTGGCGCTTTGCTGCCAGTCGCCGCCAGAACCCACATAAGAAACACCAATCACGGCCCGAAGCAGATCGGAGGCGTCAACATCTTTTCTCAAATCGCTGCTCTTTTTCGCGCGCTTCACCAGCTCGTCGATTGCTCCCTGGACCAGGCTGCGAGAACCCTCATAGAGCCTGGAAGGCCCTCCGGCGACGCTGTTAAGAGCGGGCGCGATGATGTGCTTGGCCGCAACGTAATCGACAAAAAGCAGCAACCAGGCGCGCAGGGCCTCAATGGGGGACATCTCGGCGGCGAATCCGTGCGCTGCCGCGGCCAGTTTTTCCACCTCGCTGCGGTAGACCGCTTCGATCAACGTATCCCGTGTAGGGAAATGGCGATACAGGGTACCGGCTCCGACACCTGCCTGCTTCGCGATGTCGTCCAAACTCGCAGCGGCGCCGTGGCGCGTAAAAGCCCCCTTCGCCACTTCGAGAATTCGCTCGCGGTTGCGCAGGGCATCGGTTCGTGGCTTTCGCTGAGCAGGTTGGAAGCGCTTCGTCTTCATTTCCAAAAAATCTTGCAGCGGGAGACCATCTCCGATTATCTACTTATTCGGAGAACATCTTGGTTTTATTCATCTGGCTAGGTTTTGTCAATGCCGATTGCAAGCGGGCATATCCAACAATGAATCAAGGAGTCCGCGTCGCCGCGCAAAACAAACAATCCGAGTCTCGCCATCTGTAAAGACTCGAGTCGGTTTCGGTCGCATCTCGACCGAGTCGGCGCTCCAAAGCAGAGATAAAGTCTCGATCAGCGCGGCGTGAACAGCGATCATTTCGATACACGATTCATATTGGAGAACAGGAGAACTCATAACCGGCTACTTCCGGGGAGTTTGAGAATGCTCATCTTAATCAGGTAGTACAGCAGATTGGAAATCATGAACGAAAGCAGGCCGTCAATTTCACAGATAGAGCCTATGCCTACTGCACATCACGGGGCGTCGGTCGATTCCCCCAACGCGATTTCAACTCCGCCAGCGGTTGAGATTCGCTCCCTTGCGCCCGGTGATGACGTCACCGCGTTCCGGACGCTGAATGAAGAGTGGATCACGCGGTATTTCACGCTTGAAGCCAAAGACCGGGAGACCTTGAACGATCCTGTCCAGTCAATTCTTCTAAAGGGCGGTCATATCTTCATGGCGTACGCTGGAGCTGAAGCCGTCGGGTGCGTCGCGCTGATCCCCATGCGGGATGGGATCTACGAGCTTTCCAAGATGGCGGTTTCTCCGCACCTGCGCGGCAGAGGCATCGGCCGCCGTTTGCTTCAGCACGCCATCGCGCAGGCCAGGAGCATCGGCGCCAAGTCGCTGTTCCTCGGCAGCAATACGCGCCTTAGGAATGCTGTTCACTTGTACGAATCGGTTGGCTTTCGCCACGTGAATCCTGAGAGCCTTCCGCCAATGCCCTATAGCCGTGCCGATGTCTTCATGGAGATGCCGCTGGGGCGAGATGCGCAATGACGGCCATTACCGCCCGGAATCTGTCTTAACACTTGAACCTCCGATAACGCCTGTCGTGCACTATGCAGAGGTCGACGAGCAGAACAGGGCAAAGCACGTTTCCAGGTAGACGCACGCAAAAAGGGTGCTGAAATCGTTCAGCACCCTTCAGCACCCTCGCGGGGCCAACCTCGACTTGTCACTGTGCCGTAAACCTTGTATTTTCTTTGGTTTATGGCGGGGACGACGGGGCTCGAACCCGCGACCTCTGCCGTGACAGGATGCCATGAGCGCGTAACTGATTGAAATCAGGCGTAGTGGATGGCAATCTGAGCGCCCTGAAACCCCCTCGGCACTCCTTATCGAACCCTTATCGAACCCACGTCCTCTGTCGATTCGACCTCTGTCCAGAGCTCTGTCTTCTTATGGCCAAGGTCGTGGGTTCAAATGATACTGGAATCACTGAATGTTCCCTGTTAGGGAACAATTTGTGCATACAATATCATCAATTTGTGATATTGTGTTCTTGGTTCGTTCCTTCTTAGGGAACAATATGAGCACAGAATATAAGCTGAAGACTGCCGCACCCAGATCGAAGATCTCCGAGGCAATATCGAACCCGCGACCTTTGCCCTCCAAGCCTCTGTCCTCCAGCAAGACCCTCGGACCGAAATCCTCGACCCTGTGGGTCGAACTCAACGAGCGCTGCAAGACAACGTTCAGCCTGCGCGATGTCGAAGAGATCACCGGATTGCGCGGCTCGTCAGCCCGAACCCTCATCCACAAGGCGGAGCGACGGGGCCTCGTAACCCGGCTCCGCGCCGGCCTCTACACCCTGGTTCCCTTCGAGCTGGGCCGGGCCACGGAATATGTCGGCGATCCCTATATCATCGCCCGAGAAATGTGCGCGGGGCGCCGCTACTTCCTCTCGCACGCCTCAGCGATGGAGCTGCACCGCATGGTCACACAGCCGCAGTTCACCATCTATGCCAGCTCGGCCATGCGTACGCCGCCGCGCTCCGTACACGGGCACGAGTATCGTTTCGTCACCGTCGGCTCAGGAGCCTTCTTCGGCCTGACCGAAGTTTGGGTGACGAAGCAGCAGTCCATCACAGTCAGCGACAAAGAGCACACCCTCCTCGATGCCCTGCATCAGCCACAATACGCAGGCGGCATCCCGGAGGTGGCGAAGGCTCTCTGGATGAGCCGGACAGACATCAAGGTTGCGCGCTTGCTTGACTACCTGCGGCACTTTTCGAGCGGCGCCTTGCGGCGGCGCCTCGGATTCCTGCTGGAACTTTACAGGATGGCTTCACCGCAGCAACTAGAACCGCTGCGCTCCGGGCTGACAGCGACCTATGACCGCCTCGATCCGACCCTGCCGAAGTCCGGTCCCTTTCAGACGCGCTGGCGGGTCCAACTCAACATTTCGATCGACGAACTGGATGCCATTCCGCATACATGATTCCACAGCGCAATTTGTCGCTTCTTGCAAACCGGTTGCACAGAGAGCCTGGGGGACGGCGTATCCCCGAGGCCGTGCTGGAGCGTAATTACTGTCTAGCGTGGTTCCTCATTGGTCTGAGCCAAAGTGAGCTGCGCGACCTGCTTATCTTCAAGGGCGGCACTGCGCTCAAGCGCTGCCACTTCGGCGACTATCGCTTTTCCGAGGATCTGGACTTCACCCTTGCGCGAAGGGTGGAATTTGCAGATATCCGGGCGGGGCTCGAAGAGGTCTATGAAGTGGTGGCTCAGGCCTCAGGCATACGCTTCTCCTTTGAGGCTGAGGACCGCCAGACCCATGTCAACAGCTACACCTTTTATCTGCGCTATCATGGATCGCTGCCGACAGCGAACACCGTCAAGGTGGACATCACGATTTCGGAACTTCTGCATTTTCCGGTCGAGCAGCTTCCGGTTCTGCGGGCCTATCCGGAGTTTGAAGACCTCCCGGAAGATCACCTCATCTCGGTGTACAGCCTGAACGAAATTGCTGCCGAGAAGGTCATGGCTCTTCAGGACAGGGCACGCAACGAGCCGCGCGACCTCTATGATCTCTGGTTCCTGACCTCACATGCCGGCATCGAAATCGGAGATCTAATCGAAGCCATTACGGATAAGCTGCTCTTTCGGAAAAAGGACGTGACTGGGATCGAAGATCGCATCCTTGTAAAAGAAGCGCGTCTCAA
>JASHOY010000182.1 GCA_030038435.1 Acidobacteriaceae bacterium | reverse complement strand
CACTTTTTCACCTTTTCAATCGGCGCATAAAACGAAGCGGCCATCGCCGCTCCAAGGGTGTGCCATCCGATTCCAGCGAGAATCACCGATGCAGTTCCTTTCCTCGAGTGCTGCCGGGCGATCTCGCTGACAGCAGACCAAGACTGCCAATTGCCGCTACATCGCGACAGAAAACGTATAGCTGCCTGCAGGCAGCTCAAAGCCGCTTTGTCCCGCGCGTGTCTCTGCCCTTGCCAATTCGCTTGCGGCCAGGGGAACCCCTTCGATCGTATACTTTTTCGCTTCGTCTGCGCCCAAGGGCAGCCAGCCGGTGGTATTAGCGGGAATGGTTACATGCCATTCCGCGGTGCTTCCCTTTACCGCCCAATCGGAGTGAATTGGCCCGTAAACCGAGTCGTAATCGAATGCCACGTGACCGACTTTCGCGTCAAAAACCGGGTGCAGCACCACGGTGTGGAAGCCCGCGTCGAGCGGCGTTGCATCCACCCCGGCAGCGTAACGGTAAATCCACGCGGCCACTGCGCCGTACGCATAATGGTTGAACGAATTCATGCTGGGATCGCTGATCATCTGGTTGCCGTTCCAGCGCTCCCACATTGTAGTTGCGCCGTGCTCCACCATGTAGCCCCATGAGGGATAGGCGGTGTTGAAGAGCAAATGCCAAGCCAGTTGTGAATAGCCGGCCTTGGTCAGTTCTTCCAGCAGGTATGGAGTGCCCAGGAATCCCGTGGCCAGCATCTCGTGATTGGCTTCGATCTTGTCCACGAGCCGTTTGGCCGCGGCCGCGCGCAGGCTATATGGCAGCAGGTTCATGTGGAGCGCCAACACGTAGCCGGTCTGTGTGTCCCCGCCTTCGCTTTTGGCATTCGGATTGTTGATCACGCCGAACTCCGAGGGAGTATTATCGGCGCCGTCGATGAATCCGTCGCTGTGGACAAACTCATGGTCGAAAGAGTCGCTGATTCTTTCAAAGAGCTTTGCGTATTTTTCCTCATCCGCCTTGCGCCCCGTGGCGCGCGCCATTTCCCGCATCAGGGTGGCATCGTAAGCCCAATACGCCGTTGCGATCAGCGGGTATTTAGTCTTCCCTTCCGGCGAAAGCCAGTCGCCAAACGGAGTGCCTCCGTCGTTTTTCCAAAGATAATCGGGATTCGCTTCCGCGATGGCGTCAAGGTATTTCGTCATCGCTGCCCAGTTCTCGTCGATGATGCGCTTGTCGCCGGTTTGCAGCCAGGAGGTCCAGGGAATAATGACGCCGGCGTCGCTCCACCCGGCCCCGGAACCGGAATGCGGCACTGAAGTTCCCGGGGAATAGATGCCATAGAAGGGCGACCCTTGCTGCGAGCCGCGCATGTCCCCTGCATACTTGCGCGAAAATGCCGCCAGAGCCATGTTGTAGGAGGCGGTGCGCCAGAAGACCTGTGCATCCGCCATCCAGCCCAGCCGCTCGTCACGCTGCGGGCAATCCGTGGGCACGCTCATGAAGTTCGAGCGTTGTCCCCACAGAATATTGCTCCAGAGTTGATTGATCATGGGATTGCCGGTCTCGAGCTTGTCAGTAAACCGGGCATCGGTGTGGAAGACGACGGCAGTTACGGCATCCTTGAGGGGCGCGGCAGGCAGACCCGTCAATTCCGCGTAGCGATAACCGTGATAGGTAAACTGCGGCGTAAATTCCTCCATACCTTTCCCGTTCAAAATGAAGTGGTCCGTTGCCTTGGCGGTGCGCAGGTTCTCGGTGTAGACCGTTCCGTCGGGATTAAGGATCTCTCCGAAACGAAGTTTCACCTCGGTTCCTGCCGGTCCCTCTACACGCAACCGTTCTGCGCCGGCCAGGTTCTGCCCAAAGTCGAAGACGTAGACCCCGGGTTTCGGCTCGGTCATGCTTTGGGCCGTCAATTCGCGCTCCACACGAATGGGCTGAAAATCCTGGGCAAGAATCTGCAACAGCGCGGGGTCAATGGCGATCACCGGCTTCCATCCCCTCGCAGCGAAATCCGCCGTATCCCAGCCCGGCTCGGCGCGCCGCGCGTCCTGGGTTTCGCCGTTGTAGATGGTCGAGTGTAGAATCATCGACTGCCGCGCCTGCCAACGTTCGTCCGTCATCACCCACTGCACGCTTCCATCTTCATGCTCAATGCGCAACTCGGCCAACAGCGCAGGCGGGGTTACCCCATAGTTGTTTGGACGTTGATACCATTCCAGCGGATCTTCATACCAACCCGGCGCCAGGAGCGCGCCGATAGCGTTCTTCCCTTCTTTCACCAGATTGGTCACGTCATAGGTCTGGTAATAAATGCGCTCACGGTAGTCGGTCCATCCTGGAGACATGATCTGGTTACCCACGCGCTTGCCGTTGAGAAAAATCTCGTACATCCCCAGCGCCGTGGCGTAAAGCCGCGCCGATGTCACCGGGCTGGCAACGCGGAAGTCATGCCGCAGCGCCTTCACCGATTCCGCAGGCCAGGGGTGGCCAAGCTCGACATCGGCATTCGCGCCGGTCGCCTCTGCCCAGGTCACGGCATGTTTCCAATCCGTGTCGTCAAAATTCTTCTGCTGCCAGCCCGGTGCGGGATGAGTCGCCGTCTTCCAATCCGTGTTGCTGGCGAAGCTCGCCCAGCTTCCATCCGAATACCCCACCACCAGGGTGGCGATCATCGGCGGCGCTTCCGCCTGCACCATGCCATTGGGATTCACGGTGTAATGCACGGTCTCGACGGCGATGGTGTTTGCGCCCGGTTTCAGTTTGCTTTTCACATCTGCGCGAACAAATTTTTTCCACGGCATCTGGTTCCAGGGCGGCAGCGGCACGGCTTTCAGCACCTGCTCGCCGTCGATCCAGGCGGAAACCGAGTCCTGCCCGGTGGCAAAAAACTCCGCAATGCGAACTGGCTTGGCCAGCTTGAATGTCTTTCGATAGTCAAACTTCTCTTCCGGATCTTTCCCGGCGCCGGCAAGCTTGGCGTCGGGGCTGGCGATCCACACTGCGCCTGCATTACGCAGGGTCGCTTCTTCCTGCGTCTGGTATCCAATCCACTTTGCATGCCACGCGTCCTGGCTCATCAGACCGGTTTCCCACCAGCCGATTTCGCTGGCCGAATATGGCTGGCCTGATGCGTCCCACAGCTTTACGCGCCAGAAGTAGCGCGTGGCTGGCTTCAGCGCGGGCCCTCCGTAGCGAATATTCAGAGACTCGCCGGAAACGACCTTGCCGCTCGACCAAACATCCGCGTTGCCCTGGGCCAGTGAGGCTTCATTCGTAGCCACCGTCACCTCGTAGGCGGTCTGCCGTGCGCCTCGCGCGGGGTCGCGCAATTGCCAGGAAAACTGCGGCGCAGGATCGTCAATACCCAGTGGATTCTGCAAATTGTCTACGCGCAGATGCGCCGGGCCGCTGGTTTCCGCGATCTTTTGAGCAGCCGCCGGTGCCGCAGCCATCCCCAACACCACGCACCAGGCCAAAAAAACGAACAGATAGTTCTTCATTTGCCGCTTCCCATCCGAAACTTACGAACGATATATCGCCAGCCCCGTCACCCCGATTGCGAAGCTTTTCGTCGCCCGCGCACACGTACCCTCTCGAAATCGGCTTTTCAGCGACGAACAAGTTTCAGCATGGAAGGAAAAATACGCGGCTGGGCATATCCCTGTCAAAGGCTAAACGGAGCTGCGGGCGGCGGTTCATCGGACGCCGTTACACTTTCCCCATGGCTCTCCGTCTCTATGCCGCCACCACCAGCCAGGGAAAACTCCGTGATTTCCGCACTGCTGCGCGCGCGTTTTCCGTCGGCATCGATCCTTTGCCGGGTATCGAGTCGATCTCGCCGCCCGAAGAAGACGGCGCCACCTTCGAAGCCAATGCTGTTCTCAAGGCGCTTTACTACTCGAGATACGCTCCCGGTGTGCTGGTGCTGGCCGACGATTCCGGCCTTGAAGTGGACGCGCTTGGCGGTGCGCCCGGCGTGCGCTCGGCCCGCTTCGCCGCCGACGCCGGCCTCATCGACTCGCCAGACGCAAACGACAATACCGATGTGTGGAACAACATGGTCCTGCTGCAGCGCCTCGCCACAATACCCGCTGCCCAGAGAAAGGCGCGCTACCACTGCGTGCTTGCCGCCGCTCGCGATGGCCGGCTCTGCCACATCGCTGACGGGACCGTAGAAGGCATGATTCTGGAAGCCCCGCGTGGCACTGGCGGCTTTGGCTACGATCCGCTGTTTTATTTGCCGGATCTCGACCGCACCATGGCCGAAATCGATCTGGAGACGAAACTCTCCCTCAGCCATCGCGGCCGCGCGCTCTTGGAGCTTCTGCCGCTTCTGGCGCGGTAGCCTCTCGCCTCAATCATACGAATGTCGCCACTTGTCCGGCGCCTGTGATACGCCTCACGAATAATCCCCTGTAAAATAAGTTCAGGCTAAGAACAGGCATTCAGGTCCCTCATTCTGAGACCTCGGTGAGTCACGGCCTTCCAGGAGCTGACTATTTCCATGGCGACAACTGAACAACCACCCGCGCACATAGTGGAGCGCGGAGTACAGCCTCTGCGCGCCGCCGAGGGCACCAGCTTCATCTGGCGCAAGCTGCATTCGCTGCTCGGGGTGATCCCCATCGGCGCCTTCCTTATCGAACACATCATCTCCAATTGGGAAGCCGTCGGTGGCCCCGCCGCTTACGGCCGACAGGTGTATTTTCTGAATCACCTGCCGCTGGTCCGCGTTTTGGAATGGGTCTTCATCTTCATTCCCATTCTTTACCACGCCATTTACGGCCTCTACATCTGGATTCGCGGCAGGGCCAATGTTGTCTACTATCCATGGGCCGGCAACTGGCTCTATGTTGCCCAGCGCTATACCGGCGTCTTTGCCGTCTTTTACATCGCCTATCATGTAGCCACGCAGCGCTTCATGGGCGTTGACCTGCCCAACCATCCCGCCGCGGCCTTTTGGAAAGTCCAGCACGAGCTGCAGAATCCCTGGATTCTCGCCTTCTACGTAGTGGCGATGATCGCCATCTGCTTCCACTTCGCCTATGGCGTGTGGCTTTTCGCGGCCAAATGGGGCTTGGCGCCCGGGGAACGCGCCCGGCGCCGCTTCGGCTGGGTTTGCGGAGTGGCAGGCTTGATTCTCATGGCCATGGGCCTGGCCAGTATCTGGGCATTCGTCAGCAGCAAGTACGCCAATGCGCCGGAAAATCCTAGCCTCAGTTATCAGAGACCAGGATACAGCAATCCTAGCTCGGCATTAGCTCTGAGTCACGGCAGGCTGATCGTAACAATTGAGCACGCCGGCAACCGCACGAACGCGGCAATCTGATCCCTGACCACTGATCCCTGTTTTTAAGGAACGACTTCATGGCATTACCGAAAATCATCGTGGTTGGCGGCGGCCTGGCTGGACTTTCAGCCGTTATCAAGATCGCCGAAGCCGGAGGCACGGTGGATCTGTTCTCCATCGTCCCAGTCAAGCGCTCCCACTCCGTTTGCGCGCAGGGCGGCATCAACGCCGCAAAGAACCTGAAGGGCGAAGGCGATACCACCTGGCAGCATTTTGACGACACCATATACGGCGGCGACTTTCTCGCCAACCAGACACCTGTGAAGGGAATGTGCGAGGCCGCCCCGGCAATCGTCGATTTGCTCGACCGCATGGGCGTGCCCTTCAACCGCACGCCTGAGGGCCTGCTCGACTTTCGCCGTTTCGGCGGCACGCTCTATCACCGCACCGCCTTTGCCGGCGCCACCACCGGACAGCAGCTTCTCTACGCGCTCGACGAGCAGGTGCGTCGCTACGAAGCTGATGGCAAGGTGCGTAAATTCGAAGGCTGGGAGTTTCTTTCCGCCATCCTTGATTCCAAAGGCGTGGCCCGCGGCATTACTGCGCTCAATCTGCGCAGCATGGAACTGCGCGCCTTTCCCGCCGATGCCATCATCCTGGCCACCGGCGGCATCGGAGCGATATTCGGCAAGAGCACCAATTCCGTGGTCTGCACCGGCTCCGCGCAATCTGCGGTCTTCCAGCAGGGCGTTTACTACGCCAATGGCGAGTTCATCCAGGTCCATCCCACGTCGATTCCCGGAGAAGACAAGCTGCGCCTCATGTCGGAGTCAGCCCGCGGCGAAGGCGGGCGCGTGTGGGTGCCGCGCGCACCTGGCGATAAGCGGCCTGTTAAGCAGATTCCCGAATCCGAGCGCTTCTATTTCCTTGAAGAGTGGTATCCCAAGTACGGCAACCTGGTCCCGCGCGATGTCGCCACGCGCGCCATTCACAAGGTCGTCTATGAACTGGGCCTCGGACTCGAGGGGCAACCCATGGTGTACCTCGACCTCACGCACATCGACCGCGCCACGCTCGACCACAAGCTTGGCGGCATCCTCGAAATCTACGAGAAATTCGTCGGCGTCGATCCCCACGTCGAGCCCATGAAGATCTTTCCCGGCATGCACTACACCATGGGCGGCCTGTGGGTTGACTTCAACCAGATGACCAACGTGCCCGGCATCTTCGCCGCCGGCGAGTGCGAATACCAGTACCACGGCGCCAACCGTCTCGGCGCCAATTCGCTGGTCAGTTGCATCTACGGCGGCTTTCAGGCCGGTCCCAACGCTACGCGTTACGCCAAGAACTTGCCGGCAGCCGAAGGCGACGGCGGCGCCGCAGCCGAGCTGAAGCGGCAGGCGGAAATCAACGACGGTCTCATGAAGAGTGACGGAAGCGAGAATCCTTTCCGCCTGTGGCGCGAACTGGGCAGGCTCACCACCGAGCACGCCACCGTTATCCGCTATAACAAAGGCCTCAAGCAAGCTGACGAGAAAATCATCGAATTGCTCGATCGCTGCCAGCACATCAACTTGAGCGACAAGAGCCAGTGGGCCAACACCAGCTTTGCCTTCGCCCGCCAGCTCTACAACATGCTGGAACTTTCGCGTTGCGTGGTTCAGGGCGCCCTGCTGCGCGATGAATCGCGTGGCGCGCACTACAAGCCGGATTTTCCCGAGCGTAACGACCAAAAGTTCCTCAAAACCACCAAGGCGAGCTTCACCGGCAGCGTCGAAGGACCCCGCCTTGAGTTCGAGGATGTGGACACGCAGTACATCAAGCCCCGCCCGCGCCGATACGACGCGGCGAAATAAGCGCAGGGAGACTGACTGATGGCAAACAAAACTGTTCAATTCGAAATCAAGCGCCAGGCCAGCCCCGAAGCGCCCGCGGTGTGGGAGAAGTTCGAACTTGAGTGGCGTCCGGGGATGAACGTGATCTCCGCGATGATGGAGATCGCCGCCAACCCCGTAACCGCCGACGGCAAACCCACCACGCCCATCACCTACGACTCCAATTGTCTGGAAGAAATCTGCGGTTCTTGCGCCATGCGCATCAACGGCCGTGCGCGCATGGCCTGCTCGGCGCTGGTCGACAATTTCGAACAGCCCATCCGAGTCGAGCCGCTCTCCAAATTCCCTCTTGTCCGCGATCTCCAGGTCGACCGCTCGGTACTCTTTGAAAACCTGATGCGCGTCAAGGCCTGGGTCCCGGTGGACGGCACCTACGATCTCGGCTCCGGTCCCCGCGTTTACCCGCAACAGCAGGAAGCCAATTACCCGCTCTCCAACTGCATAAGCTGTACCTGCTGCATGGAAGTCTGCCCGCAATTCAACGACGCCACGGGCTTTGTAGGTGCGGCCACCATAGCCCAGGTGAAACTCTTCAATAACCACCCCACGGGCAAGGTCTTCAAGGAAGATCGCCTGCGCGCGCTGGCCGGCGACGGTGGAATCCAGGAGTGCGGCTACGCGCAAAACTGCGTCCAGGCCTGCCCCAAGCAGATTCCGCTTACCAACGCCATCGCCGATGTGGGCCGGGAAGTAATTGTTCAGAAGTTGAAAGACTGGGTGCGCGGATAGACTCGCCAACCGTCAACACAAATCGGTCAGAAAGCGAGGGCCGTTGCACCCGATTCTGTCAGGCGCAACGGCCTTTGCGTTGGCCTTCTACACAGTCTGGTTGTCCGCAGTTGCCAGCACCGTGTCTGCCGCCGCCCGGCTCCAGCCAATGCGCAGATCCTGCACATTGTGCAGCGCAAACGCGTTGCCGTTGTTTGGCGGCGCCGTAATTGCAAAGAAATCCACGCGGTTCACGTCGTCAAGATAAAAGGCCGGCCGCGCGTCCGGCGTTGCGTTGGCTATCTCAACGTGGCTCATCTCCAGGTTGCGCATGTGGCGCAGGAAAAACCCTGACGATGGCGTAATGCCAAACCTGCCCGGCTCAGGATAACCATTGATGTCCTCCGGGACCTGTCGTTGCGCCTGCTCCGCGGTGCCGCCGCCGGCCGTCTCAATGTAAATATTGGACAGCTTTACGTCGTCGATGGTGTAGCCGGGAATGCCACTCAAAATCGAACCCTGATGGGCCGGTGCGTTGTAGCAGTCCAGATTGTTGATCAACACGCGCCGCAACGTTCCGACTTTTGTGGTTTCCTTGGGCCCGCGCAGCCGAGCGCCAAGACGCAAAAACAACGGCCCGCAGAAAAGATCGCGCATGGTCGTGTTGCTAATTGCGATGTCTTCCAGCAGCGCTCCATCCACGGTCTCGAGCGCGTAGCCCAGGCAGCCTTCAAAAACGCACCCGGTTATGGTGAAGTTTATGAATCCGCCGTTTGACTCCGTGCCGCATTTGATTCGCCCCGTGCCGCGCCGTTCGCCCTCGGGAAATTTCTTGAATGTCCCGTCCAGCACCGTGCCCAGCATGTAATATCCCGAGACGCGGCAATTGGCGATGGTCACGTTCTTGCACGGCTTCGTATAGCCGAGCGCATAGCTCGACTTCGGACAAATTCCGTCGTCCCATGGCGAATTCACCGTGCAGTTCGAGACGCGCACATTCTGGCAGCAGTCAATGTCCATGCCATCGCGGTCGGTGTCGATCGTCAGATTGTCGATGGTGAGATTGTCCACGCCGGTGAGCAGAAGCCCGAAGTGCCCACCCTTCAAAATGGAAAAATCGCGCAGTAGCACGTTATGACAGTTCTTGAGCGCAATCGCCTTGTTGCCCACGCCGGGCAGCTCCGCCTTATACATCGCATAATCACCGCGCGGCGCCCACAGGCCGCCGAAGCTGAGTCCTTTGCCGAAGATCAGCCCTGTTCCCGTGATGCTGAAGTCGTGAATATCCTCGCCCCAGATGAGCGAATTGTGCCAGTGGCGATGGCCATAGTCCTCGTATTCGCCCGCCGCCGGATTCGGCTCCGCCGCGTCGTAGGTGCCGCCGTTGTACCCGGTGGTCTGACCAGGCGAAGGGGATGCTGCGGCTTCTATGGTGCTGCCTTCAAGCAGGTGCAGGTGCACGTTGCTCTGCAGATGAATCGAGAAACATAGATAAGTTCCCGGAGGAAACAGCACCAATCCGCCGCCGGCCGCAGCAGCCGCTTCAATGGTGCGGTTGACCGCGTCCGTATCCAGCGTTTTGCCGTCGCCGGTCGCGCCGTATTCGCGCACATTGAAGATACCCGCGGCCAGAGATGACTCGCCCTTCTTTCTTGGGGCGGCCAGCGAAACTGCCGGCAGCGCGGCTCCTGCCAGACCCAGACCGCCGACGCGCAAAAGATCGCGCCGTAGTGCATCAAAATTTGTCATGGAAAAAATTCCTCCGCTCAGCTTAATTGCTTTGCCCTGCTTGAACGCCGATGCCCTCGGTCAGTTCCCTTCGCCTGTCTATTTCACGCATACAAATATTCGGTCCCAGGGCGCGCGCCACAATTCAGTTCAGTCGAGATGAAACACTTCCTCAAGCGGAAACATATTATCATCCGCGTCCCCGCCCCCGGCGGACTCGAAGAACGGCGCCATTTCCGCCTGCCAGCGTGCGTTCACCTCGCGTTGTTTCATCCCTTCCAGGCACTTCGCGAAGTCTTCCGTCTCCAAATAGCCAACCAGCAGGCCGTCACGATGCAGAAAGAGTGAATAGTTATGCCATCCCGTCTCGCGCAGCGCCTGCAGCATCTCCGGCCAAACAGTCTGGTGCCGCGCCTTGTATTCCTCGAGCCTTTCTGCCCGTACCTTTAGCAAGAAACAAATGCGCATCGCTTCTCCTTCGCCCGCCATGAATCACTTTAACAGCATAAGCGCAGGTCATACCTCTCCGCCAACGCGATCCGGGACTATACTGGCCTGTTGTCATCTTCCAATTACCGCCGGCCGTCGTCTCAGTATCCAAGAGGAGGTTCTCCCATGAGCACACTAGCCAACGCCGCGACTTCAGTCGAGCAATACAGGATGCTCATCGACGGCGAGTTCGTCTCCAGCCGCACCCTGCTTCCCGTGCTCAACCCCGCAACAGAAGAGGTCATCTCCGAAGTTCCCGCTGCCACCCCTGAGCAGGTTGACGCCGCAGTGCTCGCGGCCGAGCGTGCGCAATCCGATTGGGCGCGCCTGCCCGCCATTCGGCGCGCGGGGCACCTCCGCGAAATCGCCACCGCCATCCGTCAGAACAAATCCCTCCTTGCGCAGACCATTTCGCGCGAGCAGGGAAAAATCCTGCCCCTGGCCGAAATCGAAGTCGATTTTTCTGCCGATTACATCGACTACATGGCCGAATTCGCCCGCCGCATTCAGGGTGAAATCATCCCCAGCGACCGTAGCGGCGAAAATATCTTCCTCTACAAAGCTCCCATTGGCGTTGTGGCCGGCATATTGCCCTGGAATTTTCCTTTCTTCCTTATCGTGCGCAAAATGGCGCCTGCACTGGTTACCGGCAATACCATCGTTATCAAGCCCAGCGGGGAAACGCCCAACAACGCCTGCGAATTTGCAAAGCTGGTCGCCGAATCTTCGCTTCCCAGGGGCGTCTTCAATCTGGTTACCGGCAAAGGCTCCGTGGTCGGCCCGGCACTCGCCGGCCATCCGCGCGTCGGCATGGTGAGCCTCACGGGCAGCGTCGAGGCGGGAAGCGCCGTGATGCAGGCGGCGGCGCCCAACATCACCAAGGTCTCGCTTGAGTTGGGAGGCAAGGCGCCCGCCATCGTTGCCGCCGATGCCGATCTTGACCTCGCCGTCAGGGCCATTCGCGACTCGCGCATCATCAACACCGGCCAGGTGTGCAATTGCGCGGAGCGCGTCTACGTCCACGAATCCCTCGCCGATGAATTCTCGGCGCGCATGACCGATGCCATGCGCAAAACCGTCTCCGGCGACCCCTTTTCCGACGGCGTCGAAATGGGCCCGCTGGTCAGCAGTGCGCAGTTGGCAAGCGTCGAATCCGCAGTGAAACAGGCCCGCGCCGACGGCGCTGAGGTGGCAACCGGCGGTGCGCGTGACGATCGCGGCCGGGGCTACTACTACCAGCCCACCGTCCTCACCGGCTGTCGCCAGTCCATGGAGATCATGCGTAAGGAAATCTTCGGCCCGGTGCTGCCCATGGCCACCTTTTCCAATCTCGACGAGGCCATCGCCCTCGCCAACGACTGCGAATACGGACTCACCTCGTCGATTTTCACGCGCAATCTCGATGCCGCCATGCGCGCGGCCAACGAATTGAAGTTCGGCGAAACCTACATCAATCGCGAGCACTTCGAAGCCATGCAGGGCTTCCACGCCGGCTGGCGCAAATCCGGCATCGGCGGCGCCGACGGAAGCCACGGCCTCGAAGAATTCCTCCAAACCCGCGTCGTCTACATGGATTACGACACCAGCAAAAACTAGGCAACGCAGAGGGCGTACAACCGTGCGGTTGCAGCAGCCCCTCACGAATCGAGCGAAGACGATTTGAAGCCGGAAATTCTTGGCGACGCGATCCGCCGCAGGCGACAATATCACTACGCTGTAATTTTGATCGCTGCCCTCCAACCGCCTGCACGGAATCTCCAGGAGTGTCATGAAACGAATCCTGTTATCTCTGCTCTGCATGCTTACATTCGCCGCTCCTGCGGCGGCCGCGCCGCTCGCCATTTTTTACATGACCAACGATCCCGGCTCAGTGCGCAGCTTCCTCCAGCATTCCTCGCAGATCGGCCTGCTCGTCCCTACCTGGTACCAGGTGGACGAAAACGGGCTGGTCACCGGCGCGCCCAATGAGCTTGTCCTCGACAAAGCGCGGGCGGAAAAACTGCCGGTTATGCCCATCGTGGCGCTGATGAACAAACTAAGCTTTCATCTGCTCGCCACCAGCCCCGTGGCACAAACGCAGATGAACGACGCCCTCATCCGCGAGTGCAAACTCCACGGCTACACAGGATTCCAGTTCGATTTCGAGAACATCGACTGGACGGACCGCGACGCGCTCAGCGCCCTGGTCAGAGCTTCCGCCGAAGCCCTGCACCACGCCGGCTTTCAATTGACCATCGCCACCGTGCCCAACGCCCCCGGATATCCCGGCAGTGGCGGCTTCGCCAAGTGGATCTACACCGACTGGCGCGGCGCCTACGATCTCGCGGCCATCGGCAAAGCCGTGGACATGGTCTGCCTGATGACCTACGATCAGCAGACGCGCTGGACGACTCCCGGGCCCGTGGCCGGCTGGCAGTGGACGCTCGACAACTTGAATTACGCGCTCAAATATGTTCCCGCCAGCAAACTCGCCCTCGGCATTCCCGTCTATGGTTATCACTGGTATACGGCTGCGCCATTGCTCAATAAAGAAACCAGGCAATACCAGCCCGAACCCGGCGCCGATTACATCAGCGCGCCGGACGCGCTTTTGCTCGCAGAGGAATTCGGCGCCAAAATTCAGTGGGATCCCCAAGACCACAGTGCCTGGTACTACTTTTACCGCGACCAGATGCGCGAATGGGTCTTCTTCACCGATCTGCGAACCTTCAAGGACCGCTACAACCTCGCCGCGCAGGATAAGCTGGCCGGTTTCTGCTCCTGGGTTCTTGGCCAGGAAGACCCGGCCATCTGGACCTTTCTACCGGCGCATGGTTAGGGCACGTGACCCGCGCTGTTATCGCTTTGTAATTTTCGATGAGGCGGCTGGAAGAGGCGGCAGCGGGCGCGTATGATCTTTCTGGCAAACGTTTTCTGGAATAAACATTCATAGGGGGGAGAATGGCGGATCAAATAGGCAAGCTCAGCCGCAGGGTTTTCGCGAAGGGTATGGTAATAGCGCCCCTCGGGCTCACTGCTGCATCCTCGGCGCTCGGCCAGGCCGCTGCGGCCGGCGTCGGCGAGCACGCCCTCCCTCCGATGACTGACGCGCGAAGACTCGACGCGATGGTAGACCGGCGCTTCGACGTCGAGCAAGCGGATCCTTTTGCCGAGCCGCTGGATTTCACGCGTCGAGAATTGAAGACGCCGTTACGCCCCCTCGCCCTCGCCGACGTGCAACTCGACGCTGGGACCCTGGCCGATGCGCGCGATTGGAACCGCGGTTTCCTCCTGCGCATTCCCAATGATCGCCTGCTGCGCAACTTCATGGTCAATGCCGGTTTGCCCACCGATGCACAGCCACTCGGCGGCTGGGAAGCGCCCAACTGCGAACTGCGCGGCCACTTCGTTGGCCACGCCATGTCAGCCTGCGCCCACCTCTATGCCGCCACCGGCGATGCTGAAATCAAGACTAAAGGTGACGGCCTGGTTGCAGGAATCTCTGAGTGTCAGGCCAAGCTCAACGATAACGGCTATGTGAGCGCCTTTCCCACCGAGCTTTTCGACCGTCTCGACCGAAGGCAGCCGGTCTGGGCTCCCTTCTACACGCTGCATAAAATCATGGCCGGGCTCTATGACATGAACGCGCTCGCCAAGAACCAGCAGGCTCTCGAGGTGCTCATCAAGCTCTCCGGCTGGGTCGAAGCCTGGACCGCGAGCAAAAGCGAAGTGCACATGCAGGACATCCTCAACACCGAGTACGGCGGCATGAACGAGGTGCTTTATAACCTCGCCGGAGCCACCGGCAATGACCGCTGGGCGCGCACCGGCGACCGTTTCACCAAGATCGTCTTTTTCACGCCGCTTGCCTTGCGGCAGGATCCGCTCAAGGGCCTGCATATGAACACGCACGTCCCCGAAGTGATCGGAGCCGCGCGGCGCTACGAACTTAGCTCCGACTATCGCTTCGGGGACGTAAGCCGCTTCTTCTTCGAAACTGTTTCCGAGTCTCGCACCTACGTCACCGGCGGCTCCAGCAATAATGAGCATTGGCTGGTGCAGCCCGATCGCCTCGGCACGGAAATCCGCATCAGCGCCCACCACCAGGAGTGTTGCTGCGCTTACAACATGATGAAGCTCACGCGCCACCTCTATGGATGGAGCGGCGATGCACGCTACCTGGACTATTACGAGCGCAACCTGCTCAACCATCGGCTGGGAACCATCGAACCGAATACCGGGCATACGATGTATTTCCTGTCTATGGCTCCCGGGGCGTACAAGACGCTCTGCACAGAAGACGATAGTTTCTGGTGCTGCACCGGCACAGGAGTTGAGGAATACTCCAAGCTCAACAACACCATTTACTACCACGATGACGACGCTCTTTATGTCAACCTCTTTTTTCCCTCGCAGGTCAGGTGGAGCGAGCGCGGGATCAGTCTTCGCCAGAAAACAAGCTTTCCCGAGTCTGACCGCACGGAACTCATCATCGAGTCAACGCCATCCGAGCCCTGGTCTCTGCGCCTCCGCATCCCGGGGTGGACCACTGCGGCCAACATCATCTTGCTCAATGGCAAGCCGCTTGACACAGTTGGTACGCCGGGCAGTTATCTGAGCCTGCGGCGTCTGTGGGAAACAGGCGACCACGTCGAGTTCGTCATGCCCATGCGCCTCACCGCCGAGCCGTTGCACGATGACCCCACACGTCAAGCCTTTCTCTATGGACCGCTGGTGCTCGCTGGGCAATTCCCCAAGACCGGTCTGCCCGATTACCTCCAGCACCTTCAGGGTCCAGAAATCGCAGAGGCTCCGCAACTCGATGTGCCCACGCTCAAAGCCCGTGGCGCCGATCCTTCCGACTGGATCAAGCCTGTTCCGGGAGAGCCGTTGACTTTCCACACCATCGGCCAGGAAAACGACATAACGCTGAAGCCGCTTAATCGAAGCTGGGAGCGGTACGCGGTCTATTGGAATATTGCATAATCGGTCCGTTTCTTTGCATGTCACTTACGTCAGCAACTGGCGAAAATAATCATTGATCAGGCGGTTGCCGGGGTCATATTGCTTGCGGACTGTATCGAGTGTATTGAGCTTGGCTCCGTACGCCTTTCGCAATATTGCGGGAGTTAGCTGCGGAGTTTGATTTAGCACGGGAAGGCCATTCCGCTCGCTACAGAATTGGTTGTAAGCGTCCAGAAAAGTCTCCCATCCCGCATTGGCCGTTGAAACAGGATCAATGGTCATTACAGTTCCATCCCACGAATACGAAAGCAGAGCTTTCTGGTCCTGCGCGATGCGGTAACCGACGTAGAGCAGGTTGGAGCGGTACCCCTTTTGCGAATAATAGTCCTTGCAGAATTTGAAGAAATCTGTCAGCGCGGCGGGGAACTGCTCTTCTGGGAACGCAAAGAGACTAAATGTGTACCGGCTGTCATTGGAAACCGGCGGATACTGGATGATTTGATCACCCGGAATTGTATTGTCGCTGCTTACGATATTCTCCAGTTGGAAGCGCCAGGTTGCATTGAATCCATCGATGATCCCATAGCGAATCGAAGGGATCGATACGTTCTGTTCAACGTCGTGTCCCAGCTTCGGGCCGGAGGTGCCCCAGATGTGATTTCGCAGCGACCAGGCAATTCGATCGGGATCGCCCGTTGCAGCGGGATTGTATTTCCGGAATTCCACGGTAATCTTGTCCTGAAACGGAAACAGATAGTACATTATCGAATAGCCTAGAGCCTTTAAGTCAGGAAGTGCGGATAGGAACTCTTCGAGAGAGAAGGTTTTGTGATGAACGTGCATAGGAGTTAGTAGCTTGATACTGTAAGTTACTTCGTAGACAATGCCGAACATCCCATAGCTGGACCTGACCTGCTGCATCAATTCCGGTTGGCCCGCTTCTGTAACTTCGAGCAGGTCGCCGCCCGGCAACACCAGCTTCACGCCAATGATGTATGAGCCAACTTGTCCATATTCCCCGGGAAATGACGCATCCTTGGTTCCGGCGATAGCTGCGCTGCCTGCTGACAGGCTGCCGATCTCCGTATTGACGTAAAACTGCAGCTTCTGCGCCTCCAATGCCTTGGCCATGTCAAGATGAACCGCGCCAGCCTGCACGGTGAGCGAATTGCCGCTAATACTGAGAATCTTATTCATCTTCATGCGAATCAGCGTTCCGCCATCAGCAACGCCACAAGGCGTCGTAGAGTGATTCGACCCGACAGCGCGCACCGGTGAAGGATACGTCACGGGATCTTTCAGCACGCCCACAATGTCGTCCACGCTGTTAGCATCGACGATCACCGCTGGATGAGATATGAGATTGCCGAACCAGTTTGTTACTGTGTTCATTGCCATAAGCTTACCTCGCGATGTACTTCAAATTCCCGGAAGCTGAACGCCACTGCGGGCGTCAATATGAAAGCGGATGTAGAGGATGAGAGATTCATGGTTCAGGCGTCCTCCTGAATAATCTCGTTGGCCTTTTCGCTGACCATATATATCGCCGAAACAATAAAATATCCGGGGATCTTCGGAAACACAGATGCGTCCACAACGCGCAACCCTTTCGTACCGCGAACGCGGAGACGGCTGTCCAAAACCGACATTGCATCGCTGTCCGCGCCAATGCGGCAACTGCAGGACGCATGGTGCCCCCAGGCCTCGTCACGCACGAACTGCTGCACCTGGTCAGGCGTTGAATAGATGCTCCCGGGAGTTTCTTCGTTAATGATGAGCCCCTGATCGGCGAGACGGTGATTCATCTCTCGGACAAATTGCACACCTGTCACCACAGCGTCAAGATCCGGATCGTTGACGCGACCGCCATCGCCGAAGTACTGAAAATTGACCGTCGGAGGATCCCAAGGCTGCGCGGAGTTGAGTTCCACGCGTCCCGAGTTATTTGTACGCGCCTTCAGAATGGCCCACGTGAAGCGATTATGATGATATTCGAGTAACTTCGAGTAGCCCGGTTGATAGCCGCGGAAAGTGCCCGGTATCCCGAGGATATAAAGGTCAGGGTCTTTAAGCTCCTTCGAAGAGCGGAGAATCATTCCAATGAGAACACCGTTAGTTGTATATAACCCAGAGCCTTCCTTGAGCCACTGTTGCATATAGGGGTCAGGTTGCGGGTCCGGAGGGGAGAAGGTCGCATGATTGATTAACTCAAAGTCACGCGCGAAACAAGAGATGACCGCGACCTCGTAACGATCCTGCAGATTTGCGCCCACACCGGGCAGATTCACGACTTCCGCGATTCCGAATTTGGCAAGCTGCTCGCGGGGACCGATGCCGGAAAGCATGAGAAGTTGCGGCGTGTTGAATGCTCCCGCCGCAAGAATTACCTCGCGCTTGGCGCGCGCCCGGCTGCGCTGTAGCGTGGAACCGTCGGCAGTTGCTTGTGGATCAGCCCGAAAGAGATGTGCCTGCTCAATAAATTCGACTCCAATCGCCTGCGTGCCTTCAAAGAAAACCCGTGAAGCCAGGGCATTCTGAAGAATGGTGAGCTTACCGGGAAATTGCTGTTGTATCCTCAACACGAATTCACGCGGGCCATTTCTTTTGCCGTTTGCAACGGACATGGGCGTAAAGACCAAGCCCTCGGGGCTGGATTCGCGGAAGCGCGAGTCATTGGGGTCAAAACGAGATTCAATGCCGATACCAACTGGCCCAAGATGCTCCCTGAGTGCGTTTTGAACACCATCCAGAAGAAGCTGTAACAATTCGTGATCTTTCAAGACCAGCTTCGGATCGGCCTCAAATGTGCCGAGCCAGCCACTGAAGCCATGACCGTCGGTTTGGTCTTGCCCGTTGCCTTTTCCGTGGAACAAGCCTCCTATAGATGAAAATGCTTTGTCTATATCTCCCTTAATGGAACCCGGGGCGGGGACATAGTGGCAATTCTCCAGGCGCTCGAAATATTGGCGCATGTTGTTGGCGCTCCAGGTGGAATCGCCAGTAAGATTGGCAATATAGTTCCAATCGTCGTCCTGCGGCACGACGGTAATCATCGCGTTATGAGCTGTACATCCGCCCAGGGTTCCGGCTCGCGGGTACCAAATGTAATCCCGGCCTTCAGTCCTGACTATCTTGGAATCTTTAGCCTGTTGCGCATCATCCGTGTAGTGACGCACATAGTAGTTCCACGAGCATGGCGGATACTCGGTGGAGAAGGCGTGAAAAATCGGCACCTGGTACATGAACCGTCCGGTCTCGTTGGTCGCGCATGGATCGCCACCGGCTTCGAGCAGCAGGACAGTAAAGCCGGCGCTAGCCAGATTCGCCGCCAATGGGCCGCCGCCCGCGCCCGATCCGACGACCACATAGTCAAACTCGCCATCGCTCATGCAGCGATCCCTTTCTTGTTCAGCGTGCCTGCCGGCGATTGCAGTATGACTAGAAAGTCTTGAGAAATTCGATAAGCGCCAATTTTTCCTTATCGCTCAGCGGTGGCTCGCCCTTCGCATAACTCGTGCCGAAGTAATGGCCGCGATTGATGATGAAGTCAGGACATTTGCTTAGCTGCATCATTGGCTGCACAAGATTTGCAAAAACCTTGCGGGCCTCGTCGTCGCTCGGATTGGGGCCCAGAGCTTTCAGGTCATGCTGCAGTCGCAGCAGCAGTTGCAGGACTTTGGCGTCGTGGTCGATCTTCCCCGCAAGATCTGCGTCGTCGGGAAGCAAGTCGAGATTTGCGAGCAGGTCCACCGGAGTCCCCTGGGGGATAGGGCCTATCTCAATTCCGCCGTTGTTGAACACCGATGGCAACAATTGCTGGCCAATGCCGGTGAGTCCCTTCAGATTGTCGGGGACATAACCCGGCGCAACCCGGATATAGCTCTCAGCCGTAGTGCGGGCAATTTGACTTCCCGCCACCTGGTTGCCAACAAGATTGCCGATGACCGGATCCTTCTCGCGGCGCTCCGGCCAGAGTAACTTTGTAATCGCATCTTGAAAGACTGCCATCCGGTTGTCAACCGTTGGAGAAGGATTGTAATCGTCGTTCGGTGCCTTCGGGTTGAGCCTCCCCACGCTGTTGTTGAGCAAGAAAGGCGCCGTTGACCACAGGCTGATGAGAGACGCCGGGCGAGTGAATCCTCGGCCCCCGGCAGGCATTGTGAAGGAATGCGGCATCCCGTTGTAAGGGTCGTAGTAAGTAATGGCGCCGACGGAAGGAAGTTCTTTATAAGTCTCAGACGAGAAGTTATCCCAGATGTTGCCACGGATGGCGTTGGTTGCCAGCGGACTGCATGCGTTGGTCTGCAAAAGCGTAACCGGGACTCTGAACTCAGCAGACAGGAAGTTTCCATCGAGAAAGTCTGGAGCTCTAACGATGGCTTCCATCTCTGTTTTGAACTCGGGTGTTTGCGTCCATTTCCAGTACGCATTCCAGCATTTCATATAGTTCGGCCCGGAGCAGCCACCCGGATCCATGCCTGGAGCGGGTTTAGGTATTTTGCTGGAGTGGCAGCGCGCGCAGTAATCAGCGAAGACGGTCTTTCCAAGGTCGATTGTGGCGGCATCAGCAGTGAGATACTTTGACCCGCCAGGCGCGTCTTTCAACTTATGAGGCGAAGAACCCGCCAGGAAAAACAGCGCCATGTCTGGGGTCTGTGCTTCCGTTACCTGCCAATATACCGAGTTTTTGTTAGCGACGGAGATCTTAATGGGGGTTGTCGGCTTACCGCCCACCAACGGGTTGAAGTGCAACAACCATTCTTCACTAAATAGGCCAATATTGATATACACGCGGTTCAATGCACCAAGGACCCCTACCGAGTCAGCTCCATCTTTCAATACCCGCGGTGAATAGGCTACGTCTGGGGGAACGAAGTACTTTGTCAAAGGCGAGGACGGGGGCACAAAGTCATTGAGCTGCTTGTTGTTCAGGTTCTCGCCGACCAGGGTCTCTTTGCCGAACCGGAGTGCCTGATCTAGCCGAGGTCCCACTTCATAAATAGCGTTCATGGTGCGGGGATTGTTGATGTTATCCGTCGACACCAGCGAGGTATCCAATGTGCCGGGAAGCTGGCTGTGAAACAACTGGAACACGTAGTTACTTGGATCCGCCTGCCAGTCGAAGATGCGATCAATCCAGAAGTATTGCGCGCCTACATTGGAGGAAAGATTTGCCCACTCTGGATGTTCAGGGTCTTTAGGTGGATTGATGGGGTTCGGACTTAGGTGGCAAAACGCACACGACATACCGACGCGAAATGGACGCACAAGATCCTTATTGTTGTAGTAAGTGGGGTCGGTATAATAACGCACCGGGTCCCACTTTTCTTGGGCGGCTTTGTCGAAAGCCGGGTTAGGAAACAGACGCAGTCCAACAATGCCGGAAGCCCAGCCATAATAAGAACCAACCGGAAGGTTCTTGCCGCGCGCTCCTATCTTGACCCCCGGATACTTGGCTTCATTTTCGAAAGGGTCGGGAGGGCAGTTGGGGTCGCGTTTGTCCAGCCACAGCCCAAATCGCTTCGGGTCGGGTCCTGTAGCCTTTATAAAACACGGTTCATTGACCAACCCCAGATAGCTCCATCGATTGTCACGAGAAAACTTGAGGCTTGGGTGGGAGGATAGGGTCTTGAGAAAATCGAGTGCTCCGAAGCTGGTCGCCGAAAGCGTATCCCATAACCGGTCATTCCCGCCCGTCCAGACGATCCACATATCGCGGCCCTTCACCTCATCGGGTGTAAGTGCCACACCACCGTCCATGTCATGGAAGTAGTCTTCGTCAGCAGCCGGGAAAGTAGCTGCAGTGCGGTGCGCTTGCATGGCTTCGTCCTGAACTGTGCCGGGGCGTGGTTGTTTCTGGCAACCAACCGCAGCGACCGTCAAGGCCATCGATAGCAGAAGCGCGTGAGAGTGTCGGCAGCCGTTCATGCTGGCACCTCGAGTTCAAATCTCGACGGAGGACAAAGGCTCTAGTACAGCACTGGGGAATTGGACCTTTGATGTTTCGAAGGAAAGTAGCACGATACCTGGACAAGTGTCAAATCTATAGACCGGAGGACGTTCCCGATGATTTTTTACGCCGTAAGCGCAGCGAGTGCGGCCTATGCGGCAACCTCAATGGCAGACGCAAAACCTACAAACAGAGTGTCGGCAAAAGAGAGATCTTGATTGCCTGCAGCTTCGCGGCAGGCCCCAGTGCGCCACGCCTATTCCGAACGGAGGAACACGAAACAGCTACCGAAAAGGATTTCTCGGACACGCCGGAAATGATTTTGAAAGCCATTTTGGATCAAATCAGATTCGCGCTCGATGAGGCGAAATCCCTGAGTTCTTGTAGCTGGCGCGGCAGGCAGGCGACATGCTTGCCAAAGCTAAGCCCTTGCGCCATGTTTGCCAGCACCGGAGAGTCTTTGTAAGCGAATGATTCTAAAGATGGTCGGGGAGAGAGGATTTGAACCTCCGACCCCCTGGTCCCGAACCAGGTGCTCTACCAGGCTGAGCCACTCCCCGAACTTT